>JALRIK010000053.1 GCA_023255435.1 Marivivens sp.
GGGCCTGCAGGGCTGCGAGCTGTGCGAGAAGTTCTGCATTTGGTTCGACCGGTTCCGGCGCGACCAGAACCACCTCAGGCTCGGGTGGGGGCAGGGTTTCGATGGCGCCAAAGCCGTCGCCTTCGTTCTGGAACACGTCCGGCGTGGCCGTGGGCAAGGCCTCCTCTTCTTCGGGTTGGGACAGGAGATAGAGTAGCGCTCCGCCTGCGCCGATCACGAGGACGACGACCAATGCGAGCAGCGGTGAGCGCTTTGGGGCAGGGGGTGAGCTCGCGCCCTTGCCTTGTTCGAGGGCAGCGAGGCGTTTTTCGAGGTCCGCGTTTTCTGTGTCGCTCATGATCCCACTCCCGCAGGCGGTGTGGCCTCGATACAGACCACCTCTTCCCCGATCCGCAGCACCCATTGCCTGTTCACCCCGGAAACGCGGATCACGCCATCCTCGGTGGCTTGCGTATTGACCGTCCGTTCGCGGCTATTGGCGTAGCGGAAGATCGCAGGCACCGGCGCGTTCCGCGGAAATTCGAAATACGTAAACGTCCCGTCATCCCAGACACGGGTAGGGGTGAACTCGGTCCGCGCGCGGGCACCGTAATTATAGTTAGGCGCTTGGGCCGCGATGGCACGTGTGGGCCGCGTATTGTCTTCGGGGTAGCGGAACTGGACCACGTAAAAGGTCGGACTGCGGGTCTCCTGGACGTTGAAGTAATAACTGCGCCTGTTCGTGTAGACGGTCACATTGGTATGCACCCCGCGCGCCACCGGCTTGATCGCGAAGGCCTGACCGCCGGGTACGCCGTCGATCTCGAAGCCTTCCGTGTCGCCCGCAATGATCGAGCGGATGCTCTCGCCTTCCCCGAACTCGACCGTGGTCACATGGGTGAGCGACACGCTGAGGCGGTAGACCTGACCTTCTTGATATGTTGCCAGCCGCACCCGATTGTCATTGGGCCCGCCACGCGGGATGGCTTCGGCGAAAGCAAGGCCGGGCAACAGGGCAATCAGCAATATGAAAAGTCGAGCAGGGAACAAATTCAATTCTCCAATCTGTCGGAGCGGACGGAATATTCGAGGACAGTGAAGCCGAAGGGGTTGGTCCAGACCTCATCGATGGAGCGGCGGGTCTCGGGGCGGAACTCGAAGAGGAGGGTGGCGGTGAAAAGCCCGGTTTGGACGCCGTTGATAGATGTCAGGCGCTTGCGCAGGCGGACCGTCGCGCGGTTGGTTCCGATCCGGTTGATGCTGAGGATTTCGACATCAAGCCTGGCATTGGGGCCATAGACCGTCGGCGGGTAGTTCTCATTGGCGCTGTTCCAGATCTGGCGCAGCCCGCTCTCGGCAGCTCCGTCCGAGCGGCGCAGGACGTTGCGGATGCGCAGATCGTTGTCGAGCTGGTTATAGACCTCCCGGTCGGTCACATAGCGGAACACCTCCGCCTCGATGATCGCCTGGTTGGCGGTCACCGAGGAGGCGCCGACCGAGGCTTCGGGGAGTGCAAAGCCGGTGGCAGGATCATAGGGGACAACGACGGGGGGCGGGTCGACATCGAGGATCGAGACAGCCGCGGCGCTCAGACAGCCGATGACACCGAAGACCAGGCCGATCAGGCCAAGGCGTTGCCAGAGCCGTTCGCGGCGCAATGCACCGTAGACCAGTTCTTCCTCGATGATTTCTTGTTCACTCGCCACCATTCATGCCCCCACGATTACTCGGCCCGAAGGTCCGGCAAGGTGAAATCCATGAAGCGCTGCTCCTCGGCGATGGTGGCGGCATCGATCACGCCGCCGGTGCCGTCACCCACGGTTTGCACGGCTTCGAGTTGCCACATGGCGACCAGCGCAATGGCCAGTTCCGCCGTCACGCGCGTGTTGAGATCGATGCTTTCCTTGAGTTCGTCCATGTCGTCGATGAGCCCGACGAGGCGGTCTACCCGCTCGAGCGATTGGCCTGCGTCTTCATAGCTGTTCTGGGCGGCGGCTGAGACGAGCGCGCCGGTTATTGCCTGCGTTGCCACGCGGTTGGCTCCGGGATTTCCGCTGGTGGCCATTTCCGAGAGGGTGTCATCGTCAAATCCGAGATCGGCCAGTACCCGGTCCATCTGGGTTTCGATCTCGCCCGCACCGGAGCCGGACAGGCCGGAGAAATCACCTGTCTTGATGGCCTCGATGGTGGCGAGGATATCGCCGAATTCCTGGTCGAGCAGGCCGTTCAGCTCGTCCTCCATCTCGGTGCGGATAATCTCGGGAAGCTCGGCAAGGCGGGTAAGTGCTTCATAGGTTCTTTGCAGCTCCGCGAGTTGGTCCGTGAGTGTCGCAAGCTGTTCGCGGAGCTGCGTCAGCTGCTCGTTTTGCAGGATCTCGTCTTCGATCATCTGCCGGAGCTGCTGGATGTTTTGCGCGATGTTCTGGGTGTCGACGACGGGTACGCCCTGTGAAAGGGCCGGGGACAGGGTGCCGACATGCAAACCGATACCAAGCGTCGTGGCCAAGGCCGTCCTCACGAGTAAGTCTCTCATCAGTCTATCTCCCTGATCGTGAATTCCATGAAGGCGCCCTCGGCCATGCGGGCGCTGGCCTGTGCCAATTCCTCGGCCGAAAGCACGCGGGTCCGCGCCGCTTGAAGACGAATACGCGCGGCGACGAGACGCACGAGTTCGGCGCGGGCATAGGTGTTGAGCGCGACGCTTTCCTGCACGTCTTCCGTCTCAGAAATCCGCTCGACGATATCCGCAATGCGCAGGGCGGCCTGCCTGATCGCAGCGGGTGAGTTGTTGCCATAAAAGGCCGCCCCATGACCCGTGAGGGAGAGGTTTGCATTTGCCAGAAGCGCGGGGTCGATCGTACCGAGCGCTTCGATCCCGCCGATGCGGCCCAGGTAGAGATTGTAGCGTTCGGGGATGACCTGAACGTAGTGCTGGGTCTCGCGGAAGGGTGGCACGCCCCCATATTCGAACACGCGACCGGGTCCGGCGTTGTAGGCCGCGAGGGCGTTGATGATATTGCCGTCGAAGGTGTTCAGTTGAGTTGCGAGATAGCGCGCGCCGCCATGCACCTGCAGATAGGGGCTGTCGTAATATTCCGGGTTGATGCCGAGATCGCTGGCCGTACCGGGCATGATCTGGGTGAGGCCAAAAGCGCCGACCGGCGAGCGGGCGCCGATGGTGAAGCGGCTTTCCTGCCAGATGAGCGCCTGTAGGAGTGCGCGCCATTGGACCGGGGAGAGGCCCGCGCGGCCCACGCCGGCGAAGCCGCTGGTTTCCTGGGCGACGCGGATGATGAGCTGCTCGATGTTTTCTGCCGCATCCCCGAACATCTGTGCGCCGCCGGGATTGGGGTCGATCTCGGCATTGCCGTAGACCGCTTCGACGGAACGGGCTGGATCGCCGCTTCCGTTTTCCAGCCCTGAAATCATCGCGGGCAGGCCCTGACCGCCAAAGCTGGTCTGGGCATCGAGGATGCGCTGGAGTGTGGCCAATTGCTCGCGTTCGATCTCGGCAATGAGTTCGCGCACCGAAAGCTTGTCCGCCTGAACGGCCAAGTCAGCCTCGCGGTCGCCGGTCTCGACGATATCGCGCGCGGTCAGCCCGCTGTCATTGGTCGGCACGCCTTGGGAAAGGGCGATGCCGGGCAGCAGGCAAAGCACGAGGATATGGGGCAGTTTATACTTCAATGCCGCCCTCCGGCGCGCCAAGGGGCGTGAAGGTGCAATCAGGTGCTGTGGGTGCCGTCGAGGCCAGGAAGGAGAAGCAATTGGCCTGCGGTTCCTGGTACTGGGCGCAGGAGGCCAAAGCGCCGAGCGCAGAAAAGAACAACAAGATACGAGTCATGAAAGCCTCCAGAAATCAGGGCGGTCGCGGTAATCGGCGCCGACCAGCGCCTCGCCTTTCTCCATGCCGCCGAGGATGGTGAGATTGGGCCCGAGGGCGCTCAGATCGGCATCGACGACGATGGATCCCTGGTCGTCGCGGATGAGAGCAAGGCGGCTGTCGCTGCCGGTGTTGAGAAGGACGTCGAGTTCCTTCTCATAGAGGTTCAGCATCGCGTAATCGGCGGCATGTGCACGGATGTTCGGGAGCAGGATCTGCGTCGGCACAGCCTCGACGATGGTCTTGCCAGTCCGGGTGCGTTCAAGCTGGCTGGCGTATTGCGTCATCATCACCGCGACGGTGTTCTGCTTGCGCGCGGTGACCAGCCAGTTCGAGAGCCGCTCGGCGAAATATGCGTTGTCGAGCGCCTTCCAGGCCTCGTCGATCACGATGATCGTGGGGCGGCGGTCCTCGATCTCGCGTTCGACCCGGCGGAAGAGATAAGAGAGGACTGCCATCCGTTCCTTGTCGGCCTCGCTGTCGAGAATGCCAGTGAGATCGAAACCCACCACATCGCCTTCGAGCGAGAAGGTGTCTTCCAGGGCCTGGCCAAAGATCCAGCCGTAGCGGCCCTCTTCGGTCCACTCGAGCAGGCGCTGGTGCAGATCGCCGCCATCATCAGTGGACACAAAAAGAGATGCGAAGTCTCGCCAGTTTCGCAAGGCTGGGTTCGTTGCCTGCGCATTCTGGCGTACGACCTCCTGAATGCGATTTGTTTGCGCGGGCGTCAGCGGCTTGTCGGCACGGTAGAGCAGGGTGGCGAGCCAGTCCGAGAGCCATGCCGTGCCGCGCGCGTCGACCTCAGTCCAGAGCGGGTTTAGGCCGGTGGGTTGTCCGGCTTTCAAAGACGCGTAGCGCCCGCCATTGGCGCGGACCGCCATCTCCATACCGAGACGGTAGTCGAAGACGAAGATCCGCGCCCCTGCTCGACGGGCTTGCGTCATGAGGAATGCGGAAAGCACCGATTTGCCCGAGCCGGGCCGCCCCATGATGAGCGTATGCCCACTGGTGGGTTCTTTGTCGGGCGAGCCTTGCTCGTGATAGGAAAACCGGTAGGCGCTCTGTTCGGGGGTCGGCAGATAGGTGATGACCCGGCCCCAGGGGGTCTTCCCAGGAGGCTTGCCAAGCTGGGTCCGATGAAACGCCGCGAAATCCGCGAAGTTGCGATTGGTGACGGCGCTGGCGCGGACGCGCTTGGGCTGGTTGCCGGGATGTTGGCTCAGATAATGGGCTTTGGCCGCGACTCGCTCGCCGATCATCTTCACCCCTTCAGCGGCGGCGGCGTTCACGATCTCGGCGCTGAGCGTCTGCAGCTCATCAATCGTATCGCAGAAGATCGTCACGACCATATGGTGCTCGCCGAAGCTTTGGCGCTTGGCCTCGAGATCATCGGCAGCAATGTCGAGCGCTTCCATCAGCGACAGGGCCGCGTCCTGCGAAGCCTGCATCTGACGCTTTTGCCGCTTGATGCGGCCCGCCATGAGGTTGGAATTGATCGGTGTGAAGGAATGGGTGACGATCATGTCGACCGGCAGGTTCAGCATGTCGAACATGGTGCAGGAGGTGGCTTCGGAATATTCCCCGATGGTGAAACTCTTGCCGTAGCGGTGTCCCACGACGCCTTCGGAGAGCTCGAAGTGATCGCCTTGAAACGTCACTCGCGTGTTGGCGACGTTGCAGGACAGTAAGCCATAAGTGTTCGCCGGATAGAGCGGCAGTTCCTGGCCAGTGTTGAGGGCCCCCAGAAAGCCGATCAACTCGCCGGACTTGGCCGAAAGCACACGTGGGTTCAGCTCCGTCAGGCCAGACAGGAACACGTTCACGGCCTCGGCTAATCGGCGAAGGCGCTTTTCGGTCGCTTCCTTGAGGCGATCCGGCGCGCTGCGGTTCAGGAATGGCAGGACGCTTTTTGGAGGCGGGCGATGGATGATCGTAAGGGTGAGCGTCTTGTCGCGCAGCCCGCTGGTCTCTAGCTTCTTGCGCCAGAGCCGGTCGACTTCTCCCGCGAAACTGTCCTCGCGCAGCGGCTCGAGGTCCGGCGTGATCGCCTTCGAGACTTTATGGACGTAATAGCTGAACTCCGGCCCCAATTGCGCAATGATCCGGGCAAAGAGCGCGGTCACCTTGTCGAGATAGGCGTCATCGGTCGTGTAGCTATTGACCCCGTCGAGCCGGATGCACTGGAAAAGCTCGTTGACCCGGGTCCGCACGGTCTGGTCATCAACTAAGCTCACATAGGGCAGCATGTGCGCGAGGCGGGTCTCGCGCGCATACCACTCCGGCGTCATCGTGCGGGGATCGAGCGCAGCATCACGGGGCATAGCTGTCCCCGCCGTGAATGCTGCGGTTCCGCGTGGGCGGGGTTTCCTGCAGCGCCGTCATCATCACGTCGATGAAGCGCGGATCCCAGTCTGCGGCCTTCCAAAGCACCGGGTAGAGCAGGGCCGCGACAGCCAGCACCGCGATATGCTGGACCCAGACGAAGAGAAGCACGGAGCCGAAGAGCCAGACCATCGCGTACATGATGGGCAGACCCAGAAGCTTGGGCGGCCGCACGAGGCCCAGAAACAGGGGCGAGCGCTCAGCCACCGGCAAAGACCGCGGCAACGATGGTGGGGGCAGCGGCGACACCGGCGATCCCGACGAGGACCCAGAGCGCCTGGCGCAGATCGATGATGTTGAAAAACCAGCTCAAGAAAACGCCGAGGACCGCGAGTGTGGCGATGACCACACCAAGAGGTCCGGTCAGCGCATCGACAATGCCCTGCAACAAGCTCTGGATCGGGGAGAGATCGATGCTCTGTGCAAGGGCGGGCTCGGCAATGAACAGGAATAGCGCCAGCGAGGCGACAAAGAGGTTTGAAATCTGTTTCATGAATTTGATCCTTCCAATCGGGCTACGACAGCCATGACGCGGGCCACGTGGTTCTGGGTTTCTCGGTAGGGGGGAACGCCGCCATACTGGCGGACCGCATCGGGTCCCGCGTTGTAGGCCGCCAGCGCCAGATGCGGATCGCCGAAGGTTTCCAGCATCATCGCGAGGTAGCGGGCGGACCCGTCGAGGTTCTGCAGCGGATCACGCGGGTCGACGCCCAGATCACGCGCAGTTGCTGGCATCAATTGACCAAGGCCAATGGCACCCGCGCGGGAGACCGCATCTTGCCGGTAGGCGCTCTCAACCTCGATATTGGCGCGGTAGAGAGCCAGCCAATCCGTGACGGAAAGCTCTGCGCGCCGCAGGCCCGGATGGCCGGCATAGCGCAGGGCCGTTGCATCGATGCCTAAGAGAACGTCTGCGCGGGGCAGGGGTGCTGGCTGGGCGAGTGCCGCAAACCTCAGCGCGTCAGGTTCGGAAGCTGCTTCAGTCTCGCCAAGAATGGCCAAACCATCGGACGCCGATCCCTGACCAATGCCGTCATTGTAGTTCCGGGCAAAACCGCTCTGAGAGCGGGAGGGGGTCAGAGAGCCGTCGCTCTCCATGACCAGGACCATTTGCGCTGAGGCAGGTGCTGCGACCAGCCAGAGGCAGACGAGGTTAGTTGTCAGCGCCCTTGTCTGATGGGGCTTCGTCTGACGGCGCAAGTTTGTGTGTACGGCTTGTCCCCGCCTCAAGCGGCAGGTCGACATGCGCAAAGCCAAGGCCAATGAAGAATGACACCACGCCAGAGATCGTCTTGAACTCGCGGATCTTGATATCGTTGTAGGTCGTCCGCGTGCGGGCGGTGACGAGGAGCTTTTCCACCCCATCATCAGAGACAACGCGCATGATCCAGACCCCGTAATAACTGGGGCCTTTCTTGTGTGCCGATTCCTGACACAGGATTTCAGCGCTATAGCCGCTTTCCACGAGTTCGCGGAACCTGGCTTCCGTAACCACATTTGGTGCTTCGATGTCCCAGTTCATGGCCCGGCTCACGCTTTCTCCAATGGCGCGACCCTAGGCATTCCCACTTGAAGCCCAGAGTTACGATAGTATATTATCAACCGCAAGATGTAATATCGTGCTTTAGCTGTGGTTTGGTTCACGGACACTAGTCACGGCATATGTCTGCGATCAAGGAGATAAAGGACTTGCAAAACCTCAGGTTGAAAGGTCTGCACTTATTGCAGACAATGGTTCTTATGATCTGCGTTCCTGGGCCGGTTTTCGCGGAATCCTGCTTCGCTCCACCCCGTCCCTTCCTGCCGAGTGATTCGCAGGCCGCGCGGGACTATGCGGCTATCATCCGCAGCGATTTCGAAAATTACATCCAGGATATCCAGAGCTATTTCCGTTGCCTCGACAGCGAACGCGCCCGCGCCTTCGAGGAAGCGCGCGAAGTCAGCGAGGACTATGGCCGGTTCCTGCAATTGGTAGGGGATTGATGGGCAACCTCGGGAGCATCAGACTTGCAGCCCATGGAAACCAGACGCCGATAACATCCTCATATATCTACTTTTTAGATAACAGATTTCATCCGCTAGCGACGTCACAAAAGGTATGTGACGCGTGGCAAAAACAATCAGAAGCAAAGGGCAGGTGGCACTCTGCCAGGCGTTGGTCGACGCGCGCATCAAGGCGGGCCTCGGTCAGGAGGACTTGGCGATCAAGCTCAAGTGCCATCAATCCCTCGTGGCGCGCATTGAAAGCGGCCAGCGCCGGGTCGACGTCGTCGAACTGGTCGTTCTGGCGCGCGCCGTCGGATTTGACCCGTTCGATGTTTTGGCGATCGTCGAAGCCGCCACGGAGCCCGACCACAGGATTTAAGCGATTTCATCAATCAAGAACACGGGAGCTGACTTTTCCCGGTGTGAGTATCAGTGCCGCGAGGAAGAACAGCTAAGCAATTTAACCAAAACAGGCATGCCGCTGCTGCAGACGCTTCGGAAGTCGAAGCTGCGATCGGCAAAGCCCAATTGCAGGAAATTAGTTAACAGTGAATGAAAATGAGGTCGAAGGCGTCGCGATCGCCAATTTGATTGCAGCCGATGAAGAAACCATTGTCGGCTGGGTATATCGCTGGAACACAGGTGCTCTGGCAATCCGGTGGGACATGCATGGCCCACAGCGCGTCTCAAAGATTTACCCGGATCTCGGTGATGCGGATAAAGCTGAAATCGACTTCGAGTCTCTCACGCAGCTGCCCTGTCGCAACGACTGACATGGTAAAATATGGCCTTTATGGCCCTCGATTGTGTGGTTTTTCCTGTATTCCAGGGTTGATTTTGTACAAGGCTCTGCGCGACGTCGCTGCGCCTCAACAGTCAGTAATTGACCTGCTCAAAGCCGTAATTCCCGCTATAGTCATGCCACTCCACAAAGACGGATCTATGATAAATGCTCGGGCAGTGCTCGCCCCATCGCTCGAGACCGGCATGCGCATCAGGAAGCGCTGCGAGTGACGACGACCTCCACGAAAAATCGCCCTGGATCCCATAGGTGCCGAGGACAACGACGGCGCTGCGGTTGCAGTCGCCATCTCGCCCGGATTCGTGCTGGCGGGCATAACGAACGTCAAAGACGCGAATGGAGCGCACGAAATTGAATTCCGGCCCGCTGATATCGATGTCGGCGCGGTCTTCTACGAGCTGGAGAGCGTAATTAGCCCTTACGAGGTTGTCCCAAGCCGCGTTGGAGCCTTTAAGCCCAAGCATCCCGCCTGCCTTGACTGCCTGATCGAAGAGCGGGGTTGAGGAGTTTGGTGGGGATCCTGAACCACCATATAGGGCATCAAAGATCCGGTCCGCGGGCCGCGACCTGGCAGGTCCATCGTAAGATGCACCCATCGGGCAGCGCCAGATCTGGAGTGGCGGCTCCACCGGCCATGGAGTTATGCGCCGGATGAACTCGGCCCGTGCGCGGGCGCAGGGCACGGAAGCTGGCCATCCACCGGACAAACACAGCAGGATGGCACAATCGATCTGATAGGTTTGGGCGCGTGCTTGCGTCGGAACTATTGGCCCGGTCAAGGCGAGAGCTAAAAAGGCCACCAGAGGGAGGTTTTTGAATTCGAAACGCATGGCAAGGACCCTTGACGATCTTCACCCAGCATACATACGAAAATATACTATTGCAACATTGGTGATGCGTATTGCGGTTGCGGTGGTCGGCAAGATCGCGAGCCGACAGCCTCGCACTTCATCATCCGCCACGTTGCGCGCGGCGCCAGTCCCACGGCATGTCAAAGCGTCCGGACCAGATATTGCGCCGTGCGGATCTGGCTTCGGTCTCATCGCGGATGTAGTCGCGGCTGTATCGGCGATAAGCCACGGCCCACCCTTCACGCACGAGCCAGGCGTTCAGATCGGTACCGTCTTGATTACAGACCGCAATGAAGCGGCCATAGCGGTCGATATCGCGCACGGTGCAGCTGACCTGCCGGCGGCCGATCCTGTCGGCGAGGGACAGTGCCGCTTGTTGTCCGCAGCGCCAGCGCTGACCCTCGGCCGTGGCGCAAACTTGTCTGCTTTCAGGTGTCAATCGGCAGCCAATCGTGACCCCCTATCGGCATCCAAAAATGACCCCCTTGGAGCGCCCGGGTAGCTGGCCCGATGCGGTGTAGCCCTCACACAGCGCAGCCGTATCGGGCCAGCGGGTTCTCGGTCATTCACGGGTCTTGAAGCGCCAACTCTCGTTGCCGGTTTCGACGATGTCGCAGTGATGGGTCAGGCGGTCGAGCAGCGCAGTGGTCATTTTCGCGTCGCCAAAGACCGAAGGCCATTCTCCGAAGTCGAGATTGGTTGTCACGATGATCGAGGTGCGCTCGTAGAGGCCGCTGATGAGATGGAACAGCAGCTGGCCACCGGTCTGAGCGAAGGGAAGATAGCCGAGCTCGTCAAGGATCAGGAAGTCGAGGCGGCACAGCAGGTCTGCCGTGCGCCCCTGTCGGTCGGCACGGGCTTCGGCATCGAGCTTGTTTACCAGGTCTACGACATTGAAGAAGCGCCCCCGCTTGCCGCGCCGGATGCAGGCCCGGGCGATGCTGACGGCCAGGTGCGATTTACCAGTCCCGGTGCCACCGATGAGCACGACATTGCGCTGCTGTTCGAGGAACTCCCCGGCGGCCAGATCGCGCACCAGCGTCTCGTTGACTGGCGTCTCTTCAAAGCTGAACTCGTCGACCTCTTTCGCCAGAGGCAGCTTGGCGATCGTCATCTGGTATTTGATCGAGCGCGCCTGCTTCTCACTGATCTCGGCATTTAGCAGGTCGCCGACGATCTGTTGTGGTTCGTGCTGACGCTTCACCGCCGTGGTGATGATCTCATCGTAGGCGGCCTTCATGCCGTAGAGCTTCAGCTGGCTCATCGCGTCCAGCACCTGTGATCTTTCCATGGTTGGGTCTCCTGAGACTGTCGTAGCGTTTGCAATCGGCGACGGGCTCGCAGGTCAGTCGCAACGCGGCCGGCGTATCGATGGTCAGCGGCGGTGATGGCTCCCGATGCCGGGCCAAGATGTTGATGACGACCGAGGCTGCGGGGACCCTTTCGCTTAGGGCCTCGGTACAGGCAGCATCCACCGCATCCAGTCCATCGATCGGGATCATGCTCAGGATCTGAACCATCTGCCGGTCGCCGTTCGGCACCTTGCCAAGCTTGCGCTGCACGCGCCTGATCGCCGGCGGCAGGTCCCAGTCCTTGAAGGGGGCGCCATTCCGGACAACGCCGACCTGGTTCTCGACCTGTCCCTTCTCCCAGCCGGATGCCGGGGTGCAAGCGACGGGATCGACGAGGTAATGGCTGCACATCTGCTGGAACCGGCGGTTGTAGGCTCGGTCGCGACCGACGAAGATCGTGTCGACCGCGGTCTTCATGTTGTCGTAGATGCCCCGCGTGCAGGTGCCCCCGAAGAAGGCGAAGGCCTTGTCATGGGCGTCGAAGACCATCTCCTGCGTCTCGCGGGGATAGGCACGCACGAACAGCATCCGGCTGTGACACAGGCGGACATGTGCCACCTTCACCGTGGTCGTCGCGCCGTCGATCACCACGATCTCGTGGCTCCAGTCGAACTGGTAGGCCTCGCCTGGATCGAAGGTTAGCGGGACATAGGCGGCCGCAGATGCCACCTCTTCCTCCTTCGACCAGGAGGCCGCGTAGCGCCGGACCGCATCATAGCCACCGTCATATCCTCGAGCCCGGAGTTCCTCGAAAATGCGGATGCGAGTCAGTCGCTCGCGCTTGGGCTTCCGCGCGTTCACCGCCAGCATCTCGTCGAGCATGTCTTGCCAAGGCCCGATCTTCGGCAACGGCTGAATGGTTCGCTCATAGGTAAGCTCCGTCGCACCGGACCGGATCACCTTGCGCACCGTGTTCCGCGATACTCGCAGCTCCCGGCAGATCTGCTTGATCGACTTCTTGTCCTGAAAATACGCCCGCCGGATCTTCGCTATCGTCTCCACGACCAACATCCCACACTGTGCTCCCCGATGACCTCGGGGGCATCATCCACATCAGTGTAAGGGGGTCATTTTTGGGCGCCGATCACCCCGCTACGGGGTCAATTTTGCATGCCGGTTCACACTCGGTCATCGCGAAGCGCTGCAAGGCAGGGTGAAGACGTCGACAGACGGCACTGTTTGAACGCTGCGCCATGGCAGGCGGCCGGTCGCCACTTTCAAGCTCCGGCCGCCCTGTCTAAACGGTTCAGCCCCCGATCAGGACGGCACCACCCTGCTCGAAACTCAACTGGACCGGCTGACCCGGCGTGAGAGGCTCGGCATGATCGGTGCTTATGGCAAAGAGCGCCCCGACATCGCTGTCGATCTCGTATTCGAGATGGTCGCCAAGATAGGACATGCTCCGCACCCGGCCGGTTTCCTCTCCCGCGTCGACCGGGACAAGGCGGATTGCCCGAGCTCGAACCGACAGCTTGGCCGGCCCGATCTGCGCCGCCCGTGCGGGCAGATCAAGTGACAGCCGCCCGAGGCTGACCCGCGCACGCCCGGCTGCGACGGCATCGACGGTGCAGGGCACTACGTTCGCCTCGCCGATGAAATCCGCGATGAATTCGGAAGAGGGCTCTTCGTAGAGGGTGCGGGGGGTGCCGGATTGCTCGATGATCCCTTCGCGCATCACCACCACCCGGTCGGACACTGCTAGAGCTTCGTCCTGGTCGTGGGTGACGTAGACGGCGGTGAAGCCGAGCCGCTGTTGCAGCTCGCGGATCTCGGTTCGGACCCGGCGGCGCAGCCGTGCGTCGAGGTTCGAAAGCGGCTCATCGAGCAGCAACACCTGCGGTTCGAGCACGAGCGCCCGCGCCACCGCCACGCGCTGCTGCTGCCCGCCCGAGAGCTCGGCGGGCAGGCGGTGGCCCATCGCCTCGAGTCCGACCAGCGCAAGACCCCTGTCGGCCAGCTCTCGCGCGTCGCCCCGTTTGAGGCCGCCCGATTCCAGCCCGTAGGCAACGTTGTCTAGCACGCTCATATGCGGGAAGAGGGCATAGGATTGAAACACCATCGCCACGTCGCGCCGGTTCGGGGGCAGGTGGGTCACGTCCTTACCTCCGATCAGGATTTGCCCGGCGCTCGGGGTCTCGAGCCCGGCCAGCATGCGCAGCGTCGTGGTCTTGCCGCAGCCCGATGGGCCGAGCAGGGTGACCAGCTCTCCGGGAGCGATTTCGAGATTTAGGTCGGGGATCGCGGTGAAGGCGCCGAAGCTCTTGCGAATACCGCGGAACGACACCGCGCCGCGCTTTTCTGTCTGGTGGGTCATGCGGAAATCTCCCGTGCATCAATTTTGTGGGCCTTTCGCCCGTCTTCCGCCCTGCGCCGCAGGCGGCGCTCTCCTATCAAAAGCTGGAAGCCGCCAATGACGGTGATCATCACAAGGATCAGCGCCGAGCTGTAGGCAATGGCAATGCCGTATTCGCCGTTTTCGACGAGGCCGACGATATAGGCCGTTGCCATGTTGTATTTCGCGCTGACCAGGAAGATCACGGCCGAGATCGACGTGATCGCGCGCACGAAGCTGTAGACCAGAGCTGCGAGGATCGCCGGTTTCAGGAGCGGAAGGATCACCCGCCGCAAGGTCCGCGCCGAGTTGGCGCCGAGCGTCAGCGACGCCTCGTCGAGACTGCTGTCGATCTGGCTCATGGCCGCGACCCCGCCGCGCACGCCCACCGGCATGTTGCGGAAGACGAAGCAGAAGATCAGGATCAACGCCGATCCGGTCATCTGCAGCGGCGGCAGGTTGTAGGCCATGACATAGCTGATGCCGATCACCGTGCCGGGAATGGCGAAGCTCATCATCAACGAGAACTCAAAGACCGACTTTCCTGGGAAGCGTTGCCGCACGATGAGCCAGGCGGTGAGTAGGCCCACCGCGGCCGTCAGCGGCGCAGCTGCCAGCGCGATGCCCATGGTTGTCCAGAAACTGTTCCATGCGACGCCGGTAAAGCCGTGCTCGAGACTGACCGAGAAGGCGCGGACGTAATGTTCCAGGGTCAGAGTGTGGTCGAGCCCCCAGACCTTCACGAAACCGCCGAAGAGGATCATGCCGTAGATGAAGAGGGTGAACAGCGACCACAGTACAGCGAAACCGACAACGAGCGCGCCGAGCACCAAAGGCAGTTCTGCGTGCCGCCCTCCGTCGCCCTTGCCTGAGACGGTGGCGAAATTGCGCCCCGCCAGCCAGAACCGCTGCGCGAGAAAGGCCGAGAGGGTGAAGCACAGCAGAATGATCGCGAGCACCGCCGCCCGCGACGGGTCGTGCTGGGCGCCGACCACGGCGAAGAAGATCTCGGTCGAGAGCACACCGCCATTGCCGCCGAGGATAAGTGGGTTGCCGAAGTCTGCCATGGATTCGATGAAACCGATGAGAAAGGCATTGGCCAGTCCCGGCGCCATCAGCGGCAGCGACACCCGGCGGAAGGTGCGCCAGCGGTTCGCGCGCAGGGTCTGGCTGGCTTCTTCCATTGACGGGCTCACGCCCTCGACGACGCCGATCAAGACGAGAAACGATATGGGGGTAAAGCTCAGGACCTGCGCGATCCAGATGCCCGGCAGGCCATAGATCCAGCGTCCGAGTTCCTGACCGGTGAGGCTTTCGAGCAATTCGGTGACAAAGCCCGCGCGTCCCATGACCATGGTCAGCGCGAGACCGATGACAAAGGGCGGGGTGATGATCGGCAGAACGGTAAGCAACCGCAGCCCCTTCTTGAAGGGCATGGCAGTGCGGGTGGCAGCCAGCGCGAAGACCAGCCCGAGGAGAGTCGACCCGGTCGCCGTGCAGAGGGCCAGGAACAACGTGCGCCAGGCAACACCGCAACCGCCGCCCGACAGGCAGCCAAGGCTCCAAATGGCAGGATCAAGGATGTTGGCGGCAATACCGTCGGTCGTGAAATTTCCGCGGAAATCCTGGAAGGCACCTGCGAACATGGCCAGGATGGGGTAGGCGACGAAGGCAGAAACCAAAAGCACCAGCAGCACGATGGCCCCCAACACGAAGCCATCCCCGCGTAGAGCACCGCGTTCGGCGAGGCCGAAGGCGAAGAGTCCGGAAAAGCTCAGCAGTGCCAATACCGCGCCCGCACCGAAGGCGGGTTGGCCCTCGATCGCGCCGAGCAGCGGCTCGAGCGGCAGCGACCAGCCGCGTAGCCCGATGGCAAAGCCTTCGGCGATCATCCAGCCCAGCCCTGCCGCGCCCAGCACCAGAAGTAAACGCCCTCGCGCCGGCCCCGGCGCACTGCGCCGCAGCCAGAGCGCAAAACCCAGAAGCAGCAATACCGGCAGGAGCTGTAGCCGGCCGTCGGCGATCTGGCCGAGCCCCGGCCAGAGACGCGGATCGGATAGCATGTCCCCGATCCAGTCGAACCCGAAAAACCCCGACCGGATGTGGTACCACGGGACGAGCAAGAGCCCGGCAAACCCTAGCAGCAGGGCGATGTCGATAGAGCGGTTTGCGCTGTTCATGGTCCCCTCCCGAACGTGTCGATGCGACGGGCGGCGCGGGGCCGCCCGTCCGGTGCGGCCTTAGAAGGCGGCGCCGATTTCCTTGCTCCAGCGGTCCAGCAGGCGCTGACGCACATCGGTCTTGCCGTATTCGGCGAAATCGTAGTCGATGAGCTTGATGTCCTCGAGCGCGGGGGCCTTCTCCGACGCTACCGCCGCGCGGTTCGACGGCAGCTGAAACGAGCGCGCCTCGGGCATCAGGTTTTGGGCCTCGGCCGAGAGCGCCCAGTCATAGAAGGTCTTCGCGGCCTCGAGATTATACGCCCCGTCGATGATCGACATCGAACCGACCTCGTAGCCGGTCCCCTCGCAGGGGGCGACAACCTCAATCGGGAAGCCTTCGTCTGCCTGCGCCACCGCGTCGTGCATGAAGACGATGCCGATGCCGGTTTCGCCGCGCGCAGCCGCCTTGACCGGGGCGGAGCCGGACTTGGTATATTGCGACACGTTGGCGCCAAGCTCGGCAAGGTAGGCAAAGGCCTCGTCCTCGCCCATCAGCTGCACCAGCGTGGCCAGCGCGGTATAGGCGGTACCCGAGCTGTTGGGATCGGCGATCTGGATCTCTCCTTTCAGAGACGGATCGGTCAGGTCAGCCCAGCATTTCGGCGGCTCGATGCCCTTTGCGGCAAGTATTTCGGTATTGTAGCCCCAGCCAAGCGCGCCGGTATAGACGCCAACGGTGCGATACTCTGCATTTTCAGCCTGTGTGACGGCCCAATCGTGCAGTTCGGAAAGCCGTGCGCTCTCATAGGAATGCGTCAACTTGTCGTTGGCGGCCTGCAGATGTGGATCGCCCGAGCCCGCCCACCAAAGATCGGTCTGAGGGTTGCGGGCTTCGGCGCGCAGCTTGGCATAGGCTTCGCCCGACGACAGGCGTACCATATTGACGTCGATGTCGTGGCCCTCCTCGAAGCGCTCGACGATCAGTTCGCAAATGACGATGTCGGCCGAGCAGATCAGATTCAGTTCGTCCGCGGCGGCGATGCCTGGGGCCAGGCCAGCCGCAAGGCCGGCCAGCAGATAAGTATGTTTCATGATGTCCTCCCAATGACGTAACATGACCGGTCTATGTACACGTGTACATCATTATGCGGCAGCGTGCGCTTCGTCAACCATGAATCTGCTATTCATTGAGCGCAACTTTAGGGTATTACGGTAAGAAGCCGGTGCAAACGTGAGCAGGGAAGATGACATCAAACAGCAGGATGCAACGCAAGGGTGCGGTAACGGCCAAGCAGGTGGCCGACCTTGCTGGGGTGTCGCGAGCGGCTGTTTCCCGCAGCTTTACACCCGGAGCCAGCGTCTCGGCCGAGACGCGGCGCAAGGTGATGGCGGCAGCGGATCAGCTGGGCTACCAGGTCAATCACCTTGCGCGGGGACTGATCAGTTCGCAAAGTGGGCTGGTCGCCCTGATCGCTGCCGAGATCGAAACGCCCTATCGCGCGGCGCTGCTCTCGGCGTTGGCCCAGGCGTTGCAAGCCGCCGGGAAAACACCGATCCTGATCGCCACAGAGCGGTCCGATGAAAGCGTGCGCAATGCTTTGCGTCAGGCGACGAGCTATCGCACCGAGGCGGCAGTCGTGCTGTCGGGCATGCCCGACACGGCTCTGACCGAGATGTGCCTGCGCCACGGAATGCGCTTGGTGCTGATCAACCGCGACGACGCGCAGCCCGGCACATTGCAGATCCGGCTCAACGATCGGGCCGCGGGCGAGACCGCCTTCAACACGCTGCTGAGCACCGGCTGCAAGCGTATTGCGCTCATCGCCTCGGATGCCGGAACACCAAGCCTTGTCGGGCGGATCGAAGGCTTCGAAGGGGCCGCACGGGCGCAGGGAGTGGAAATAAGCCGGCTGATCTCGGGCGCGACCTCCTATGCCACCGGGTTGCAGATCGGCACGCAGCTGTTCTCGCGGCCCGACCGGCCGGACGGGGTGTTCTGCGTGACCGACCTGCTGGCCTGCGGCGTGATGGATGCGGCACGCCAACGCTTCGGGCTGCGCGTTCCCGAGGACGTCTCTTGCATAGGCTACGACGACATTCCGCAGGC
The DNA here is from genome assembly GCA_023255435.1 of Marivivens sp. GTDB lineage: Bacteria > Pseudomonadota > Alphaproteobacteria > Rhodobacterales > Rhodobacteraceae > Marivivens. Next base: position 17,837 of record JALRIK010000053.1, read on the forward strand.
AAGCTGGGAGAGCTACCAGCTCACCACCTTCGCCCAGCCCATCGACGAGATTGCCGAAGCCGCCATAGACTGGCTCGCCGCACCGGCCGAGGATCACGCCCGCAGCGAGATCGTCGAGCTTCAGGCGCCTCTGGTCTGGCGCCAGACGCTGCCGCGCCTCGCGCCGTCCTGATCAGGCGCCTTCGCGGGCGTTCCTGCCAAGCTGCGGCGCCGGGCGCGCGTCAGGGCGTAGGCGGCTTTCGTCCAGCAGGCCCTGTTCATCCATGATCGGATGCGCGACAGAAGCAAGATGCGCCGTGATCCGCTTGAGGTCGCGCAGCATGTCGAGATGCAGCGAGCTTGTGTCGACGCTTTCGCTTTGCGCGGCGCGCAGGCGAGCGAGGTGGCGTC
>JALRIK010000054.1 GCA_023255435.1 Marivivens sp.
GGATGGATGCCCTTGGCAATCTCTTCCTCACTGTCGAGCATCTGGGTCAATCGCGCCATAGCAAGGCGCGCCCGCGGCGCAATGATTGCAGCCTTGAGACCCAAGGCTTCCCAATCGGCACCGGGCCAGACCACTGCAGCCCGCGCCTGACCAAGCTTGAGCTGGTCGCCGTAGGCAGGCGCCATCGCAAGAGCGAGGTCGCCGCTGCCTGCTGTCGAAGGCTCTGATGCACCGCTCACGCGGAGGGACACATCCCCAAAGCATTCGGCCCCAAGAGCCTGTGCGATTTCCTGAACGCTGTGTGACATGGTGGCCCTTTCGTCTTTGGGGACGATTTAGCCCTGAACCGCGCCGATCGCCACCCCTTCGCGTGCCAGAGCCTCCCAGATCCGCGCGTCACGACCGTAAATGTCGGGTCGATACTGCATCTCGCCCGTCACGCTCGTGAAGGCCGTGCGATAGACGATGTGCACGGGCACATGTTTTTCAAGATCAACGCGGGTTTCGGCGCCTGAGCGGAGGCGAGACTGGAAAAAGTCCACAGGATCAGAGGTTTGAACCGCAAGCAGCGCATAGGCGAATTCATGCGGCTGGGCCAGACGGATACAGCCGTGGCTAAAGGCTCGCACCTGTCTCTGGAACAGAGACTTGGCGGGCGTGTCGTGCAGGTAAATGTTGTATTTGTTCGGGAACAGGAACTTGACCGTCCCCAATGCATTGCCCGGCCCCGGGGGCTGGCGCATCGAAAATGGGAAGCTGGAAGCGGAGTATCCCGAGAAATCTCGATCGCGACTCACAACGGCACCGTTCGAGGCCACCACTTGAAGGTGGCTGACCGCTCCGGGATTGGCGCGAAGCTGCGGCAAATATTCGTTGACGATGATCGAGCGCGGCACGAACCAGCTCGGGTTGATGACCATATGCTCCATCTCGTCCGAAAACTCGGGGCTTTGGCGGTCATCCGATGTCGCGCCGATCACAGCCACGGTTTCAAAGGTCACGATATCATGGTCAACTATCCGCGCGGTAAAGTCGGTCAGATTGACCCAGACATGACGCTCGCCCCGTTCGAAATTGGTCCAGCGCTCGCGCTCGAGCGCGACAAGAACCGATTTGAGCCGCTCGGTTGCAGATGTATTGAGTGCACGGATCGTCTCCTCTCCTGCAACGCCGTCGGCAGGAAGGCCGAAATCTTCCTGTGCGCGCTGGACCGCCGACTGCATCGCAGGGTCATAGCGCCCAGAGACCGAACGCTCCAGATACCCCATTGCCACCAAACGGTTACGAAGCGCGATTACGGCCTCGCCCTGATCTCCGGGCCGAAGCGTGCGCACGGGAACAGGCGCACCCCAAGCATCATTGAGCGCAACATTCTCGAGTTCGAACTTCTGGCGCAACAGACGCGCGTATTCATGGGATTTGGGCGCAAGATCACGCAGGTATCCGGTGGGCGACGGCGCGGCAAGAAACTCGGCAAGGAGTGATTTGCGGTCATGCACGGGCACTTCGCGCTTGATTTCGGAGACGACATCTCCGGGATTCAAAAGACCAGTGTTGATCGCGCGGGCATAATCGAGAAAGGCGCGCGACAATTCGACGTCCATCGCGCCAAGCTCGGCAGCGGTCTTGGCATTCTGGATACGGGCCACCAAAGCATCGGGCGAGAAGCGGTCACGCGGAAGTCCATGCAGATGCGCGTCCGCCAAGGCCGTGAGTAACGCGTTGCGGCGGGTCTGTGCTTCTTGGCTGGAGCCGGTCCATATCCCTTCGAAGACGCGGGCACGATAGACCTCGGCAAGGTCGGCATCACTCGACGCTGTCTCGGCGACAGCCTGCTTGAACGCGGTCACCTGAGCCTGAGCCGAAGGTGCCGTTGCGATCAGAGCCATCGAAAAACAAAGCCCGACAACCGAAGCGCGTAGCCCAAACACAGACTTACTCACAATACTTCCCCCAAAAACCAATCTTTCCAAGTTTTTACCAACATCCATCGGCCAGAGTCAGCCTGTCCACTCACAATTGAGTTCCAAACGCTTTTGTTGTGGTTTTGTTGCACCTAAGGCCCAAATTCTGGGCCGCTGCGCCGTATTCACTTGGGCCCATTACGACCCTTTGCGCAAAAACCCGCCGATTTTTGCCTAGGTTACCAGAACCTTAAGAAAAAAGGGTTGGTTCGTGAATCACCCTATGTCATAAAAATCGCACATCTGGGGAGATGGTAACGAGCCACCGATTACGAGTGGCGATCATAGTAGCGACGGGACAGACGCAATCATGACCAAAACCAGCTCTTCGGGCATCACTCGGCGCGGACTTCTCGGCGCGTTTGCCGCCACCGCGGTTGTAGCTGCCCCGACTTATGCAAATGCTTTTGGCTTCTTGCGCAATGCGGGCGATATCCGCCGCATTCAAATGTATTCGGGCCGTACCGGTGAAAAGATCGACATGATCTATTGGATCGAAGGCGAATACATCGGTGAAGCGGTCAAAGAGATCAACCATTTCATGCGGGACTGGCGGAACAACAAGACCGTCAACATCGATACACGCACCATCGATATCATGGCCGCCTCGCATGCGCTTCTTGATGTGAGCGAACCCTATATGCTTCTGTCCGGCTATCGCTCGCCTGAGACCAACGCCATGCTGCGCAGCCAATCTTCGGGTGTGGCGCGCAATTCGCTCCACATGCGTGGTCAGGCGGCAGACCTTCGTTTGGCAAGTCGCTCTGTAAACCAGATGGCGCGCGCCGCTGCGGCCTGCGCGGCTGGTGGCGTCGGCAAATACTCGGGCTCCAACTTTGTGCATATGGATTGTGGCGATGTGAGGACTTGGGGCTCCTGATCCTCATCACATCCGAACGCAAAGAGCGCCCGATCGGGCGCTTTTTTATTGGTGAACTTCGGAAAAGGTGCCGACCCCCGTCGACCCATCAGGGAAACGGATCAGCATCGCAAGACGCATGAACTCTAAGCTTTCGCCGCTGGATTTCACGCGCAGCCGCACGCGGTCGAGACGCACATCGCTTGCGCTGTTCACACTTGAAAACAGGTCCTCGACAAAATCTCCTTCGGCGCAGCCATCAAGGATCTGGCCCAAACTCATACCGACCGAAGACGCCGCCCTTACTTCGCCGATCAGACCCGCAAGCACGCTTTGCGCGCCGAGCCAGACACAGACCCATTCCTCTCCGAGTGGACGGAACACAACAAGACGCGCGCGGAACCGATCAAGCGCCTTGTGGCCAAGAACACCGCGCGCCGCGCTCCATGCATCATAGGCTTCGGTGCAGCTGCCTTCGTTCTCCCATAGCGCCCGCAACGGAAGCTGGCGCGAGGAATAGTGACCATCCGCGCTCTCGACCTTCTGGAGACCATCGACCCAAGGGTCCTCGGCCCGAACCCAAGCCACACTTCTTTCGAGGAGGGCCTTTGCCTCGGGCAAAGCGGCCTCGCCCTCGCTGGTGAGCACATAGCGCCGATCGACAAGCTCGAAGAGCGGCGCGCCGCGTAACTCCTCTAGGTTGCTGATGTGACGCTTGAGCGTTTGACGTGTCAACCCCGTCACCTCTGTCGCACGCGACAGATTGAGCGTGTTTGCAAGCTCGACAAACGAGCGCAACATCTCGAACAAAAGGTTTGGTGGTTGGTGAACTGTCAAAATCTAACTCCAGCGGATGTTAGGATTTTCCCAAATTCCCAAGGCCGAAACAAGTTATCCGCACGTATCCCATACTATCCTGACGAGTGATAAATCACCCCTTAACAGATGATCCGTTTGACCGAACAAATTATCGTTAATCAATTGTTAAAGAAGGCGAAATTTCCACAATAGAGGGAAATGTAGCTTATGAGGCACTTTATGTCCCATCCGGTCGATCTTCATGTTGCGAACCAAATTCGCAATGCACGCGTGATGCGCGGAATGACCCAATCCGCTCTTGCCAAACACATCGGTTGTTCCTTCCAACAGCTGCAAAAATACGAAACGGGCCAGAACCGCGTCTCTGCAAGCCGTTTGCATGACATCGCGATTGCGCTCGGGCTTCCTGTTGCACATTTCTTCGAAGGCTATGAAGGCGGCGAAGTTGCACCGCTCGACAACCAGACCCAGCGTATTTTCTTTGCGCTCTCGCGTCTCAAGAGCGAAGAAGTCAAAGAAACGCTGTGCCGCATGGTCACTGCCATTGCAGAAGAGCACGCTCCGGCCTAAGTCCGACGACATGACAAGAAACGCCGCAGCCGCCCCGCTGCGGTGTTTTTCGTTGGTCAAACGTTTGATTGCACCTGTGGCGAAGTCTGGTATTTCGGGCGGGCATCATTCAGGCGTACCTATGACCACCCACCCCAAGCAATCCATGGCCAGAACGACGACGATGTTCACCATCGTTGGGCTCGTTGCGTCGGGATCGCATTTTCTGATCGCGGCGTTCCTGCATGAAACGCTCGGCCTTGGTTTGATCCTCGCCAATTGCCTCGGCTTTACGTCGTCTTTCGTGATTTCCTATTTCGGCCATCGCAGGTTCAGCTTTCGCTCGGACCGTCCGCACAGGTCCGCCATTCCGAAATATGCCGTCACCGCAGGCAGCGGGTTTTCCGCAAATACACTGACGGTCTATGCGCTGATCCGCTATTTCGGCGCAGAGCATCTGTTCTATATTCTGATCGGGATCAGTGTCGGCGCGGCCGTTGTTTTCGTAGCATCGAAATACTGGGCCTTTGCAGCGCCCAAACCCTGATCACGGTGCATTGAGGGAAATGGCGCACCCAAGTGGATTCGAACCACTGGCCTTTGCCTTCGGAGGGCAACGCTCTATCCAGCTGAGCTATGGGTGCGTGTTGAGGACTCTATAGCCCTGCCACAGACGCGCCGCAACGCGAAATAACGCATTGCGACACGGAAATTCAGGCAAAGAGCTCGTTGCAGAGCTCGAGCGCTTCGACCAATTTGTCCACCTCTTCCAAGGTGTTGTAGAGCCCAAAGGATGCGCGGCAGGTCGCCCCGACGCCCATATGCTCCATCAATGGCATCGCGCAATGAGTTCCCGCCCGAACCGCAACGCCCTTTTTGTCGAGCACGGTCGAAATGTCATGCGCATGGGCCATGCCCTTAAGCGTGAACGAGAAGATCGCCGCCTTGTTGGCCGAATTCCCTTGAACGTTCATCCAATTGAGGCCTGCAAACTTCTCGCGCGCATAGGCGCAAAGCTTGGCCTCATGAGCCGCGACATTCTCCATGCCGAGCGTCATCAGGTAATCGAGCGCGACACCCATACCGATCGTCTGGACGATACCGGGGGTGCCTGCCTCGAACTTGAGGGGCGCGTCGTTATAAGTCACCTCGTCTTTGGTCACATCGCGGATCATATCCCCGCCACCAAAGAACGGGCGCATTTCGGCCTGACGCTCTTTGCGGACATAGATCGCACCAGAGCCCGAGGGGCCATAAAGCTTGTGACCCGTTATAGGATAGAAGTCACAGCCGATATCCTGAACATCGACGGGCATGTGAACCGCGCCTTGGCTCCCGTCCACAAGAACAGGAACACCCTTGGCGCGGGCTGCGTGGCAAATGGTTTTCACATCGACAATGGTCCCGAGCACGTTCGAGCACTGGGTCACTGCAACGAGCTTGGTCTTAGGCCCGATAGCATCGATCACCGCTTGCGGATCAAGGTCTCCGTTGGCATCGACATCGACCCATTTGAGGACAACGCCCTGACGTTCACGCAGGAAATGCCACGGCACGATATTCGCGTGGTGCTCCATGACCGACAAAACGATTTCGTCTCCGGCCTGAAGTCGTGGCGCGGCCCAGGCATAAGCAACCATATTGATGCCCTCGGTCGTGCCCGAGTTAAAGATGATCTCGTCCTCGTCAGCCGCATTGAGGAACTTGGCAACGATGCCGCGCACGCTCTCGTATTTTTCGGTCGCAAGGTTGGAAAGGAAATGCAACCCACGGTGAACGTTGGCATATTCTTCGGAATAGGCCTTGGTCACGGCGTCGATCACTACTTTCGGCTTTTGCGCTGATGCACCGTTGTCGAGATAGACAAGCGGCTTGCCGTTCACCTGCCGCGACAGGATCGGAAAGTCCTTGCGGATTTCGTTGACATCATACATCGGCGCCATCCTTCTCGGCTTCGATAAGAGTTGCGATCCAGATTACGACAAAGGCAAGCAGCCAGAGCGCGCCCACGATCTGGGTCGCGGCCACATTCCCGTTCAGCCCCGTCAGCAGCCCGTAAAAGAGCATGATCGGTGTCGTCGACAGAAGCGTCCAAAACAGCGAGAGCCGCGCGGTATAGAACGTGCCTTTGCCGCGAAACAGTTTGGCAACCAGATGCGCAAGCGCCGCAATCCCATAAAGCACGAGTGGCCACATAAAGATCCACGCCAGCAAATCATAAGACATGAGCTGGGTGAAATCCTCTCCCGTCATGAACGCTTCGCGCTGGAGACGCGGCCATTGGGCGACGAAGGTGATCGCGCAGCCCGCCATGAGAAAGGCGAGAGCGCGGTCTTCGCGGCGCCCCATGGCCAGAAGCTCCCGCATCACAACACGCGGGTGCCGCCATGTGCGGAACATATCGCGGCTGACGGCCATCAGTTGTGCCGATCAAGCCATTCGGACATGCGGGCAAGCACCTCTTCGGCAAGCCCTTCGTCCTCGATTTCCTGAACCGCTTCGGCAAGAAAAGCGAGCGTCAACAGGTTCTTGGCTGCCTTTTCGGGGACCCCGCGCGAACGCAGATAGAAAAGCGCCGTTTCGTCGATCGCGCCTACCGTCGAGCCATGCGAACAGGCTACGTCATCGGCATAGATTTCAAGCTCGGGCTTAGCGAGGAACTGGCTGTCATCGTCAAGGAGAAGGCCTTGGCTGATCTGATAACCGTCGGTTTTCTGTGCCCCCGCTTTGACAAGGATCTTGCCTTGGAACACGCCAACCGCACCGTTGCGCAGCACCTTCTTGAACACCTGACGGCTCTCGCAGTTCACGGCGTCATGGGTGATGAACACGGTGTCGTCGTGATGGAAGTCCTTGCCGTCCCCAACGCAAGCGCCCGCAACATGAGCAATCGCATCATCGCCGGTGAGTTCCAGTACCACTTCGTTGCGGGTCAGAATGCCATTCGCTGTGAGCGTGAACGACTTGAACTTGGACTCGGTTCCCAGACGCGCGAAAAGTCCCGTTACGGCGCGGCGCTCGTGGTCGCGGCCTTGAGTGCGCACATGATGGAAGGAGGCAGTATCGGCGATATCGACTTCGGTCACTTTGTTAAACCGTGCCGCCGCGGGACCTGCTTCGAGGAGGGTGAATTCAGCCCCCTCTTCAAGCTTGATCACGTGGTGGAGATTGGCGTCCGAGGTTTCTTCTTTGTGCAGATAGGTGATCGCGATAGGACGCGGCGCGTGGCCTGTTACGCGGATCACAAGACCGTCGGTTGCAAAAGCCGTATTCAACGCCGCAAGCGGACGCTCGACAGGTGTCTGGCCACGGTTTTCAAGAACGCCATAGACGTCTTTGGCCCAATGGATGTCCTGCTGCGTCGCGCTCGCAAGACGGCTGATCTCAACGCCTTCCATCGACAGATCGTCCGAGGCTTCGGCATCGAAGACACCATCGACAAATACGACCTTGAGAGCATCGACACCCGCAAACGTCGGGGCTTCACCGCTCTCGAAGACCGCCGCTTTCGGAGCGGTCGGCGCGGTCAGATCCGCAGGATTGGTAAAGCGCCAATATTCATCGCGGCGCGCAGGAATGCCCATGGCAGCCACGCGGGCCAAGGCCTCTTTGCGTGCTTTGGTCGCCCACTCTGCCCCAGAAGGAAGGGTCAGAGCCGACAGACGCGCTTCGGTCGCGTCGGCTTTGATCTTGGGCAGAGCCATTATTCAACCTCCGCCAGAATGTCGGCATACCCGTTGTTTTCAACCTCGAGAGCTAGCTCGGGGCCACCGGTTTTGACGATGCGACCATTGGCGAGGATATGCACCACGTCGGGTTTGATGTGATCGAGAAGACGCTGGTAGTGCGTGATGACAAGGAACGAACGACCCTCGGAGCGCAGCGCATTGACGCCCTCGGAGACGAGCTTCATCGCATCGACGTCAAGACCCGAGTCCGTTTCATCGAGGATGCACATCTTGGGTTCAAGCATCGCCATCTGGAGGATTTCGTTGCGCTTCTTTTCCCCACCCGAAAAGCCGACATTCACAGGGCGCTTGAGCATATCCGCGTCGATGTTGAGCGTTTTGGCCTTTGCGCGCACTTCCTTGAGGAAGTCTGCCGCCGAAAGCTCTTCTTCGCCGCGCGCTTTGCGCTGTGCATTCACTGCGGTGCGCAAAAAGGTCATATTGCCGACACCGGGGATTTCCACCGGATACTGGAACGCAAGGAAAAGACCCGCCGCCGCGCGCTCTTCGGGCTCCATTCCAAGGATATCGACGCCATCAAGCGTCGCGGAACCTTCGGTCACCTCATAGCCTTCGCGGCCTGCAAGCACATAGGAAGTGGTGGATTTGCCCGACCCGTTCGGGCCCATGATCGCATGGACTTCGCCTGCCCCGATGGTCAGGTTCACACCCTTGAGGATTTCCTTGCCCTCTTCTTCAAGTTTGACGTGCAGGTTCTTGATTTCCAGCATTATTCTTCTCCGTTGATCGCCCCTGCGACCGTTGATTGAATGGGCGTGCAGCCGCCCCTGAGACAGGTGGCGGGACTAGCCGAGCACCACTGCGGTGCCCGATGCGGACACCATGAGCATGTTGTTGATGACCTCGTAATCGAGATCGACACCGACCACAGCCGTCGCACCGCGATCAGCCGCGCGTTCTTCCATTTCCTTGAGCGCGGTTTCGCGCGCTTCGGCAAGGCTCTTTTCATAGGCGCCCGAGCGTCCACCGATGATGTCGGTGATGCCTGCGAAAATATCGCGGAACACATTCGCACCGAGGATTGCCTCGCCCGTGACGATGCCTTTGTATTCGGCGATCTGATAACCTTCGACGGTCGGAGTAGTCGTTACGATCATGGTCTTACCCTCTGAATACGAGCGCCGCGCCGATTGCGATAAAGCCGAAACCGGCCATCGTCATCCAGCTGACGCTTTCCTTGAGATAAAACACCGAAAATCCCACAAAGATGATCAGCGTGATGACTTCTTGAATGGTCTTGAGCTGCGCCGCCGAATAGACCTGATGGCCGATGCGATTGGCGGGCACGGCGAGGAAATACTCGAACAGCGCAATGCCCCAACTTGCCAGAATGACCACAATCAAGGGCGCGGCCTTGAACTTGAGATGCCCATACCAAGCGAACGTCATAAAGACGTTCGAAAGGAGCAAGAGCGCAATCGGAGCGACGTAGGGCATCTCGGCCGGTTCCTATGACAAAGCCGACGGGCATCAGCCCACCGAACCCTCGAGCGAGATTGCGACAAGCTGTTGCGCTTCCATGGCAAACTCCATCGGGAGCGCCTGAAGCACTTCTTTACAGAAGCCGTTGACCACAAGAGCGACGGCCTCTTCCTCGTCCATACCGCGCGAACGGCAATAGAAGAGCTGATCGTCATCCACCTTGGAAGTCGTGGCCTCGTGCTCGACGCGGGACGAGTTGTTCTTGACCTCGATATACGGAACGGTATGCGCCCCGCATTTATCGCCGATCAAGAGACTGTCACACTGGGTATAGTTGCGGCTGTTCTTTGCCTTTGGGTGCATCGACACGAGGCCGCGATAGGTGTTCTGCGCCTTGCCCGCTGAAATACCCTTGGAAACAATGCGGCTCTTGGTGTTCTTGCCAAGATGCACCATCTTGGTGCCCGTGTCGGCCTGTTGCATGTTGTTTGCGATAGCGATCGAGTAGAATTCGCCTTGACTATCGTCGCCACGCAAAATGCAGGACGGGTATTTCCAAGTCACGGCCGAGCCAGTCTCGACTTGGGTCCACATCACCTTGGACCGATCGCCGCGGCAATCTGCGCGCTTGGTCACAAAGTTATAGATCCCGCCCTTGCCGTTTTCATCACCGGGGAACCAGTTCTGGACGGTCGAGTATTTCACTTCGGCGTCTTCTTCGATGATGATCTCGACCACAGCAGCGTGGAGCTGCGCGGTGGCACGCTTGGGCGCAGTGCAGCCCTCGAGATAAGACACATAAGAACCCTTGTCCGCGATGATCAGCGTGCGCTCGAACTGACCTGTGTTTTCCGCGTTGATCCGGAAATAGGTCGATAGCTCCATCGGGCAGCGGGTGTTCGGCGGAATGTAGACGAACGATCCATCCGAGAACACCGCGCTGTTGAGCGTGGCGTAGAAGTTGTCGGACGCAGGCACGACCGAGCCGAGGTATTTCTTGACCAACTCGGGGTGCTCGCGGATCGCTTCCGAGATCGAGCAGAAGATCACGCCAGCCTTTTCAAGCTCTTTCTTGAAGGTCGTGCCGACCGAAACCGAGTCAAAGACCGCATCGACCGCAACCTTGCGCTCGCCCTGTGCCTCTTCCGCGCCTTCGACACCCGCAAGGATCATCTGTTCCTTGAGCGGAATACCTAGCTTTTCATAGGTGGCCAGCAATTTGGGGTCCACATCGTCAAGCGATTTTGGCTTTTCGATCATGCTTTTGGGGCGGGCATAATAATACTGATCCTGAAAATCGATTTCAGGATAGTTGACCATGGCCCATTTGGGCTCTTCCATGCCTTGCCAACGTTCGAGCGCCTGAAGACGCCATTCGGTCATCCACTCGGGCTCTTCGTTCTTTTCGCTGATCAAGCGCACGATATCGGCGTTCACGCCCTTGGGCGCGTATTCCATCTCGATATCGGTGTTCCAACCGTATTTGTAGGTGCCGGACAGTTTGGAGACCGCGTCGACCGTTTCCTGATCAACACCTTCTTTTACGTCCATTTTATCCAATGCAGCCATCATCTACCCCTTTTCACGCGGCACGCGCGCGCATCTTTCGATATCTATCGGACCAAGCCTCTGCGAACCGCAGAACTTCATCCTGTGTTGTGTCCCGACCAAGCGACACGCGGATCGCGCATCCCGCTGCCTCTTCATCGAACCCCATTGCGCGCAAGACGCGTGAGGATTTCACTTTGCCGCTGGAACAGGCCGACCCCGCTGAAATCGCGAAACCGGCAAGATCCATGACCATCACCTGCGTCTCTCCCTTCCATCCCCGCGTAATCATGCAGGAGGTGTTCGGGAGCCGCGCAGCCCCTTTCCCGACAAAAATAGTTTCGGGTGCGGAGTTCTCAATGGCCTTTTCTAGAATATTTCTAAGTTCGGCAACCCGTTCCCATACGCCATTTGTCAAATCTTGCTGCGCAGCGACCGCAGCAGCCGCAAAACCTGCAATACCGACAAGGTTTTCGGTCCCCGCCCGCCAGCCCCGCTCTTGACCGCCGCCCTTGAGCTGCGCAGCAACATCGGTGCCTTGCGGAAAGACCAAAGCGCCGATCCCGCGCGGTCCGCCGAATTTATGGGCCGAGACAAAGCCCATGCCGACGCCCGACCATTCAAAGGCAAAGGGCACTTTGCCGAAGCCTTGGGTTAGATCCGAAACCGCGAGCCCCTGAGGAAGGGTTTGAAGAACGCCCGTTTCGGAATTGGCAATCTGGAGCGCGGTGTGCTCGGGAGCATCAACTGTTGCGATCCCGTTTGCATCCACTGCGATGTCAACCTCGCACCAACTGGTCACGGCGTCATGCTCCACGCCTGCGCAGTGCAGTCCGCGACCCGACAGCGCCAAAGCCGCCGCCTCTGTCGATCCCGAGGTGAAAACGATGTCAGCGTTTGCGGCACCAAGCGCTTCGGCGATTTCTCCGCGCGCCTTTTCCATAAGAGCCTTGGCGGCGCGCCCTTCTGTGTGGACCGAAGACGGATTTCCTACGATGTCCATCGCAGCAAGCATCGCCTCGCGCGCTTCGGCACGAAGGGGCGTTGTCGCATTATGGTCAAGGTAGGATCGGCTCATTTACTCGTCCACGACTTCGAAGAGCGCAGGCACCGCAGGACAAGGCGCGAGTGTATTGCCGATGACATCGGACAAACGTGCCTGATGTAGGAACACGTAGACATGGGCCGAAAGCCCCTCCCACAAACGGTTGGTGAGGGATTGCGCACGGCTTCCCGATGTCGCGCCCGAAGCGCCTGCCCCTTTGTGCATGGCGCTGACCGTTTCATCGACGGCGCCCAGAACCTCGGAGACGCGGATTTCCGACGGCGGCTTGGCAAGCTTGTAGCCTCCGCCCGGACCGCGCACGGACTCGACCAATCCTTCGCGACGCAGCTTGACGAAAAGCTGTTCAAGATAAGGAAGCGATATATCCTGACGTTTGGAAACCTCGTTCAATGTCACGAGCGAACCGGGAGGCTGCAATGCCAGATCGGCAAGCGCCACCATCGCATAACGGCCTTTCGTGCTCAGTTTCATGTCCAAACCCTTCATTCAAAGCCAAAACAAGGCCCATTTAGATTGACGCCGCGCTTTGGCGTCATTACTTCAAACCGACGAGTCCACGGCCTTCCGTCGTGGATTTAGAACACTTCTAAGGTGCCTGAGAGTTTTCGTCAAGAATTCGATGGCCAACAACAAACAGGGACACCTATGCCCGAAGTCATTTTCCCTGGCCCCGAGGGCCGTCTCGAAGGTCGCTACCATCCGCAAAAAGACCGTGATGCTCCGATTGCGATCGTTCTGCACCCTCATCCGCAGTTCGGCGGCACCATGAACAACCGCGTTGTGTACAACTTGCACTATGCGTTCCACAAAATGGGCTTCACGGTTCTGCGGTTCAACTTCCGCGGCGTCGGTCGCAGCCAAGGTGAATACGATCAGGGGATCGGCGAACTTTCGGACGCGGCATCGGCGCTCGATTATCTCCAGTCGATGAACACCGGTTCCAAACATTGCTGGGTCGCGGGTTTCTCGTTCGGCGCATGGATTGGCATGCAGCTCTTGATGCGCCGCCCCGAAATCACGGGCTTCATTTCGGTGGCTCCACCCGCCAATATGTATGACTTCAGCTTCCTTGCGCCCTGCCCGTCCTCGGGTCTTATCATCAACGGCAGCGCGGACCGCGTTGCGCCGCCTGCGGACACGGTAAGCCTTGTGAACAAACTCCACGAGCAAAAAGGCATCACCATCACCCATGAGGTCGTCGAAGGTGCAGGTCACTTCTTTGAAGACCCGCATATGGAAACGATGGTTGATACGGTCCAATCCTATGTCAAACGCCGCCTGACGGAGAATACGCGTTAACCATGGGACTTCTCGACGACATGGCCGATGAAATCGCGGTGGCCGCACTTGCGGACGAATTGCGCTCGGGCGACGACAAAATCGTCGCCCAAATCGGCGAAATCCTCGGATCTTCCTCGCAAACCCTGCAAGAAGCCTATCTGACCGCCATCCGCGTCAGACGGGCGGAAAAACGCGCCAAGGCGCTTTTGGCCGAAAGGTTGCAAGCGCACAAAGTCGCACAGGCGAAAAAAGAATGACGGATCAGAGCGCGCTTGCGGAAAGTTTACAGTATCTCGATGATGTAGACGCGCTCAAATCCACCCCCGCACAAAGCCATCGGCTCGGGTCACGGGCCCTTGAAAGCCATGCCGACCAGCGTTGGCACAGTGCAATCACCGCGCTCGTTCTCGGCACACGCCTTGCGGACAAAGCCACAGTCGACGGTGCGATCCTCTTTATTTTACTCGGGCTCGGGTTCGACGGTCTATGGCAGAGCAGACTCCCTGCCCGTGTTCGCGCTCGGCTTGATCCGGTCTTGACGCCGCAGTCCATATCGCTTGGATCAACCTTGCTGTCGGTCTATCTCGATCGCCATGGCGCAGCACGCGATCACGCGGATTACGGTCTTGCAAGCATCGAACAAAGCGACTTCCTCGCTGAATGCGACAAACTCAAAGACGTGTTCCGCGCCACCCGACTGCATGACGACAGTCGGCACGAAAACACCGCAGAACACAGCTTTCACGTGGCGCTCCATGCGCTTTTGCTCGAAGACTTCGCCAAAGAGCCCGTCGATGTGTTCCATGTCGTCCGCATGCTGTTGGTGCATGACATCGTCGAGATCGACGCAGGCGACACACCGATCCACGGTGCAGGCGATCCACGGGAACAGGCCGAAAAGGAACAAGTCGCCGCGGACCGGATCTTTGGCCTTTTGCCTAGCGCGCAGTGCGCAGAACTCAAGGCGCTTTGGACCGAATTCGAGGCCAATACGACCCCCGAAGCCCAATTCGCCAAGTCTCTTGATCGAGTGCCACCAATTTGCGCCAATCTTGCGAACGGGGGCGGCACTTGGGTCGATTACAATGTCACATACGACCAACTCGTCGCCCGCGTCGGGCAAAAAATGGCGAACGGAGCGCCCGCGATCTGGCGTCATCTCGACGCGCGCATCCGCGTTTTTCCCTGGTTTGCAGCGCAACTGTAACAACGGTCTTGCGCATTTGACGGCGGCAAGCGACAAGAGTTTCCATAAATTTGATCAAAAGCGCCCCATCTCATATCGGGGCCAGTCAGACAGTATTGAAACATGACACCGACTTCGACCAAACACACCCTTCATGAGGACGCCCTCGGCATCCTCTTCGGCACGACCATGGCGTCCTTCGGGATTATCATCCTGACCCATCTGGGCCTTGTGACAGGCCAGACAGCAGGCCTCGCCGTTCTCATTTCCTATGCGACAGGCTGGTCCTTTGGACCCGTGTTCTTCGTTGTGAATCTTCCGTTCTACTACCTCGGTTACAAACGCCTCGGCAAAATCTTTACAATCAAAACCCTTGCTGCGGTGTCGATCCTCTCGGTTCTAAGCACCTTTATGCCGCGCTGGATCAGCTTTGAGCATCTGGATCCCATCTTTGGTGCGCTTCTATTCGGCGCGCTTGTCGGCACGGGACTTCTCGCCTTGATCAGACACGGCGCGTCGCTCGGCGGGATCGGGATTGTCGCGATCTATCTTCAGGACAAAACAGGCTTCAAAGCGGGCTATACGCAACTCCTCTTTGATGCAGTGCTCTTCATCGCAGCGCTTTTCCTGCGCGAACCGCTGATTGTCTTCTACAGTTTTATCGGCGCTTTCGTCGTCAACATCGTCATCGCAGTAAACCATCGGCGGGACCGCTATATTGCTACGTGAGGCTTCATGAAACTCCACATTGTCGCTCTTTTGATTGCAATCGTCTTCGAGACCATCGCGACCTCGGCGCTCAAGGCAAGCGATCAATTCACCAAGCTGACGCCGACCCTCATCGTGATCTTCGGTTATGCCGCATCGTTCTGGCTCTTGGCTTATGCGGTGCGCTTCATGCCGGTGGGCATCGTCTATGCCATTTGGTCCGGCCTCGGGATCGTGCTTGTCGCCGTCATCGCTTTTGTTGTCTTCGGGCAGAAACTCGACCTTGCTGCCGTCATAGGTCTTGGGCTGATCCTTGCTGGAATTCTCGTGATCAATCTCTTTTCGAACACGACAGGACACTAAAAGCCCCCAAGTCGGCATTAGGTCTGGATTTTGCTGCGATTGCACGGTATGGCGCGGCCAATCCCGAAAAAAGGCTGACCTATGGATATCCGTAATATCGCGATTATCGCGCACGTCGACCACGGCAAAACAACGCTGGTGGACGAACTTCTAAAGCAATCCGGCGCATTCCGCGAAAACCAAGCCGTGGCCGAACGCGCCATGGATAGCAACGACATCGAACGTGAACGTGGCATCACCATTCTCGCCAAATGCACAAGCGTGGAATGGAAAGGCACCCGTATCAACATCGTCGACACCCCCGGCCACGCCGACTTCGGCGGTGAAGTCGAGCGCATCCTCTCGATGGTGGACGGCGTTGTTCTTCTCGTGGACGCTGCCGAAGGCCCGATGCCCCAGACCAAATTCGTGACCTCCAAGGCGCTGGCGCTCGGTCTCAAGCCGATCGTCGTCCTGAACAAGGTCGACAAGCCCGACGCCGAGCCCGATCGTGCTCTGGACGAGTGTTTCGATCTTTTCGCAAGCCTTGACGCCAACGACGAACAGCTTGATTTCCCTCATCTTTATGCATCTGGTCGTTCTGGCTGGTGTGATGCCGAGCTTGACGGACCGCGCAAGAATCTCGACGCTCTTTTCGAGCTCGTCGTCAAGCACGTCGAAGCCCCCAAGCAGATCGCTGCCAAGAACGAGCCTTTCCGCATGCTCGCCACCACGCTGTCGGCCGACCCCTTTATCGGCCGTATTCTGACAGGCCGCGTCGAGAGCGGCACGCTGCGCACAGGCGACAGCCTCAAGGCGCTTTCGCGCAAGGGCGACAAGATCGAGAACTTCCGCGTGACCAAGATCCTTGCGTTCCGTGGTCTCGCCCAAGCGCCGATTGATGTGGCCGAAGCCGGCGATATCGTCACCGTCGCGGGCATGACCAAGGCCACCGTTGCCGATACTCTTTGTGATGTTTCGGTTGAAGAGCCGATCGACGCCCAGCCGATCGATCCGCCGACCATCTCGGTGCTGTTCGGCATCAACGATTCGCCTCTTGCGGGTCGTGACGGCAAAAAGGTCCAGTCGCGCGTCATCCGTGACCGTCTTATGAAAGAGGCGGAAACCAACGTAGCGATCAAGATCGAAGACACGCCCGGCGGTGAAGCCTTTATCGTGTCCGGTCGCGGCGAACTCCAGATGGGCGTTCTGATCGAGAACATGCGCCGCGAAGGCTTCGAGCTATCGATTTCGCGTCCGCAGGTGATCTTCCGCGATGTGGACGGTCAGCGTATGGAGCCGATCGAAGAAGCCACCATCGACGTCGATGACGAATATACTGGCGTTGTGGTTGAAAAGCTCACAGGTCCGCGCAAAGGCGATCTCGTCGAGATGCGCCCCGCGGGTGCAGGCAAGACCCGTATCGTGATGCATGTGCCCTCGCGCGGGCTCATCGGCTATCACGGTGAATTCCTCACGGACACGCGCGGCTCTGGCGTTCTCAACCGTATCTTCCACAGCTGGGCCCCTTACAAAGGTCCGATTCAGGGCCGCCGTCAGGGCGTTCTGATCTCGATGGAAAACGGTCAGGCCGTGGCCTATGCGCTCTGGAACCTCGAAGAGCGCGGCAAGATGTTCATCAACCCGCAGGCAGATGTCTATGAGGGAATGATCATCGGCGAACACAGCCGTGACAACGATCTTGAAGTGAACCCGCTCAAGGGCAAGAAGCTCACCAACGTGCGCGCTTCGGGCACCGACGAAGCCGTGCGTCTGACACCGCCCGTCGTAATGTCGCTCGAGCAGGCCATCGCCTATATCGACGATGACGAGCTTGTCGAAGTGACGCCCAATGCGATCCGTCTGCGCAAGCGTTTCCTTGATCCGCACGAACGCAAGCGGATGGCAAAGGCCTCGTGAGTTTGGACTAAGGCGGGCCCTTCGGGGCCCGTTTTCTTTGGAAGAGATTGGGGGCTCCGCCCCCGCCGCGATGCGGCTCCCCCGGGATATTTT
>JALRIK010000055.1 GCA_023255435.1 Marivivens sp.
AGATCTTGGTGACGAAGTTTCGGTTCACCTCGACATGCTTCGGCCCCAGCTTGGGGTCGCGGCCCATCGCCGCCATGCCGGTCAGGGTAAAGCGCAGCGCGTCGGCACCGAAATCATCGACCAGGGTCAGCGGGTCGATGACGTTGCCCGTAGTCTTGGACATCTTCTTGCCCTTCTCGTCACGGACGAGGTCGTGCAGATAGACGGTGTGGAACGGGATTTCGTCGACGACGGCCAGCTGCATCATCATCATGCGCGCAACCCAGAAGAACAGAATGTCCTGACCAGTGATAAGAACATCGGTCGGGAAATACTTTGAAGTGCTTTCGTCCCAGTTCGGCCAGCCCAGCGTGCCGATCGGCCACAGACCCGACGAGAACCATGTATCGAGAACGTCGGGATCGCGGGTGAGCGACTTACCGCCCGACATCGCGATAGCTTCGGCTTCGGTCGGGGCACAATAGTGGTTGCCTTCGGCATCATACCACACGGGGATCTGGTGGCCCCACCATAGTTGGCGCGAGATGCACCACGGTTCGATGTTCTCGAGCCAGTGATAATAGGTCTTTTCGCCTGATTCAGGCATGATCTTGGTCTTGCCCGTGCGAACCGCGTCGAGCGCTTTGCCGACGATCTTGGAGGTTTCAACGAACCATTGGTCGGTGAGCATCGGCTCGATCACCACTTTAGAGCGGTCGCCGAAGGGCTGCATGATCTTCTTGGCTTCAATGAGCGGGACCAGCGCATCCGCGCCTTCTTCGCCCTCTTTCACGGCAGCCTTGCCCAGACGGCTGTCGGTGGCGACGGTCATCACAGCCAGACCTTCTGCGATGATGTTTTCGACCACCAACTTGCGGGCCTCGTAACGGTCAAGGCCACGGTATTCATCGGGCACGAGGTTGATCGCGTCGATTTCCTGAACGGTAAATTCCTTGCCGCCCGCGTATTCGGCAGCCTTGGCGGCCTCTTCCGCATAGGGGGCACCGTCGGCACGCATCTGCGCGCGAGTGTCCATCAGGCGGTACTGCGGGATATTGTTGCGGTTGGCGACGCCGTGGTCGTTGAAATCATGCGCACCTGTGATCTTCACCGCGCCCGAGCCAAAGGTCATGTCGGGGTATTCATCGGTGATGATCGGGATCAGGCGGCGTTGTTCCTTCGGGCCGACGGGGATCTCGCACAGCATACCGACGATTGGCTTGTAACGTTCGTCGTCGGGGTGCACCGCAACCGCGCCGTCGCCCAGCATGGTTTCGGGGCGGGTGGTCGCGATCGAAATGTAATCGCGCTCTTCAGTCAGGATAACGTTCCCGTCCTCGTCCTTTTCGACGTAGGTGTAGGTCGCGCCATTGGCGAGCGGGTATTTGAAGTGCCACATGAAACCATCGGTTTCGATGTTCTCGACCTCGAGGTCGGAAATCGCGGTTTCGAAATGCGGGTCCCAGTTCACCAACCGCTTGCCGCGATAAATGAAGCCCTTGTTGTAGAGATCGACAAAGACCTTGATTACGGCATCATGGAAGTTGCCTTCCTCGCCCTCGGGCGCATTCGGAGCGCCCGACATGGTAAAGGCATTGCGCGACCAGTCGCACGAAGAGCCAAGGCGCTTGAGCTGGCTTATGATCGTGTTGCCGTATTGCTGTTTCCATTCCCAGACTTTGCCGAGGAACGCTTCACGCCCCAGATCGCGGCGCCCCGGCTGGCCGGTCGCGGCGAGCATCTTTTCGACCTGAAGCTGGGTTGCAATCCCTGCGTGGTCCTGACCCGGCTGCCACAGGGTGTCGAAGCCCCGCATGCGGTGCCAACGGACGAGGATATCCTGAAGCGTGTTGTTGAAGGCGTGGCCCACGTGGAGCGCACCCGTCACGTTCGGCGGGGGGATCATGATGGTAAAGGTTTCGCTCCGCGACGCATTCGCGCCTGCCTTGAAGCAGCCCGCCTCTTCCCAAGCCTTGTAAAGACGGTCCTCGGCTTCCGCCGCATTAAATGTCTTTTCCATCGCCATTGTCATGATCCTTTTTCTGGTCGCGATCAGATAACGCGCAGGACCGCGAAGGAAAAGGCCTTTGACATCGGTTATCAGGGGATTTCGCCCGCAAATGCGAAACTCCGCTGCGATTGCTGCTTCCTGCTGGACACCGATAACTCTGGCGTTACGGTTGGGGCATATTATCTAAGCATGTTGTGCGTAAACGACAT
Source organism: Marivivens sp. (assembly GCA_023255435.1). Taxonomy (GTDB): domain Bacteria; phylum Pseudomonadota; class Alphaproteobacteria; order Rhodobacterales; family Rhodobacteraceae; genus Marivivens. The sequence goes on from JALRIK010000055.1 coordinate 2,200, forward strand.
TTCAAACCAAAGTGGATCAAAGGACAAAGTGTCTTTGTCGAAATTCAACCTTCCAATGCCGACAAGAGGCGCTTGTGGCTCTTTCTGACTGGCTTCTTTCGGTTTTCCGCCGTCGTCCGCGGCATGAAGATGGGGGCCAGCGTAGACGCGGTCCCGCGCTTCATGTCGTGATCCTCGACGGCACGATGTCGAGCCTCGAGCGCGGGCGCGAAACCAATGCAGGGCAGACTTTCAAGCTCCTGAGCGAAGCGGGCCGCACGTCGAACCTTACGGTGTATTACGAGGCGGGAATTCAGTGGCGCGACTGGCGGAGCGCCTATGACGTGATCACGGGCAAAGGGATCAACCAGCAAATCCGCCGTGCCTATGGGGTGCTTGCCTCGCGGTATCACGAAGGGGATCGGATCATCCTCATTGGCTATTCGCGCGGCGCTTTTGCGGTGCGATCCCTTGCGGGGATCATCGGACGGATCGGGCTTTTGCGGAATACGCAGGCCACTGCCCGCAATGTCGAACTTGCCTATCGTTATTATCGTCTGGGGCGCGACAATCCTCATGTGCAGAAATTCCGCGAGCTTTATTGCTATCCCCAAACCAAAATCGATGCGATCGGCGTTTGGGACACGGTCAAGGCGCTTGGGCTCAAATGGCCGATTGTCTCGCGATTTGTGCCCGAAGCGCAGAGCTTTCATGACCACAACATTGGGCCCCATGTCGCGCGCGGTTTCCATGCGCTTGCGATGGATGAAACGCGCGCCACCTACGAGCCCGAACTCTGGGACACCAGAGGGGCAAAGGCTAGCCACGTCGAACAGGTCTGGTTCAAAGGCACCCACGGCGATATCGGCGGGCAACTCGGCGGTCACGATGCCGCCCGTCCGCTCGCGAATATTCCGCTCATCTGGATGCTTGAACGGCTTGAAGAGGCCGGAATGCACCTTCCCGAAGGGTGGCGTATCCGCTTCCCCCAAGACCCCGACGCGCCCTCGGTCGGGAATTGGGGCGGCTGGGGCAAGATTTTCATCAGACGCCGTCGCCGTATCATCGGGCTTGATCCCTCTGAACGGGTGCATGAAACGGCAAAGGGCGGCCAATAGCCGCCCCTGCGTTTAAATGTCGGCCGATCTTATGCGACGTTCTCGAGGCTGACGCGCGGCTTGATCCCCAGAGCGTGGCACACGTCGCGTGTCAGCTCGGGCTTGTTCAGCGTGTAGAAGTGCAGGTGGTCGACCCCGCCTTCGATCAGCTTGTCGCAAAGCTCGGTTGCCAATGCGGTCGCAAGCAGATCCTGTGTTCCGTCGCGCAAAGCATGGTCGAATGCATCGCTGATGAGCTGCGGAATATGGGTGCCACAGGCCTGAGCGAACTTGCGCGCGCCGTTCCAATTCTCGATCGGAAGGATGCCGGGGATAATCGGAGCATCGATCCCTGCCTTGACGCAGTCGTCGCGGAAACGGAAGAACGTATCGGCGTCAAAGAAGAACTGAGTGATCGCGCTATGTGCACCGGCGTCGATCTTGCGCTTGAGCCACTGGACATCGGACGCCGAGCTTGGCGAGTCGGGGTGCTTTTCAGGGTAGGCGCCGACGCGGATGCGGAACTTGCCCGTGTCGCTGAGCGCTTCGATCAGCTCGATCGAAGACTGGAAGCCATCGGCCGCAGGCTTGAAGCCGCCCGATCCTTTGGGCGGATCACCGCGAAGCGCAACGATCTCGGTGACACCGACCGCGGCATAGTCTTCGGCGATCTGAAGCGTTTCTGCGCGGGTTGCGTCCACGCAAGTTAAGTGTGCCGCAACGGTAAGACCGCTGGTTTTGTGGATTGTGCCCACGGCTTCGTGAGTGAGCTGGCGGGTCGTGCCGCCCGCACCATAGGTCACCGAAACAAAGTCGGGCGCGAGGGGGGAGAGCACGTTAACGCAATCCCAAAGACGAAACGAACCTTCAAGGTTCTTGGGCGGAAAGAATTCGAAGGAAATTTTGGGCTGGGTCATGCGAGTCACCTGAATATCTGTTGAGCTCTTGTCTCAAACTTTGTGATGTGAGACAAATTCATAACATTCACCACGATCATGAGTTTCTTTCACAATGCATATCGAGATCAGACATCTGCGAACGATCAAGGCCATTCATGATACGGGCGGGCTCGCTCGGGCGGCGGATATGCTCAATATTACGCAATCCGCGCTCAGCCATCAGATCAAAGGGATCGAGGAACAGGCGCAGGTCGAATTGTTCGTTCGACGCTCCAAACCGCTCAAACTCTCGGCGGCGGGAATGAAGCTCCTTGCCGCCGCTGAATCCATCTTGCCGCAAATGGCCGAGCTTGAAGCCGAATTTTCGGGGCTTTTGTCGGGGCGCGCGGGGCGGCTCTTTATCGCGATCGAGTGTCATGCCTGTTTCGAATGGCTGTTGCCCGTGTTGGAGCAGTTCCGCAAAGCCTGGCCCGAGGTGGATGTCGATATTCGTTTGGGTCTGTCTTTCGATGCGATGAACGCGCTGCGCCGCGAGGAGGTGGATCTTGTGATTTCGTCGGACCCCGATGATGAGGCCGATATCGAATTCACCCCGCTTTTCGATTACGAGCCCGTGTTCGTTGCCTCATCCGCTAATGTTCTCGCGCAAAAAGAGGTGATAGAGGCCGAGGATTTTCGGGGGCAGACCTTGATCACCTATCCGGTGGATCGCTCGCGGCTCGATATCTATAAACTGCTTCTCAGCCCCGCGCGTGTCGAGCCTGCTGCGATCCGTCAGGTCGAGTTGACGGCTGTTGTGCTGATGCTTGTCGCATCGAACCGCGGGGTTGCGGTTCTTCCCGATTGGGTGGTGCGCGAGGTTCGTCGTTCCTCGGACTTTATCACGCGCAGGATTACGTCTTCAGGTTTGACCCGCCGCATGTTCGCGGCAACGCGGGACGATGAGAAAACGCGGCCCTATATGGCGCATTTTATCCGTTTGGCGCGGCAAGAGGCCGTAAAACTTCAACGGGGCGCATAGCCCGAGCTGTGCATTGCTCGGTGATTAATCGGATGCGCGTTTCACTGGCGGGCATCGCCTTGCCGAAAAGATAGCCTTGCGCGGTTTTGCAACCGAGCCGCAAAAGATGCGCATGCTGCTCCTCTGTTTCGACGCCTTCTGCGATTACGCTGACGCCCAGACCCTCGGCCATCGCAAGAAATCCGCTGATCAATACCTCGACCTGAGGTTCAAGGCCAAGGTCGGCAACAAAGCTCACGTCGACTTTGAGTTCATCGAACTCGAGCTCGCGCAGGTGCTGGAACGAAGCGAACCCCGTTCCGAAATCATCAAGCGAAATGCGAAGCCCGCTGCGACGGAAATGGGCGATGCTTTCGCGAATGATCTCTGCCGAGCGGGCGATAAATATATCCTCGGTGATTTCCAGCGTCAGATGGGCGCGCGCTGCGGGGTGCGCACTAAGAAGGTCTTCGAGATCTTTCTGGCCGGAATGGGTGGCCAGTGCCATTTCCGGCACATTGAGCGAGACCTGACCGGGATCGAGACCTTCGGCAATCATGTTTTCGACGTCCGAAAGGACGATTGTCGCCATGTGGGTGAGAAAATCGCCGTGTAATCCAAGCTCTTCAATCATAGGGAGGAATTCGGACGGGGGGACAAGACCCCGTTGCGGATGTTGCCAACGCGCAAGTGCCTCGAACCCGACGGTGCGCTGGGACAAAAGATCGACTTTGGGTTGGTAGAATGGACGAAGTGCCCCCGTCTGCATCGCCTCGATCAGGGTTTGTCGATCCTCGAGGGTCAAGCGCGGTTTGAACTTGTCCTTTTCAAAGAGCACGGCATTCACGCCGGCAGTGGTTTTGGCGCGATACATTGCTTGATCTGCGGCCGAGCAGAGCGCCTCTAGGGATTTCGGGGCATGGCTTGTCATGGCGATTCCTATGCTCGCCCCGACCTGAAGGTATTTTTCTCCGTAGGGAACGGGTTGGCTTAGATCGGCGGCCATTTGTTCTACAAATCGCAATGCGCCCGCTGCCGTGCCGATAGAGCGCGTCGCAAGGGCGAATTCATCCCCGCCCAGACGTCCCGTAATGGCCGTGTCGCCCGCAATGGCTTTGAGACGCGCGGCCATGGTTTGGAGCACTTGATCGCCCGCGTCATGGCTATAGGTGTCGTTGATCGGTTTGAACCCGTCGAGATCGATCAGGAAGACCGCGACATCGCCGTTGCGTCTGCGATTGGTCAGCAGTCTTGAAAGAGCTTCATCAAAAGCTCGGCGGTTGAAGAGTCCGGTCAGGCTGTCGTGTTGGGACAGATATTCAAGTGCACGCAGCCGCGAATTGGCTTCTTCTCGTGCGGCATTGAGTGCACGCTGCGTGTCCTTTTGTTTGTGCATCGTCTCGAAGGTGTTGAAAATATAGACCACCATCATCGAGCCAGTGACGACCCATTCGATCTCGTTCGAGGGGAGGAAGGCATTCCCCGACGCGAGGAAGAACACATAGAACGCAGATCCGTAAGACGGGATCATCAGGCTCCAATTATAAAAGGGCATAGAGGCAAAGGTGTTCGAGATATGAACAAAAACCCCGAAGAGCCACAGAAAGCCCGCAAGAAGCATTGCGGCAGAAGGCTCGGAAGCGAGGATGAACGCCGGCATCAAATAAACGATCGTGGACGTCCAGTTCACCAACCAAACAAAAAAGATGTAAAAAACGCTGATCTGTTCGTCCTGATCGGGGAGTTTACGCGCCAGAACATAAAGCGCCAACTCGTACAAGGGAATCGCGGTGACGAGGCCCAGAACGATTTCCGTCGCGCCGACCCACCAACAGACCGCCAGCATCATAGAGGCGGATGTCATACGTTTGAACATGTCCCTGACCGAAACATGCACCACAAAGCGCGTCTGATAGCGAATTTTGTCTAACTGACTGGCAATCATAGCTTTCCCGACCCCTAGGCGTTCATGCTAGGGAGGAAGTGCAAATAAAGTGTTAACGCGGGCATGAAATCAGGGCACTTGCCCCGCTAGCTTTACCGTCATATACGGCCCTCTTGACCGAATACGGAGGCCCCGATGGCTGGTAGTGCAAACCTCAACGTTATGATGAAGACCGCCCGCAAGGTCGGTCGTGCCCTTTTGAAGGACTTTACCGAAGTCGAACAGCTTCAGGTGAGCGCCAAAGGGCCGGGTGACTTTGTGTCCCGCGCTGACCGTCAGGCCGAGCAAACCATCCGCGAGGAGCTCATGGCGGCGCGTCCGAGCTATGGCTTTGTCGGTGAAGAATTCGGCGAAACCGAGGGCGAAGATCCGACCCGCCGCTGGATCGTCGATCCGCTCGACGGCACGACGAACTTCCTCCATGGTCTTCCGCATTGGGCTGTCTCGATCGCGCTCGAGCACAAAGGCCAAGTCATTGCCGGTGTGATCTATGATCCCGTCAAGGACGAGATGTTCTATGCCGAAAAGGGCGAAGGCGCTTGGATGAACGAAAGCCGTCTGCGCGTTTCGGGTCGTCACAAGATGATCGAATGCCTCTTCTCGACGGGTCTTCCGTTTGCGGGTCGCTCCGATCTTCCGCAGACGCTTCAGGAACTGGCCCGCGTTCTGCCCGCCTGTTCGGGTGTGCGCCGCTTCGGTGCCGTTTCGCTCGATCTCGCTTATGTCGCGGCAGGACGCTATGATGGTTTCTGGGAGCGTCGTCTCAAGTCTTGGGACATTGCCGCAGGTTTGATCATCGCAAGAGAAGCAGGTGCATTTGTCGAGCCTCTGACCCCCGGCAAGGATATTCTTACCGATGGCGAGATCATTTGCGCGAACGAGCCGGTTTTCTCCGCGTTCTGCAAGGCCGTGCGCGGCGCTTAACGGCGTCGGCGCGGCACTCTCGGGATCGAAGTGCGGCGGAATTCATAACGCGCCTCGGGATGGGGCGGCGAGCCGAGGGTGCGGGACCAATAGGTTGCCGCGCCTTTCTTTTTCCAGCTCGGATACATCAGCGCGGCTCCAATGACGAACCCGCCCGCATGCGCCCAATAGGCGACACCGCCGTCAGCGCCGAACGATCCAACCCCGTTGACCACCTGAAAGACGAACCAGATGCCGAGCATGATATAGGCAGGGATCGGGAAGACTTTGAAAAATATGATGAAAATAAAGAGGATATCGACCCGCGCCTTGGGGAAAAGCAACAGATATCCCCCCATGACGCCAGCGATTGCGCCCGAGGCACCGACCATCGGGACATTGGAATAGGGCTCGAATAGAAACTGGGCAAGGCCTGCTCCCAACCCCGAGAGTAGATAGAACCCGAGATAGCGGATGCGGCCAAGCTGATCCTCGAGGTTATCGCCGAATATCCATAAAAAAAGCATGTTTCCCGCAAGATGGAAAAAACCGCCGTGGAGAAACATATGGGTGAGAAAGGACTGATAATACCCTTCGGTCATCACGCGCGCTGGAACCAGTGCAAACTCCCAGTAAAACCGTGAAAGACCTGCGTCATTTCCATAAAACGTTAGTTGATACAGGAATATCGCGATATTCGCGGCGATGAGCGAATATGTGACGACAGGGGGCGTGCTGGACGGGTTGTGATCGCGGATTGGAAACATGAGAGACGCCAGAATGCTTCGGTCCTTACACCTAAGCACTCTGACGCCATGGGTCTAGGCTATTGGCTCACTTCGGCAAGAAGTGCAGCGTTTCCGCCTGCTGCTGTTGTGTCGATACAGGTGTGCCGTTCGTTAAGCACATGGGCCGCATCGGGCATTGCTCGGATGAGGGGACCGATGGGGCCGTCCCGTCGGGCAAGGGCAGCTTCGAGTTCCTTTGCCGATTGGTCATCCCCCCACCAGAGAACCGCGCCGAGCCCCCTGAGCTCTGACAGGCGCTCGGGCGCGATCATGCCTTTCGCCGCAACCGCCAGTCCACCGAGCGCTTTGACCGCTGCGACTTGCTTTGCAACGGTTTCCTCAGTGGGCCCGAGGCAGAGAACACCTGCGCGCGGAACCTCGCTCAGACGGTTTGACTCGCCAGTCGGACCTGGGAGACTGGTCGTGCGGATCGAAGAGGGAATAGATAGTTTCTGGAGCGCCTTTTCCACTTCGGCAGCAGAGGCATCAATGCTCCAAGCGCCCGTTTGCTCGACGGGATCGGGTGCGATGAAACGTCCCAGATAGTGCGGCCCGCCTGCTTTAGGGCCTGTGCCGGAAAGACCCTCTCCCCCAAAGGGTTGGCTTCCGACTACGGCGCCGATCTGGTTGCGGTTCACATAGATGTTCCCGCATGTGACCTTGCCGACGATTTCCTCGACGCGGCTATCGATGCGGGTGTGAAGCCCGAAGGTAAGACCATATCCGCTTGCGTTGATGTCCGCGATCACTTGGTCGATCTCTTCGGCCTTGAAGGTCGCCACATGAAGGACGGGGCCAAAAATCTCGCGTTCGAGGTCACCGATGCCTCCGACTTTGATCACCGTGGGGGCAATGAATGTGCCTTGGGCAGGGGATGCGATCTGATGAAGAACGTTGCCTTCGGCTTGCGCGGTCGCGATATGTGCGGCGATCCCGTCGCGGGCTTGGGCATCGATCACGGGGCCGACATCGGTCGACAATTGGAGGGGGTCGCCAAGGCGAAGTTCATCCATCGCGCCTTTGAGCATGTTCAGCAGCTTGGGCGCGATATCCTCTTGCACATAGAGGCAACGAAGGGCCGAGCATCTTTGCCCTGCCGAGCGGAACGAGGACAAAAGAACATCTCTCACGGCATGTTCGGGAAGCGCCGTCGAATCCACGATCATCGCGTTAAGTCCGCCTGTTTCGGCGATGAGAGGCGTGCCTGCCTCGCAGTGCTCGGCCATGCTCGCACGGATTTTGAGAGCGGTTGCCGTCGATCCGGTAAAGGCGACCCCTTTGACGTTGGGGTTCGACACGAGCGCGGCGCCGACTACGCCTTCGCCGGGGAGCAATTGGAGGGCGGTCGCGGGAACGCCTGCTTCAAGAAGCAACTTCACAGCTTCAAAGGCAATCAATGGTGTTTGGCCCGCAGGCTTGGCCAGAACCGCGTTCCCCGTCGCGAGGGCCGCTGCAATTTGCCCCGTGAAAATCGCAAGGGGGAAATTCCATGGCGAGATGCAAACCCAAGTGCCCCTTGCTGTGCCTTGGGGAATACCGGCCGCGTAATACCGCAGGAAATCAACCGCTTCGCGCAGTTCACCCACAGCGTCGGCAAGCGTCTTGCCTGCTTCTCGTGCCAATAGGGCGAAAAACTTTGCCGCATTGGCTTCATAAAGATCGGCGGCGCGGTTTAGGATCGCCTGTCGCTCGGCAAGCGGGGCGTCCCAGACTCTCGCATCCTTATGGGCACGCGCGCAGTCTTGCGAAGTTGCGGCAGTTACGCTGCCGATCGTTGCGCCTGTTGCGGGGTTGACCACGGGCGAAGATGTGCCGTCGCTCGGACCTGCGGCCAAAATTGGAGACGCGGAAAAGGCGACTGTCTCGTATTCGGCTCTTGCGGTCAAAATGGTGTCGAGCGTCGGTTGATGCGTGATGTCCCAGCCTTTGGAGTTCTGTCGCTCGGGTGCGAACAGAGCGTCCCCTGTGACGATCGGATGCCTGTTCGCAAGCTTTTCAAAAGGGCAGGCCGCAACGACTTCGGCAGGGACCGATGTATCGACGATCTGGTTGACAAAGGACGAGTTCGCGCCGTTTTCCAGCAGTCGCCGCACGAGATAGGCCAGAAGGTCCTCATGTGCACCCACAGGGGCATAGATGCGGCAAGCGGTCTTTTCCGCGTCGAGAACGAGGGTATGAAGCGTCTCGCCCATGCCGTGCAGGCGCTGGAACTCGAAACCATCCTTGGTGACGTCTTCTTCCTGAGCCAGGCGAAGAACCGCGGCTACGGTATGCGCGTTATGGGTCGCAAACTGCGGATAGATGCGATCCGTGAGGCTCAGAAGCTTGCGGGCATTCGCGATATAGCTGATGTCGGTCGCAGCCTTGTTCATAAAGACGGGAAAGCCGCTCATCCCTTCGACTTGCGCGCGCTTGATCTCGGCATCCCAATAGGCCCCTTTGACCAGACGGATCATGATCTTGCGATCCAGTCTTTGGGCCAGCTCGTAGAGCCAATCGATGGCGTGTCCAGCCCGCTGGCCATAGGCCTGAACTACGACCCCGAACCCTTCCCATCCTTTGAGGGAGGGATCGCTCAGAACATCCTCGATCACCTCGAGCGAGAGGCTCAATCGATCGGCTTCCTCTGCGTCGATGTTGAACCCCATGCCTGCCGCGCGGGCGAGTTGGGCAAGAGCGCGCACGCGGGGGACAAGCTCTGTCATCACGCGATCACGTTGAGCGATCTCGTAACGCGGATGGAGGGCAGAGAGCTTTACCGAAATACCCGGATTTTCGCGCACTTTGTCGCTCTTGCAATGGGCCGAAATCGTTGAAATTGCACGCGAATAGGCAAGTTGATAGGTGCGCGCGTCTTTGTCGGTGCGCGCAGCCTCTCCGAGCATGTCATAAGAGTAGGTGAACCCTTTTGCTTGCATTCGGTCCGCACGTTGCATTGCCTTCTCGATGGTTTCACCAAGCACAAACTGGCGCCCCATCTCGCGCATTGCGCGGGCAACCGCGGAACGTATCACAGGCTCGCCCAACCGTTTGATCGCGCCGCGCAGCGTTTTGGAGATGCCGGGCTTGCCCTCGTCCAACACTCGGCCCGTCAGCAGGAGCGCCCATGTCGAGGCATTCACCAGCGGCGAGGCGGAATGTCCAAGATGGCGGCTCCAGTCCGATGGCGCGATCTTGTCTTCGATCAAAGCGTCGATGGTTTCTGCGTCGGGCACCCGCAAGAGCGCCTCTGCCAGACACATCAGAGCAATTCCCTCGTCGGTCGAGAGCCCGTATTCCGCAAGGAAAATCTCCATCAAGCCGGGATCGCTCGTCTCGCGGATGCTGCGCACGAGAGAGGCGGCATGAGCGGCGATCGCGTCACGGGCGGATTGCGAAAGGGCGGCTTCCTTGATGAGACGCTCAAGCGTCTTATCTTGCGGGGCATAGGTATGGCTGTCGATTTTCGAGCAGAGATCAGAGGCAAAATCGCGGGGCATGGGAAACTCCAAGAGCATTTGACCTAGAATATCGCTGGATTTGCAGTAAAATTGCCTATTGTTGACCGTTGTGCTATCTTGTTCGTCTGAATTTGCAATTATTGGCAGGAAAAGTGGATGGAGAACCTAGATCTCTTTGATCGCAAGATTCTCGATGTCGTTGCCGTCGAAGGACGCATTTCGGTGACGGAACTTGCGCAGCGCATCGGCCTCTCGAAATCGCCAACACAGGCGCGGCTGAAGCGGCTTGAAGAGACAGGGGTCATTCGAGGGTATCGCGCGCTTTTCGATCCGATCCGCCTTGGTCGGGATCACGTCGCCTTTGTAGAGGTGCGTCTCAGCGATACCCGTGAAAAAGCGCTTTCTGCCTTTAACGAGGCCTGTTTGCGCATACCCGAGATCGAGCAATGCCATATGATCGCGGGGTCTTTTGACTATCTCCTTAAAGTCAGAACCTCGGGCATGCAGGGGTATCGCACTGTTCTGGCCGAGAAAATCTCGCTTCTTCCGAACGTGGCACACACTTCGACTTATGTCGCGATGCAGGCGGTCAAGGAAGAAAACCTTTCGGCCGCTGCACTTGGCTAAAAATGCGCCAAGGTAATTGCCCTGCTTCGCAAGGGCGAGTATGGAGAACGCATCATTGGCGCGGGCGTGATGGAATGGTAGACATACCAGACTTAAAATCTGTTGGGGCGTAGCCCCGTGTGGGTTCGAGTCCCACCGCCCGCACCATGGTTCTCGACATTCGGTATGTGCTCCCCCCCCCAAAAAAAAGGGCGGGCCGCCCTGTCTAGAACTTGATGACTTCGCTCATCGCGCCTTGTGCGCGCATTCCGCAGTAATAGTTGCATTCCTCGGTCGGGTTAAGCGCGATGCCATCCGCGCCGATTTCGATCGAGAGGCGGCAGTCCGAGTCCATGTCGACATAGTCCCAAGTATTCCCGTTCTTTTGCGCAGCGCCACTGGCCGAGCACATGTGCCCGTTCGCTCCCACGTAGAAATAGGAGAACGCCATTTTCCCCAAGGTGCCGAAACCCCGAAAACTCGCGCCACCTGGGAAGAGCTCGACGCATTGCCCATAGTCATTGAGGGTCCCTTCGCGACAGCTCCCGCCTGACGGTTCGCCCAAGTAGATAAAAGAGGTCTCGGAGGTTTTTGCATCGAATTTGGCGACGCTTTCGGCAAGCTCGCTGATCCTATCGGCATAAGTGCCATAGATGCAGTCGGGATCATCACCACAGGCGTTCCGCAAGGCGAGCCATTCTTTCTGGCTTGCCTTGATCTGAGTGCCCGTCATCCACCCGGCGGTTTCGAACGAACGTTTGTATGTTTCACCCATAAGATCGTCCATCGCAGAGAGTTCCGGGTCGAAACAGATCGTTGTTTCGGTGGGCGTCGAAGCTTTGCCGCAATCAAAGCTTGCCGCCGATACGGACGAGGCAAGGCAGGACATGATTATGATCGAAGTTTTTTGGGCATGGAAACGGGACATAGGCACTCCAATCAAACCGATACGCTTATCGAACTCTGTCCCAGATTTATGTGATGGGAAAGCATTTCTACGACTATGAAACCATTGGGCGCAGGATAGAGTGGGCTGCGTAGAGTTTTGAAAGGGTATGCGATGCGTAAGGGTCTTTTGGGTTTTGTTGCAGGATGCGTTGTCGGGCCAACGGCGGCGCTGGCCGATCCTACGTTCGAGTGCGGGATGAATGCGTCCAGTCAGATTGAGATCGGGGCCTGCGTGAACGAGATGTTGGCCACAGTGGATCAAACGCTCGAGGTCGCACTTGGTTTTGCAATGGAGTCTGCCAAGGCACTCGATGACGCCACTGAACGAGAAGAGGCGGCCCCTGCGCTCGAAGCGTCACAAACGGCTTGGGCGGAGTTCAGGGACAACCACTGCAACTATGTCGGGGCTACATTCGGTGGCGGTTCTGGCACGGGCATCGGCATTGCCTCTTGCCGCGTGGAACTGGGCAGAGAACGCATCAAAACGCTTTTGTCTTTGGTTCAGTAAGTAACTGTCCCGGAACGAAAAAGGCGGCCTTGCGGGCCGCCTTTTTGATTTAGGCTCCGATGTAGTCGGAGAGAACCTTTTTCACTCCATCCGCCCAAAGAGCGGTGATCTTTTCGGCAAAGGCATCGGCAAAGACCGTGTTTTCGGCAAGGTCACCGAAAACCGACTCGTTCTCGAGGAAGGCGTTCGGGCGCTCTTTTGCTTCGAGGGCGCGGCGCTTTAGCTCTTCGTGATTGTCGTCATTCGGCGCAATCGCATTGCCTGCCTCGTCGGTGCCTGCGCAATAGCGGCACCAAAGAGCGACTTCGAGAGCAAGACCCTCGACTGCAAGCCCCTTGGCCAGCGCATCACGTGCCGTGGGGAGAATGAACTTCGGCTGGCGGTTCGAGCCGTCAAGGCAAAGGCGCGGGATCGTGTCGCCTACCTCGGGGTTCGAGAAACGCTCGATGATCTTTTCGCGATAGGCATCATAATCGACGCCTTTGATCGGCTCGAGCGTCGGCATGATTTCGCGACGCTCCAGCGTGTCGAGCCAATTGCGGATCAGCGGGTCCGCCATGGCATCGTGCACAAAGTGATGGCCGATGAGGGCGGAAGGATAGGCAATCGCCGCGTGGCCACCATTGAGAATGCGCAGCTTCATCAGCTCGTATTTCGCGACATCCGCGACGAATTCGGCGCCAACCTTTTCAAGGGCAGGGCGGCCTGTCGGGAAGTTGTCCTCCAGCACCCATTGGCGGAACGGCTCGCAGGCGACAGGGGCCGTATCGACGATCCCGAATTTGTCTTTGACCATCTCGCGTTCGCGGTCCGAGGTCGCGGGTGTGATGCAATCCACCATGGAATTTGGGAAAGCGACATTTGCAGCGATCCAGTCCGCGAATGCGGGATCGGACAAACGGGCGAGGCCGACAACCGTCTGTTTCGCAACATGCCCGTTTTCAGGAAGGTTGTCGCAGGACATGAAGGTAAACGGTTCGAGCCCGTTATCCCGACGAAGGCGCAGCGCTTTGATCACCATCCCGAAAACGGTTTTGGGGGCGTCCGCATGTGCAGCATCCGCGACCATATCGGGGTGTGCCGCATCAAATCCGTTGGTAAGAGCGTTTACGTAATAACCGCCTTCGGTGATCGTCGTAGAGACGATTTTCGTCACGGGAGAGGCCATGCGCTCTATGATCGCGCTCGGGTTGACCGGCAGGAACTCGGTCATCGAACCCGTGACGCGCGCCGTGAGGCCGGAAGGGTCAAGTTCGACCACAGTGGTCAACAGATCCTGTTCCATCAGACGTTCGCGCATCACTGCATCGCCCCCGCGCACGCCAGCGCCGCAGATGGCCCACTCATGGCTTTCGCCAAGAGCAAAGAGCTTGTCGAGATAAACCGCCATGTGGGCGCGATGGAAGTTTCCGACCCCGACATGGAGGATCGAAGCCGTCAGAGCGCTACGATCATAGGTCGGCACACCGATGGTTTCGGGGAGTTTGTCCAAAAGGGCAGAGTTCAGTTTCTGTGCCATCAGCTCATCCAGTTCCCGCCGTCCACGTTATAGGTCTGGGCGACCACGTAATCGGCGTCTTTGCTTGCTAGGAAAATTGCCATTCCAGTGAGATCTTCGGGGCGGCCCATACGGCCGTAGGGCACCGAAAGTCCTACCTGTAGTTTCTTCTCGCCGGGGGCGAGGCCTTCGTATTTGGCGAAGAAGCTGTCAACACCGTCCCAATGTTCGCCGTCGACCACACCCGGTGCGATCGCGTTCACATTGATGCCGTGTTTGATCAGGTTCAGGCCCGCAGATTGGGTGAGGCTGATGACGGCGGCCTTGGTTGCACAATAGACCGCGACAAGGCTTTCACCGCGACGACCCGCCTGAGACGCCATATTGATGATCTTGCCGCCCTTGCCGCGCGCGATCATGCTCTTGGCCACAGCCTGAAGCATGAAAAGCGTGCCGTAGACATTGACGCCGAAGACCTTGTGATAATCTGCTTCCGAAATCTCGACGATCGGAGCGGCGGTAAAGAGCGCGGCGTTGTTGACGAGAATATCAATGCCGCCAAAGTTGCTTTCGACTTGGGCAACGGCCTGTTCGATGCTCGCTTTGTTCGTGACATCACAATGCACAGCCAAGGCCGCTTCGCCGATCTCGGCGGCGGCATGCTCCGCCGCCTCGAGATTGATGTCGGCAATCGCAACCCGCGCGCCTTCGGCCACATAGGCTTTAGCGAAGGCGAGTCCGATCCCGCGTGCTGCGCCTGTGATTAGCGCCGTTTTGCCGCTCAGTCGGGTCATTCGATGCGAAGCCCTTTAGCGTCGAAGCGGTGGATCTTGTCCTCTTCGGGCGTCAGATACACCGTGTCGCCGTGGTGAAGGTCGAACTCGCCTCCCACGCGCACGGTGATGGTGTAGGCAAGACCTGTTCCATGCACATGGAGGAACGTATCCGATCCAAGGTGCTCGGAAACTCCGACCACGCCTTTCCATGCACCATCGGTGGCAGAGGCCGCGATGTGCTCGGGGCGGATACCGATGGTTTCTGCGCCATGCTGTTTGGCAAGGTCACCTTCGATAAAGTTCATTTTGGGCGACCCAATAAATCCGGCAACGAATTTGTTGCGGGGCGCACGGTAGAGTTCGAGCGGGCTGCCCACCTGTTCGATGCGGCCCGCGTTCAGCACGACGATCTTGTCGGCCATGGTCATGGCTTCGACCTGATCGTGGGTCACATAAATCATGGTTGTCGCGAGTTTCTTGTGAAGCTCGGAAATTTCCATGCGCATGCCGACGCGAAGCGCCGCATCAAGGTTCGAGAGCGGTTCGTCAAAGAGGAAGGCCGAAGGTTCGCGCACAATTGCCCGACCGATGGCGACGCGCTGGCGCTGGCCGCCCGAAAGCTGGCCCGGACGACGGTCAAGGTAATTGGTCAGGTTCAGCACCGAAGCGGCGTTTTCGACGCGCTTATTGATCTCGGCCTGATCCATCTTTGCCATCT
>JALRIK010000056.1 GCA_023255435.1 Marivivens sp.
AGCGCGATGAGTGCGCGGAATTCATTGTTCGGCCAGTCTTCTATGATGACCATCTCGGTCACGGATTGCGCGATTTGCTCGACCGTCGGCGGCTCATAGTCGAATTCATAAGAGCCGACACCGCGTGCCTTGAGTTCTCCGCCGCCGTCGATGACAAAAGCTTCCGTCAGGCTTCGGTCGATTTGCCCGCTGACTGCGGCAAGCGCTTGGCGGATCTCTCCGTCCGACATGAAGAAAATCTGCTGGCGTTGCGTGTCGAGATAGGCGGCAAGCGCTTCGGCGTCACGGCGCAGCTCGCTTTTGTGTTCGTTCTCATAGGCTTGCGCCGCAGACAGAGACGAAGAAACCACATTGCGCACCCGATCCGAGAACCAGCCTTCAAGCCCTACATTGATCGAGAGCACCGCAAAGACCGCGACGAGAATGGTGGGAATAAGCGCCAAAAGCGCGAATACTCCGGTGAGCCGTAGGTGAAGCTGCGAGCCGGCCGATTTGTTGCGACGTGCCGAAACCATCTGGGCGACCCTCTGGAGCACGAGCGCCGCAACGACGAGCACGTAAACCAGATCGGCAAGAAGAACGACACGGAGCGACGGTTCCGCTACGCCAAGATCAAGCGGGCCGAGCACCACAAATGTGAGCAAAGCAAGCACGGGCCCCAAGAGCACAAGACCCAAGGTCGCAAAGTTCTGGACCCGCCGCTGACGGGACCACCGGGTAAACCGGTTCAATCTCAAACCCAAGAGGGACCGCTGCAACGAACTGCCCTGTTTCTGCGGGCGCTAGGCCCAACCGCCGATTATGTGGTCCTTGCCAGAGTGCGACTCTGGGGCCACGGTTATGTTGCGGTTTTACATCAATTTGCGGCGGCGTGTCACGCGGATATCAAGCTCGGTGATCTTTTTACGCAAAGTATTGCGGTTGATCCCGAGAAGATCGGCACATTTTGCTTGATTGCCGGCGGTGGCATCAAGCGCAATTTCAATGAGAGGTGTTTCGACTTCACGCAGAATGCGTTGATAGAGACCGGGCGGCGGAAGAACGCCGCCATGGAGATCGAAATAGCGGCGCAGGTGCTTTGCCACAGACGCCATGAGCTTGTCCCCCTCGCCCGCACCGCGCAGCGGCTCCATCGCGGGCTGATTGGCAAGGATCATCTCCATCTCGCCGCGTGAAATCTCTTCTTCGGCAGAAGTCACGAGCAGACGGCGCATCGCGTTTTCGAGCTGGCGCACGTTTCCGGGCCAGCTATAGGTGCGCGCCATATCGAGCGCCCCTTGCGACAGCCTGCGTGTGGGAAGTCCGTCGCGCTCGGCCCGAAGGAGGAAGTGTTCCGCCAAGAGAGCGATGTCGTCCACCCGTTCGCGCAGGGACGGCACGGTGAGCGTCACGCCGCCGAGGCGGTAAAAGAGATCCTCACGGAACTCGCCTGCCTCCATTCGGCTCATGAGGTCCACCTGCGAGGTCGCCATAATGCGCGGCGCGTTTTCGCCCAGAGTGTCGAGCATGCGCACGATGCGGGCTTGGGCTTCGGGGCTGAGGTCGCCCACTTCGTCAAAGAGGAGCGAGCCGCCCTTGGCACGCGACAAAACGGTCGAGGGGCCGTCCATCCCTTCGAGATCGGAAGGTGCGACCACGACAAACGGAAGGCTGCGACGATCCGAGAAATCATGGATGGCGCGCGCGATCAGCGATTTGCCAGTCCCACTTTCCCCTGTGATCAGAACGGGAAGCGCCGTGTTCATCACCCGCGCCACAAGTCGATAAAGCGCCTGCATCGCGGGGGTTCGACCCACCAGAGGAAGATCGTTCGACTGATCCGCGGCCTCGCTGCGCGGCGCGGGCGTGCGGCGTTTGACTTCGAGTGCCCGAGAGGCGCGCTTCATCAGGTCGGGAAGATCGAAAGGCTTGGGCAGATAGTCATAGGCCTCTTTTTCGGCGGCCTGAATAGCGGTCATGATGGTGTTTTGCGCCGAAATCACAATGACGGGGAGACCGGGACGCGCGGCTGAAATCTTGGGCAATTGGTCAAGCCCGTTGCCGTCGGGCATGACCACATCGGAAATCACCAGATCGCCCTTGCCCTCTTCGACCCAGCGCATCAGCGTGACAAGCGAGGATGTGGCGTGGACCTTACATCCCGCACGGGTCAGCGCCTGGGTCAGAACGGTGCGGATAGTGCGGTCGTCATCTGCGACTAGAACGGTTCCATCCATCAGTTATCTCCGTTTGATATTTGGGGCTCTTTCGGGGCGAGCGGAAGTGAAATTCTGAAAACAGTGCGTCCGGGAACTGAATCGACCGAGATCCAGCCGCCGACGTCGGCGATCAATTTGGACACGAGCGCAAGGCCAAGGCCTGTGCCGTTTTCGCGTCCCGATACAAAGGGTTCGAAAACATCTGCCGCAATATCGGGCGGAAGGCCGGGGCCATCGTCGATCACCTCGACCTGAAGCGGCAATCTGGCATGGGTTCCGTCGGGTTTGCGCACCCGAAGGGCCGCATCATAAAAGGTATGCAAGCGGATGGTGCCCCCGCTCTTGCTGGCCTCGGAGGCGTTTTTCAAAAGGTTGAGAAACACCTGAAGGAGTTGGTCGGGGTCCACCATGGTTTGTGGCAGCGAGGGGTCGTAATCCTCGATAAAGAGCATATGCGCGCCAAAGCCGATCGACGCCGATTGCCGCGCACGATCAAGAACGTCGTGGATATTGACCGCCTTGAGCATCGGTGGGCGCAGGTTGCCGAACTGTTCGACCTGTTCAAGAAGTTTCACGATGCGGCGGCATTCATCGACGATAAGATCAGTAAGCTCCTGATCCTCGGCGGAAAGGTTCATCGCCAAGAGCTGGGCCGCCCCCGTGATCCCCGCAAGCGGGTTCTTGATCTCGTGGGCCAGCATTTCGGCCATCCCGATGGCAGATTTGGCGGCTTTGCTCGAAGAGGTGTTGACCGTGACCCTGCTGGCGATCTCGCGCGGCGAGATGATCATCAACATCATGCCCTCGGCCCCCGTAAGCGGCGCGAACTGGATATTGCATTGAAGCGGCGCGCGCTCGCCCGAGCCTACATCCACGTCATTCACAAAAAGCGACGAGTTGTTGAGGCGCGCACGGGCATAGGCCGCTTCGATCTCGGCGTCGATCATCACCTTGTCCCAGACGGGCGCACCTGTGAGTGCGCGGGATGAAAGGTTCAAAAAGCTCTCGGCGGCGGGATTGCTGTCTACGATGATATCGTCGGCCGTTAGAAGAAGCGCAGGGACAGGGATCGAATTCCATAGATTGGGATCAATGGTCATGCAGCAAGCCTTTCCCAAGATGCGAGGGCGTCGGGCAAAAGGCTCAAGACCTTGGCCGTGCTCTTTTCGGTGAGAACCCGCTTGCGAAGATCGCTTTCGGTCATCGCTTCATCCATATACCAACCCAAATGTTTGCGTGCCACGCGACCGCCGAGGTCTTCGCCATAAAATCCAAGCATGGCTTCGTAGTGACCACCGACCATATCAATGAATTCGGATCGCTCAGGCGCAGGAGGCACGGGCTTCCCCGATAGCTCTGCCGACACCTGCGAAAGGATCCATGGCTTGCCTTGGGCGCCGCGTCCGATCATGACCCCGTCTGCTCCCGAAGCTGACAAAGCCTCTTTGGCGGTCGCTGCGTCCACGATATCACCATTAGCGATGACAGGGATCGAGACCGCCTTTTTCACCTCTGCAATTGCGGCCCAATCTGCGCGACCTTTGTAGAACTGGCAGCGGGTACGCCCGTGAATGGTCAAGAGCCGAACACCCGCTGCCTCTGCCCGACGCGCAAGTTCGGGTGCATTGAGAAGCGCATCGTCCCAACCAAGCCGCGTCTTGAGCGTGACGGGAATGCTGACCGCCGCAACAACGGCTTCGATCAAGGTCAGAGCGTGGTCCAGATCCTTGAGAAGCGCCGAACCCGAATAGCCGTTCGTCACCTTTTTCGCGGGGCACCCCATGTTGATATCGATGATCTTGGCACCATTGCCTTCGACCACGCGCGCGGCCTCGGCCATCCAATGCGCCTCGCGTCCCGCAAGTTGCACGGCAGTGTTCGCTTGGTCAAAGCCAAGCTCGGCCTTTTCGCGCACGCCCGGTTTTGCCTGAATCATTTCCTGACTGGCGACCATCTCGGAAACGACCCAGCCCGCACCGAAGCGGCTCACCAATTGGCGAAACGGCAAATCGGTAATCCCCGCAAGCGGCGCGAGCGCAACGGGTGGCGCAAGCGTCACATCATCAAGGTGGATCGGGGCGAGTCGGGTCACAGCTCTTCTTGCTTTAAAAATAGGCTTCCGCTCCTGATCTAGACATATGAACCCCAAGTCACAACGATTTTGCGTATATTTTTTGACCAGAAATACTGATTTGCTTAAATTTTGTGCATGTATATCTGCTGAAAGTCAGCATTTGCGCAGGCGCGCCTCAAGGCATAGTAAAAGCACAAGTCAAACAAGCGGAGCGCCGATGAGCACTGCGGTCATAATCGTTGCGGCAGGTCGCGGTATCCGCGCAGGGGGCGGATTGCCCAAACAATGGCGCGCACTTGCAGGCAAGCGGGTGATAGACCACACGCTCGACAGGTTCCGCGCCCATCCCGCAATCGACCGTATCGTCATCGTCCTTGGGGCTGAGGATATGCATCGAGCAGACGAATTTCCCGATGCGCTCTGTGTTCTTGGCGGTGCGAGCCGCGACCAATCGGTGCGAAACGGGCTCGAAGCCATTGCAGACACGCCGCCCGATCTTGTGCTCATCCATGACGCTGCAAGACCACTGGTTTCTGCCGAGGTGATCGATGGTGTGCTCGACGCTCTTTCCACCTACGAAGCCGCCGCGCCCGCCGTGGCGGTGACCGATGCGCTTTGGCGGGGTGAAGATGCAGAAGTCATAGGCACCCAAGACCGTGCGGGGCTCTATCGGGCGCAAACACCCCAAGGCTTTGCCTTTGCCACGATTCTGGGCGCCCATCGCGCCTATCGCGGCGCGCCGCTCGATGATGTCGAGGTCGCGCGCGCGTTCGGCGTTTCTGTCGCAATTACGAAGGGCGACGAAGAGAATATAAAGATCACAGCGCCCGAAGACTTTTTACGCGCTGAAGCAAAATTGAGAGGTCAGATGGATATCAGGACAGGCAACGGATTCGACGTGCATGCCTTCGAGGACGGCGATCACGTCTGGCTTTGCGGCGTGAAGATTCCGCACACCAAGGCGCTCAAGGGCCATTCGGACGCGGATGTCGGTATGCATGCGGTGACGGATGCGATTTACGGCGCGCTCGGCATGGGCGACATCGGCCAGCATTTCCCTCCTTCTGACCTGCAATGGAAAGGGGCCGCCAGCCATATTTTCCTCCGTCATGCCTGTGAGTTGGCCCGCGCAAATGGCTTTAGCATCACCCATGCGGATTGCACGCTGATCTGTGAACGTCCCAAGGTCGGCCCGCACGCCGTTGCGATGCGCGAAGCTATGTCCGAGATCATGGGCATCGACGTCTCGCGTATGAGCGTCAAGGCAACCACATCGGAACAACTTGGCTTTACAGGCCGCGAAGAAGGGATCGCCGCAATTGCGACGGCGACCTTGGTGAAACTATGACCCGTATGATCACAACCTTTTTATATGTGGGGCTCTTGCGCCCTGCCCCCGGCACCTGGGGCTCGGCTGCGGCTGTCGTGCTCGGGCTTGTGCTCCACGGGCTGGGGAGTTTTCCGCTCCTGCTTGTTGCAACCGCGCTCGTGACGTGGCTCGGATTTTGGGCCGTGGGCAAAGAGCTTGCCGATCGCCCGACCGAGGACCCATCGGAGATCGTCATCGACGAAGTGGCTGGTCAGTGGATCGCGCTTCTTGCGCCCTCGTTCGGCTTTTGGATGATGGGGCTCGACAACTGGAACTTTCCCTATCCTGGATGGGTCGGTGCTTTCTTGCTGTTTCGCCTCTTCGACATCTGGAAGCCTTGGCTCGTCGGCCGCGCAGATCGTCGCCACGATCCCGTCGGCGTGATGCTTGACGATATTTGGGCTGGTATTTTCGCCGGAATCGGCACCATGCTTCTGGCAGGCATCGCTCATGGAGTCTTGATGTGAGTCTTGAATTGCTGGAGGCCGCGCGCCGTCACGGCGCCATTATCGCAACCGCCGAAAGTTGCACGGGCGGCATGATCTCGGCCGCGATTACCGACACCGCAGGAAGCTCCGAAATTTTCGACCGTGGCTTTGTCACTTATACAAATTCGTCCAAGGTCGAAATTCTCGGCGTTTCGGAAAAGGTGCTTCTTGCCCATGGGGCAGTTTCGGAAGAAGTCGCCGCCGAAATGGCGCTCGGGGCTTTGCGCCATTCGGGCGCAACGCTCGCAGTCTCTACGACGGGGATCGCAGGTCCGGGCGCTTCGGATTTCAAACCCGAGGGCCGTGTATGTTTCGGCATCTCGGACGGTGAGACGATCTTTACCGAAACGGTGGAATTTGGTGCGATCGGACGGGACAATGTGCGCAAGGCTGCCGTCGATCATGCGATCCGGCTCTTATTGCGGTCGATCGAAAACGGTGTCGGCGACCACTGATCCATCGTTTCAAGCCTGCTTTAGCGGCAAGACGATCAATTTCGGGGCTTTTTGCAAACGCCTAAAAAGCGGCATGTCGTCCGTATGATCGCCTAATAATTAGGCACTTACCGAACTGCCCATGTTTTCACCATGAACAAAGGCAGTTTGCTCTTCTTTTTCTCGGCTTTGGCCCTTTGATGCGGCCATCTCGGTCGGTGCAGAGTCGCCGAACCGACAATAGGTGCGACCAACGCACCGCGGGAAACTGGAAGGAGAGACAGATGAACGGAGCGGATACCGCCTGGATCATTGTAGCGACGGCCCTTGTGCTGTTCATGACACTACCCGGCCTTGCGCTGTTTTACGGCGGCCTCGTGCGCGCGCGCAACGTGCTCAGCGTGTTCATGCATTGTTATGCGATTGCCTGTTTGATGAGCATCCTGTGGCTTGCGGGCGGTTACTCTATCGCCTTTGGGGATGGGAACGCTGTCTGGGGCGGTCTTGGCAAAGCCTTTTTGAGCGGCGTCGATGCGGAGAGCCTGTCGGGCACCCTCCCCGAGGTTCTGTTCTTTGCGTTCCAGATGACCTTTGCAATCATCACACCTGCTCTGATCGTCGGTGCTTATGTCGAGCGGATCAACTTTGGCTTTGTGCTGACCTTCTCGGCGCTCTGGATGCTCTTGTGCTATGCTCCTGTGACCCATTGGATCTGGGGCGGCGGTTTCCTTGCCGATGGCGGCATCTTTGGCGAAACGGGCGTAAGGGATTTTGCGGGCGGCATCGTGGTGCATGAAACGGCAGGTATCGCAGCCGTTCTGATCGCCATCGTTCTCGGCCCGCGCAAGAACCGTCACACCCCGCCGCATAACCCCGGTATGGTGATGATCGGTGCAGCCATGCTCTGGGTCGGTTGGTTCGGCTTCAACGGCGGCTCGCAGCTTGCAGCAGACGGCGGCGCGGCCATGGCTCTGACCGTCACCCATATTTCCGCCGCAACCGCTTCGCTCACATGGGCGCTGTGGGAAAAGATCAAATTCGGCCGCGCTTCGCTTGTGGGTATCGTAACAGGCACCATTGCAGGTCTTGCGTCGATCACGCCCGCCTCTGGCTTTGTCGGTCCGATCGAAGCCGTGATCATCGGCGGCATCGCGGGCATCATGTGCCAAGAGGCCGTGAACCTGATGCGTGACCGTCTCAAGATCGACGATACGCTGGACGTCTTTGCCGTGCACGGTATCGGCGGCATCTTCGGCACCATCATGATTGCGGTCTTTGGCGCTGGAACTTGGGCGGCCCAGCTCGGCTCGCTCGCTATTGTCGGTGTGTTTACCATCGTTGTGACGCTTGCGATCATCTTTGTGGTCAAAGCAATCTTTGGCATCCGGGTCGATGCAGAAACCGAAACCAATGGTCTCGACCTCGCGGTGCATGGCGAACGGGCGTACGAACTGAACTCGTAACACCCCGCCAGAAATTGAAAACGCGCCCGAGGGAAACCTTGGGCGCGTTTTTCTTTGCCAAGACGTCAGACGTAGAGCTTGGACGCGCGATCTTCAAAGGCGCGCACAACGCGCTGCATCGCTTCGTTGAAGAACATACCGGCAGCGCCCTGCAAGAGTTTGTTCTTGAACTCGAAGTCCACTTCAAAGCTGACCTCGCAGCCGCCCTCCACATCGCGAAACCGCCAGATACTGTCGAGATGTTTGAACGGGCCGTCGATGTAAGAGGTGTCTATCTGTTTCTTTTCGGGCCAAAGGGTGACGCGGCTCCCGAAGCTTTCGCGAAACACTTTGAACGAGATGACGAGATCGGCCAACATGACGCTATGATCCCCATGCTCGGTCACCGAGCGGATACGCGCACCCGCCGTCCAAGGAAGGAACTTTGGGTAACTCGCAACATCTCCGACGAGCGCATACATCTGCTCGGCAGTATAAGGAAGAACTCTGGTCTCGGCGTGTTTCGGCATGGATCGCGTCTTTCTTTCGTCTCTCCTTTACTTACGCCGCTTCGTTCCGCGTGCAAGTCCGAGTTTTCCCCCTGCGACACCACACCCGTTTGGACCTGATGACACGGGCCAAAGCCCGCGTTACATCTGTGTCAGCCTGAGGAGACCGATATGCCCAACCGTCCACATGTGATTGATGAAATGATTTCGGCCAAAGCGATTGCCGCGCGGATCGAAACGCTTGCCCGCGAGATCAAACAGGAGTTTGCCGACACGGACAAACTTGTCGTCATCGGTTTGCTGCGCGGCTCTTTCGTGTTCATCGCTGATCTTGTGCGCGAACTTGATATGGTCGTCGAAGTCGATTTCCTCGAGGCTTCGTCCTATGGCGACGGAATGGAATCCTCGCGCGAGGTGCGCATCCTCAAGGACTTGCGGGGGCAAATCGCAGACCGTGATGTTCTTGTGGTCGAAGACATCGTGGACACGGGCCACACCCTTGCGCATGTTACCGATTATCTGGGCACGCGCCATCCACGCAAACTCAAGACCATTGCGCTTCTCGACAAACCCGCGCGACGCGAAGTCGGCTTTAAAGCGGACTGGATCGGCTTTGAAATTCCTGACGAATTCGTCGTCGGCTACGGAATCGACTTTGCGCAGCGCAACCGCAATCTGCCCTATATCGGCAAGGTCCGCTTTATCTAAGAAGGGGGTGCGCCTGAAGTGCGGCCGCCAGCATCTCGCGCACTTTGCGCAGGCGTGGAGAATCGCCGAAATCCGCATGCGAGGCGACCCAGAGCGGGATCTCTGTATGGGGTGGCAAAAGATCGATTTTTTCCAGTCGCGGGTCGTTTTGCCCGAGCACATCGGGGAGCACGGCGCGGCCTAGCCTCTGGGCCACCATTTCCCGTAGCACCACAAAGCTGTCCGACCCGTTTGCTTGCTCGTTTTCCTTGATCTGGGTTTCGTTCCACTCTCCCGACTGGGTCCGCGCCAGATTTCCACGCAGCGACAACTGCGGCGCATCGGGCCACCCTTTGGGCGCATAGACCGAGACCCAGAGCGTGCCCGCGCGCGTGCCGATCAGCTCGTCCGGGAGGCGCAAGGCCGGGCGGATGGTAATATCTGCGTGAAGTCTTGAAAGATCGAGGTGGGCATTGCTGCTGTGCAGCTCGAACCCAAGACCGGGGGATTGTGCAACCAGACCCGCGATCACCTCGGGCAAGACAGTCACAGCAAGGCTATCGGTCGAGGTCAAACGGATCACCCCCGAGACCTGTGCTTCGGCGCCGGCAAGGGTGCGCTCGACCGCCTCGATCGCGCCAAATACCTCTCGGATGGCACTTATAACCATTTGACGGGATTGTGGAATTTGATACCCGAGCGGCGTTCTTTCGAAAATCTCAGAGCCGTGCCGTTCCTCGAAAGCTGCGATGCGCCGAATGACCGTGGCGTGGTTCACACCCAGCACCCGCGCCGCTCCGCTGACAGAACCTTCGTCTGCGACGGCAAGCACAAAGCGCAGATCGTCCCAATTGTCCTTGTGCATAAATGTGCACCCCATGATCACATTTACAGAATGGCTAACCTTTACCACACAGCTAGATTTTAGCCATAGTGCGATTCAACCATGGGAGGTTCCCAGTGACCAAATTTTTCAAGACCCTAGCGATTTCGACCGCTCTTCTTGCCGCGTCGGGCGCGGTATTTGCCGAAAGCCACGCCGCGATGTCCCCTGAGGACGCGGTTGCCGCGCGTCAGACCCACATGAAGCTTCTCGGCCAGAACATGGGCGTATTGGGCGGCATGGCACAGGGCAAGATGGACTATGACGCAGCGGCTGCGCAGGCAGCGGCAGATGCGCTTGTCGAGAACGCCATGATCGCCGATATGGCGAAGTTCCCCGAAGGATCGGACAGCGACAGCATCGCAACCTCACGTGCACTTCCTGCGATCTGGACCAACTTTGACGATTTCACCGCAAAAGCCGAAGCCTGTACCGTTGCCGCGACCGGTATGCAGGCGGCTGCAGGTCAGGGCCTCGAGGCTGTTCAGGCGGCCATGGGCGCTCTGGGCGGAAGCTGTGGGTCGTGCCACGAAACCTACCGTAAACCCAAGTAACGGGGCGGCGGGCAATGGGCAAACTCCTCACTTCCCTCGGGGCACTTGCTCTGGTCGGGCTCGGAACTGCTTGGATGCTTACCGAGCCTGATCCCCTGCCCGCCTCTTCTATCGACGGGTTGATCGGTGACCCCGAACGCGGCGCCCTCGTGTTTGCCGCGGGCGGGTGCGCGTCTTGTCACGCAGCACCCGAGGCCGACGATCAAACCGCCTCCCATCTCGGCGGTGGTCGTCGGTTCGAAACCCAGTTCGGCACGTTTATCGCGCCGAATATCTCGAGCGATCCTGTCCACGGGATCGGCAACTGGTCCGACCTCGAGATCGTGAACGCCGTGATGCGCGGCGTCTCGCCCGAAGGGGCGCATTATTACCCCGCGTTCCCTTACTCCTCCTATATCCGCGCCGATGTGGCCGATATCGTCGATCTTGCGGCCTATCTTCGCACGCTTCCCGCCGTTGCAACGCCCAGCCTTGACCACGAGGTCGGCTTTCCGTTCAACATCAGACGGTCCTTGGGCGGGTGGAAGCTGCTCTTCCTGAACGAAGATTGGATTGTCCAGACTGAACTTGACGCTCAGGAAACCCGTGGCAGCGAATTGGTCGAAGGACTCGCCCATTGCGGCGAATGCCACACACCGCGCAATATCCTTGGGGGGAGCAATACCTCGGCTTGGCTGGGCGGCGCGGCGAACCCGTCGGGGGATGGCACAATCCCCAATATCACAAGCGGCAAGCTGGATTGGTCGGCCGAGGATATCGCGATCTATCTGGAGAGCGGGTTCACCCCGAGCTTTGACACAGCAGGCGGGGAAATGGTGCATGTCGTGCGCAACATGGCCAAACTTCCCCAAAGCGACCGTGATGCGATCGCTGCCTATCTCAAAGCGGTGCCTCCTGTCACCCAGTGAGGTGACAGGAATTTTTATCGTCCGAGTTTCTTGAGCCGCGCGTCGCGCAGACGGGCAAAATCGTCACCTGCGTGATAGGACGAGCGCGTCAAAGGCGTGGCCGACACCATCAAGAACCCCTTGCCGTATGCCGCTTTTTCATAGCCCGCAAATTCCTCGGGTGTCACGAAACGGTCCACGACGTGGTGCTTGGGCGTCGGTTGGAGATACTGGCCGATGGTCAGGAAATCGATATCGGCTGCGCGCATGTCATCCATGACCTGCATGACCGATTGGCGGTTTTCACCAAGTCCGACCATGATCCCCGATTTGGTAAAGATCGTCGGATCCAGCTCTTTCACACGCTGGAGCAAGCGCAGCGAATGGAAATAGCGCGCGCCTGGGCGCACTTCGGGATAAAGGCCGGGCACCGTTTCAAGATTGTGGTTGAACACATCCGGTTTGGCATCGACGACGACGCGGAGCACATCGGGATCGGCATGGAGGAAATCGGGGGTGAGGATCTCGATCGTCGTCTCGGGCGAGCGATGACGCACGGCGCGGATCGTTTGCGCGAAATGCTCGGCGCCACCGTCCTCTACGTCGTCGCGATCGACCGAGGTGATCACAACGTGCTTGAGACCGAGTTTTTTGACCGCATCGGCCACACGGCCCGGTTCAAAGACATCAAGCGCTTCAGGCGGTTTGCCCGTTGCGATATTGCAAAAGGTGCAGCCGCGGGTGCAAACCTCGCCCATAATCATCATGGTGGCGTGACCTTGGCTCCAACATTCGCCGACGTTGGGACAGCCCGCCTCTTCGCAGACGGTCGTCAATTTATGCTCGCGCATGATGTCGCGCGTCTCTTTATATCCCGCAGAGGTCGGGGCCTTTACGCGAATCCACTCCGGCTTTTTGGGCTGGGCGTTATCGGGGCGATGCGCCTTTTCGGGGTGGCGCTGGCTTGGAATCTTGAGATCACGCATAAGACGGCCTCCTCCGTCGATACAGTTGCACGATCATTAAGCGCCTTTTTGCGAAATGACAACGAATGGCAGCTATGCATCCCGAAGAGGATGACCCCTCGTGTCAGCCGATCTTGGGCGCGAATTTCCCCTGTTCCATATAGTGTCGCTTGAGCCGCTGAAGTGCGATCCGAAGCACGATTTTGCCCGAGCGCGCGGCCCAGCCCATGCTCTTTTCCGCTGTCTCGAGACCTTCGAGAAAACAGCAGCACCGAAGCACAACATCCCCAAGTCCGGGTCCTAGATCGGACAAAGCAGCAATGACGCGCTCTTGCGGTCCTGAATTCGATGAAACGACGTGCGGCGGGCTTCCGATCCATTTGGACCAATCGACAGCCCCCGCGCCCTCCATCGAGGCCAGCTCGAAATCCTCGCGCAAGCGCTCGCCCGCCGCGACAAGATCACGGCTTAGAAACGGTCGACCGTCACGGTCACGGCGGCGCGCCAGTCCCGTCAGTGGACTTTCCCCTAATCCATAACGCGCCCGTGCCTGATCCTCGTCTCCCATAAGTCGCGACGGTGCAAAGGCGATCCCCAATGCACGGTTCTCGGCGTCTGCGATCAACTGCTTGAGCGCGGTTCGGCCCGTCGTGGTGATGTGATAGCGCATGATCCGCGCCGACGGATCGGAACAGGCAATCCAGTCGCGCAGCGCCATCGCCTGTGCCACCTCTCTTGGCGCAACGGCTGTTCGGGTCGTGGTGCCGTCCTGTCCATCGCGCACGACCACGGCCATCTCCATTTCCCGCGCCACGGCAAGCACGGCGCCCCCTTCGCAAAGACGGCGCAGAACCCGAAGCGCTTCGGCGTCGATTTCAGTTGCGGCACGTGCGGTCTGTTCGGGATGGGACATGATGCTCTGCTCCTCTCGTGGCTTTCGTGTTTTGGCGGCATGGCGCACAGCAAGCGCTTTGAGAGCATCATCGACTAGGGGATCGTCGCGCCGCCCCTCGAACCGCCGCACTTGCCGCAAGATGGTCGAGGCATGGCAGTCGGCCGCACGCGCTAAGGCGCGAATGGAGGTTCCCTTTTCCGTATGCGCCAAATAGTGCCGCGCTGCGTCGGGAACCCAAGCTGGATAATCTCCGACAATTCCGTGCTGTTCCATCGCACATCTCCCATTCCTGCAAGGTGACGCGGCGCGAGGACCGCAGCCCCTTCTCCATTAACCAAATAGCAACCTAGGGTTGCACTTGTTACCCAAGGGTTAATGCATCCGAGGCAGGACCAGAATTGTTCGATTTGAATAATGTTTGATAACCGCGCCGAACGCTGTTTGGCCTATTTGCGCAACACCTGCCGAACCTGTGCAACGCTTCTCCTCACGTCCCAACAGAGGAGTTAAAAAGATGTAAAATATCATGGGTATGGTCGGCCAACTGAAGCGCCCCGCACTGCTTGCCACCGCTGCGCGAATGGGGGCTGCGCACTATCGGCGCGACCGTTTGCTCAAGAAGATCTTGAATACGGAAAGCCTCCCCCGTTCGGGAGAGGCTCTGATACGCCTGATGGAAATCGAGGCGGACCAAAACGCGGCTCGGGTGGGCCGAGCGGCGGTATATGATGTGGCGGCCCACGTCGAAACATGGATCGCCATCATGGGGGAAGCCGCACTTTACCGGGCGGCAACCGCCCAAGAGCGGCTTACATGAAGCTATCGGGCATCGAGGCCTTTTTCTTGGCAACGAACTCGTGGAGCGCGGCTTCGATTGCGGGATCGATTTCGGGCTTTTGATAGTCGTTGAGAAGCTTCTCGACGCGTAGGCTGGCGAGCGTGCGGGTGTCGCGTGCGCCCTCTTCGTCCCAAGTCTCGAACGGCTTGTAGTCGAAAAGGTTCGAACGCCAGAACGAGTCCTTGAAGTTCGCTTGGGTGTGCGCACAGCCAAGGAAGTGACCGCCGGGACCGACTTCGCGGATGGCGTCCATTGCTTGACCGTTGGGGCTCATGTCGATGCCGCGGGCAAGGTGGTGGAGCGTGCCGAGCTGGTCCGCGTCCATGACGAACTTTTCAAAGTCAGCCACAAGACCGCCTTCGAGCCAGCCGCAAGCGTGAAGCATGAAGTTTACGCCCGACATCAGACCCATGTTGAGCGAGTTTGCGGTCTCGTATGCGGCCTGAGCGTCAGGCAGCTTGGAGCCACAGAAGCTTCCCGAAGAACGGAACGGGAGGTTCAGACGGCGGGCAAGCTGGCCCGCACCATAGGTGATATGCGCAGCTTCGGGCGTGCCGAAAGTCGGAGCGCCAGAGTTCATGTCGATCGATGTCACAAAGGCCCCGAAGATCACCGGCGCGCCTTTGCGGATGAGCTGGCTGTACGCCACGCCTGCAAGAACTTCGGCCAGAACCTGCGTCAGAGTGCCGGCAACCGACACCGGAGCCATCGCGCCGCCCACGATAAAGGGCGAAATGATCGCAGCCTGATTGTTGGCGGCAAAGACTTCGAGCGCGCCCATCATGATGCTGTCGAAGGTAAGCGGCGAGTTGATGTTGATAAGCGAGGTCATCACGGTGTTGTTCTGGACAAAGTCCTCACCGAAAAGAACGCCGCACATATCAACCGAATCCTGCGCGCGGCTCGGTTCGGTCACAGAGCCCATAAAGGGTTTGTCCGAGAGGGTCATGTGTGCAAGCAGCATGTCGAGGTGACGCTTGTTCACAGGCACGTCAGTCGGTTCGCACACGGTGCCGCCCGAGTGGTGGAGCCACTTGGACATATAGGCAAGCTTCACGAACTTCTGGAAATCGGCGATGGTCGCATAACGGCGGCCACCTTTCATGTCCCGCACGAAGGGCGGACCATAGACGGGCGCAAGCACAAGGTTCTTGCCGCCGATGACGACGTTGCGCTCGGGGTTGCGGGCATGCTGGGTGAACTGCGACGGAGCGGTCTTGCAAAGCTCGCGAGCAAGTCCGCGGGGAATGCGCACGCGCTCGCCGTCGACATCCGCGCCGGCCTGACGCCAAAGTTCGAGAGCCTTGGGGTTTTCGACAAAGTTCACACCGACCTCCGCAAGGATCGTTTCGGCGTTGGCTTCGATGATCTGGAGCGCCTCTTCGTTGAGAATTTCGAAGTTGGGAATGTTACGCTCGATATACTTTGCGGTCTCGATGCTGACTGCCGTGCGTTCTGCGCGGCGTGCGGCTCCACCGCCACCTCTGCGACCGCCACGACGGGCTTCTGCGACATCCGACATAAGGAATCCTCCGATGAGTGTTTGCACATTCGATACCGCCCGCACCGAAAACACGATGACGAAATTGCGGCGGGTCTGCGCGAAAAGCGACATTTGGCTCGGGAGCGGTGCAAAAACCGACCTTGGGCCCCATTTCGACGCCACTACGGCCTTGCGAGTCGAGCCTGCCCGCCCTATTCCCCGCACATGACCCAGCATGAACGCCTCCTTATCATCGACTTCGGCTCTCAGGTGACGCAGCTGATTGCGCGCCGTCTTCGGGAACTCAAAGTCTATTGCGAAATCCGCCCCTACCAGACCGTCACAGAAGACGTCATCCGCGAGATGGCACCTTTGGGCGTGATCCTTTCGGGCGGTCCTGACAGCGTGACGCGCGAAGGCTCTCCTCGCGCGCCGCAGGCCCTTTTCGAGATGGGCCTTCCGATCTTTGGTATTTGCTATGGCCAGCAGGTCATGATGGAACAGCTCGGCGGCAAGGTCGAAGCAGGCCATCACGCCGAATACGGCCGCGCCTATGTAACCCCTGCCGAAGGCCACAAGGGCGACGGTATCTTCAAGGGGCTATTCGAGGCGGGCCGCGAACAGGTCTGGATGAGCCACGGCGACCGCGTCACCAAGCTTGCCCCCGGGTTCGAGGCCATCGGCGTTTCGCCGAACGCACCACTGGCGATGGTTGCCGATGAGGCCCGCCGTTTCTACGCTGTTCAGTTCCACCCCGAAGTGCATCACACGCCGAACGGCGCAAAGATGCTCGAAAACTTCATCAAGATGTGCGGTTTCACCGGCGATTGGACCATGTCCTCCTATCGCGAGGAAGCAATTGCGCGCATCCGTGAACAGGTCGGCGACAAGCAGGTGATCTGCGCGCTCTCGGGCGGTGTCGATTCTTCGGTGACGGGTATCCTTCTGCACGAAGCGATCGGTGATCAGCTGACTTGCGTTTTTGTCGACCATGGCTTGCTGCGTCTTAACGAAGCCGAACAGGTCGTCGCTATGTTCCGTGACAACTATAACCTAAACCTGATCCATGCG
>JALRIK010000057.1 GCA_023255435.1 Marivivens sp.
TAAGACGGTTGATCTCGTCCTGTGTGGTCGAAGGACCAAAGCCCTCTTTGCCGACGTTGATCATCAGCGCTTCGCGGCGGGCAAGTTCGAGGATCTCTCGGCTGACCAGACGGTCATAGATCACCACATCCGCCTCATCGAGCGCCTTGCGTGCCTTGAGCGTCAGAAGTTCGGGATCACCGGGGCCAGCGCCGACAAGATCGACATGGCCTTCCTTTTGGGCGGTCATGATATGGGTGTCGAGAAGGCCTTCGAGCGCGGCGCTCGCCCCTTTTGCGCCATTGGCCTCGACGGCTTTGGGCCCGGCTTTGAAATAATAGTCGGCCCAAAAGTCACGACGCTTGCGCCCCAATGGCAGTGTCTCGACCGCATGGCGGAAGGATTTCCCCACGCGCGCCAAAAGGCCGAGCGTCACGGGGAGCCGCTCTTCAAGGTCCGCTTTGATCGCGCGGGCCAGAACAGGGGCCGCGCCTTCGGTGCCGATGGCTACGGTCACAGGATCACGGTCGACAATGGCGGGGGTGATGAAGGCGCTGTCTTCGAGGTTATCGACGATATTGACCAGCGCCCCCTCGGCACGGGCAATCGCGGCGACGCGAGCGTCCTCTGCGTCATCCTCATTCGCGGCATAGAAAAGGGCGGCGCACAGCACGTCTCCGTGGCGCAAGGCGCGGCGGGTCAGGATGATTTTCCCTTCGGCGTCCAGCTTTTCGATGTCCGCATGGGGGGCGTTGGCATAGACGGCGATACGCGCTTCGGTCTTGAGCAAAAGACGAAGTTTCGCCATCGCAGCCTCTCCACCGCCCGAAAGGACGATGCGCCGACCGACGACCGAGAGAAAGATGGGGAAGTGTTGCATCGCATACTCCTGAAGACTTCCCCGTATATATAGAACATTTTTCTATATTTTGCCTATTGCGCGACAAGAATAAGGACGTATGTTCCATTCAGGCGGTGGATCGCTTTGAATGTTCTATAAGTCGGGAAAAACAGGAATGTCTTTTCGTATTGATGAAACGGATCGGAAAATCCTTTGCGAGTTGCAAAGGGACGCCGCCCAATCACTGGACGATATTTCGCGGAATGTTGGGTCGTCCAAGACACCCGTCTGGAACCGAATCCGCAAGATGAAAGAGGCGGGGATCATCGGCCGCCAGACGGTTTTTCTTGATGCAGAGGCTCTTGGGTTCGAAGCCTGTTTCTTTGTTCTCATCCGCACCAGCGAGCACGAAGCAGAGTGGCAGCGCAAATTCCTTGCCGCGCTGCGTGCCCGTCCCGAGGTGCAGGAGGCGCACCGCTTGGCGGGGGACATAGACTATATTCTCAAGGTGCGCGTGAAGAACGCCCGCGCCTATGACGAGTTCTATCAGGCGCTTATTTCCGAAGTGAAAATCCACAACGTCACTGCGCTCCTCTCGATGGAGGAGATCAAGTCGACGCTCGATCTTCCTCTCTAGCGGCGCACCATCAAGGCTTTGAGCCCGTGGAAGTGATAGACATTCGCAAAGTCAGAGGGGCCTGCGGGTGACAGGCTGGGACAACGCTCGAAGAGCACTTTGAGCGCAGTCACAAGCTCGAGTCGCGCGAGCGGAGCGCCGACGCAAAAATGGATACCGCCGCCAAAGCTGGTGTTCACAGGGCCTCTGCGAGCGGGGTCGAAGACATTGGGATCAGGATAGGCAGCAGGATCGCGATTGGCGGATGCCAGAAGGCAATTCACCGCCTCGCCACGCTTGAACGCGTGGCCAAAAACGGTGACGTCCTCTTTGGCAAATCGGGTAAAGGAATGGAGCGGCGGGTCGAAGCGGATGGCTTCTTCGACAACCTCGCTCGTGATGTCTGTGATCCCGAGCGACATGAGTAGTCTCACCGTGTTGCCCATCGTATGAACGGTGGCCTCGTGACCTGCGTTAAGCAAAAGAATGCAGGTGGTGATCAGCTCGTCTTCGGAGAGAGAGCCGCCCTCGTCGCGGGCACGGATCAACTCGGAAATAAGATCGTCGGCAGGGGCGGCGCGTTTGGTCTGGATATGGCGACGGATGTAGTCAGCGAATTCGGTCGAGGCCTGCGCCGCATCCACTTCGATTTCGCGGGTGCGCCGCGCCTGATACATCGAGACCATTTTGGCCGACCAATCAAGAAGTTGCGCGGCGTCCTTTTCGGGCACACCCAGCAACCTGCAAATGATGATGACGGGGATAGGAGTGCAAAACGCCTTGAGCAGATCGAAGTCGCCCTCGGGAAAGTCGTCGATCAAACCATGCGCCAGCGCCCGAATTTCGGGCTCGAGCGATTTGATCCGCCGCGAGGTAAAGGCCCGCAGCACAAGCGCCCGTAACTGCGTATGGCGCGGTGGTTCCAGTTCAAGCATGGAATGCGCTTCGAGATCGTAGAACGGCTTGGTATGGGGTGCGATGGGCGGCGCCAGATCAGAAGGCAATTCCCGCCCGAACCGCCGATCCTTGAGCAGAGTGGACACCGCTTCGAACGAGACCGCACAGATCGTTTTGTAGTCTTCCCAATAAACCAAGGGGCCATGTTCCCGCGCGCTGTCATAGAACGCATAGGGGTTTTGGACAAAGTCCAGATCGGTCGGGGACTGTTTGATCGATTTCATGCGCGCAAGGTGGCAGCAGGCTCTGGTATTTGCAACGGGCTCTTTGCTATCGTGCCCTCGATGCAAAGATATCTGGTCCAACGCTTCGTCGTGATTTTGCTCTTTCTCTCGGCGGTGGCCGCAGGGTCGCGAGCAGTGTGGAACTATGGCTTTGACTCGGCGCTGGACCAGCTTGCCAGTCGCGGTCGATCCGACCTTGCGCTTGCAGGGGATCGACTGACTTCCGAACTCCAGTCCTCGCGCGAGTTGGCGGTCTTCGTCGCTGCGCATCCGATGGTCAAAGGGCTGCTCTACGGCTCGCAGACCCGCGAGGCCACCAACAGGGTTCTGCAAGAGATCGCCGACAAAGCAGGCTTGATGGATCTTATTGTCGTCTCGCCCGATGGCGAAACCTTGGCCCATGCGCGCGAGCTTCTCCCAGAAGATCATGCATCGCGCGCGGATTTTGTGCGGGCGATGGACGGTGCTTTGGGGGTCTCCCACGCCATGAGCAAACTCTACGGGCGGCGGATTTTCCGCTTTGCTGCGCCCGTTTTCGGTGCTCAGGGGCCCGTTCTCGGAGCCGTCGTCGCGATTACCGATGTCGAGGCCGTCGAGGCTGCATGGCGCGGGGACAGGCCGACCGTGTTCTTCACCGACGAACACGGCGTGATTTTCGTTTCGAACCGTTCCGAGCTTTTGTTCCGCGCGCGAGAGGGCACCTCGAGCGATCAAGTGCCAAGTGAAGTTTACGAGACGGTCCGTGTGGCGCCCTTTGTCGACTATGTCAGGCAGGATCGGGCTGGCTATGATCTTTGGGACGTGGACGGTGGCAGGTATCTTCCATCCCAAGCGCTCCACTTCGAGAAACTCTTGCCGACAATCGGACTTCGGGTCGAGGCGTTGCTCGATGTCGCGCCAGCACGCCAGCTTGCCTTTCTTCAGGCGGCGATCACGGCGGCGCTCTGCCTTGCTTTTGGTGCGCTCCTCTTTCTTGCGACCGAGAGGCGGCGGACACTTTCGCGTTTGAACCAAAGCCTCGAGGCGCGCGTCGAGCGGCGCACAGAAGAGCTTCAGGCGGCGAACGAGTCGCTTCGTCGCGAGGTGGCCGAACGCATCGCTGCCGAGGCGCGGCTCAAGCAGATGCAGGCGGAATTGGTTCAAGCCGGCAAGCTTTCTGCTTTGGGCCAAATGTCGGCGGGTATCAGTCACGAACTCAATCAACCGCTCATGGCAATCCGCTCTTTTGCTGAAAATGCCGAGACTTTCCTCGAGCGCGGTAAGGTCGACGTTGCGGCCCAGAACCTCGGCCGAATCTCGGAACTGGCGCGGCGCATGGGGCGGATCATCCGCAATCTGCGCGCCTTTGCCAAACAAGAGGATGAACCTCTGACCGATGTCGATGTGAACGGGGTGATCGAGGCGTGTTTCGAGATAATCTCGAGCAAAGCCCAACATGAAGGGGTCGCGCTCTTTTGGGAGGCTCAGGCGGGTCTCCCGAAGGTTCGCGCAGGAGAAGTGCGTCTTCAGCAAGTGGTTCTCAACCTTATTTCGAATGCGATCGACGCGATGGAAGGTCTCGGCGACAAACGCGTCGAGGTAATGACGCAAGACCTTGGCAAGCGTGTTGCCGTTTCTGTGCGCGACCATGGTCCGGGGATTGCGGAACCCGAAAAGATTTTCGATCCCTTCTATTCGACCAAAAAGATCGGTGCGGCCGAGGGTATGGGGCTTGGGCTCTCGATCAGCTATGGTCTCGTCCAAAGTTTCGGCGGCGCGATTCAGGGTCGCAATCACCCAGAAGGGGGAGCGGTCTTTACCATCGAATTGACCGCATCCCAAATGCAGGAGAACGCATGACCCGCAAGGTTTTGATGGTCGATGATGATCGTGAAGTCCGTGAGGCTTTGGGCCAGACGCTTGAACTTGCCGACCTTGATCCCATCCTTGCGGGCTCGTTTGTCGAGGCAAAGGATCACATCGTTGCGGGTTTTGACGGGATCATCGTGACAGATATCCGCATGCCGGGGCGGGACGGGTTCCATCTTTTGTCCTATGCCCATAGCGTCGATCCCGAACTTCCCGTCATCCTTTTGACGGGCGAAGGGGATATTCCCATGGCAGTCAAAGGAATATCGAGCGGCGCCTTCGGCTTTCTTGAAAAACCCTGCGCACCCAAAGACTTTCTCGCTGTTGTGGAAAAGGCGTTGCGCACCCGCGCATTGGTGCAAGAAAATCGCCGCCTCAAACGCGAGGCCGAAACGGGGGACGCGGCTGCCCGTATGCTGCGTGGAAGATCCGAGCTTTCACGTAAAATGCGATCAGATGCGCGAGCCGTGGCCCGCACAAGTGCCGACGTGCTCATCACAGGCGAGCCTGGGGTCGGCACTGCGAAAATGGCTGAAGTGGTGCATTTTCTCTCTGCAGGGTCCAACGCACCTTTCCTCAAATTCAGCGCCTCCACGTTTAGCGGCGAAACCATGGATCGTGCCTTTGAATCGGCGATCGGCGGCTCCCTTTTTCTGGACGAAGTGGCGCGAATGACTCCATCCGCGCAATTCTCGCTTCTTGAAGCGATGGAAAGGCCAAGCCGTCCGCGCGTTATTGCGGGCACCTATGCCGATCTGGGCCAAGAGGTGAAAGAAGGACGGTTCTCGCCTGATCTCTTTTATATCCTGCAGGCTGCGACAATCCGTATTCCACCACTGCGGGAGCGGCCCGAAGATATCCCCGAACTGTTCAAGCACTATGTCGACATTGCTTGCGAGCAGTCCGATTTGCCGACGCCCGAAATCACGCCCGAGGTTTTGTCGAAGCTCATGGCGCAGGACTGGCCCGGCAATGCGCGCTCTTTGATGAATGCGGCCATGCGATTTGCCATGGGACTTGGCGAGATCGGCGACCAGCAGCCCGAAGAACTTGGCCTTGCCGAACAGATGGCGCAGGTCGAGCGGAGCCTGTTGATTGCGGCGCTCCAGCGTCACGGTGGCAATGCGACCGAAGCAGCCAGAGGCCTCAAGCTCCCGCGCAAGACGTTTTACGACAAGCTGGTGCGCCACGGAATCAAAGCCGAGTTTTATCGGGATTGAATCGTTCTGTGCGGAAATCCGCACAGTTATCGCAAACCGATGTGCGGATTTTCGCCACCCACTAAGGGTTTTTTCCACGTTGCTGGGGTGGCTGACCGTTAAGTATTTGAATGTAATTATAATTCACCCCTTCTCACGAAGAGTTGTATTTTTACTTGTCGGAGTCTTCTCCTGCCTCTTTTGTGATCCCAGTCACCCATTTCGGGTGCAAATTAAGTTTCTTTGGGAGGAAACCATGAAATTCTTCAAGCTCGCAGCTTCCGCTGCCGCTCTTGCCGTTGCTGCTTCGGGCGCTTTTGCCGACACCGCTGGCTGTGACGAAGGCGAAATCGTTGTAAAGTTCAGCCACGTTACCAATAGCGACAAGCACCCCAAGGGCATCGCTGCCAACCTTCTGATGGAGCGCGTGAACGCCGAGATGGACGGCACCATGTGCATGGAAGTGTTCCCGAACTCGACCCTCTACACCGACGAACAGGTTATTGAAGCAATGCTTCGTGGTGACGTGCAGATGGCTGCTCCGTCGCTGTCGCTCTTTGAATCGATCACCAAGTCGTTCCGCCTGTTCGACCTTCCGTTCCTGTTCAAGTCGATCGAAGCTGTCGACGCGTTCCAGGCTTCGGAAACCGGTATGGCTATGCTCGACTCGATGCAGCGCCGCGGCGTTCAGGGTTTGGGCTACTGGCACAACGGCATGAAGCAGATGTCGGCCAACAAGCCGCTGATCACGCCTGCTGACGCTGCTGGCCTCAAGTTCCGCGTCCAGCCTTCGGACGTTCTGGTTGCCCAGATGGAAGCACTGGGTGCTTCGCCGCAGCCGATGGCCTTCTCGGAAGTTTACGGCGCACTGCAAACCGGCGTTGTCGACGGTCAGGAAAACACCTGGTCGAACATCTACGGCCAGAAGTTCTTCGAAGTGCAGGACGGTATCACCGAAACCAACCATGGCGTTCTTGACTATATGGTCATCTCGTCGGTCGACTTCCTCGATAGCCTTGATCCGGCCGTTCGCGACCAACTCCTGAACATCTTCAACGAAGTGACTGCAGAGCGTAACGCTGCCGTGGCTCAGGTGGACGCCGAAGCACGTCAGGCCATCCTCGATGCTGGCGGCGTGATCCGCGAGCTTGACGATGAGACCCGCGCTCTTTGGCTCGAAGCCATGTCGCCGGTCTGGGGCCGTTTCGCCGAAGAAGTAGGCCAGGACAACATCGACGCAGCGTTGGCTATCAACGACAGCATGTAATCCTTTCACGGACGTCGAAAAGCTTGGCCCGGCGGCATTCTCTGCCGGGCCATTTCATACCTAATACGCTGTTTGAGCGAGGGGACCATGAGCGCATCGTGGAAATATGAACCGAAGACGAAACTGGGACGCTTCGTCCATGAGTTCGAAGAAAATGCTATTGCCCTTTTGCTGGGCCTGATGACGGCACTGACATTCATCAACGTCATTCGCCGCTATGTCTTCAATGCCAGCCTGATTTGGAGCCTCGAGGTCGTTCTCGTGCTGTTCGCTTGGTTGGTGCTTTTCGGGATCGCCTACGGTTTCAAGGTCACTGCTCACCTTGGCGTCGACGCGGTCACCAACCTTTTGTCGCACCGTGGCCGCCGTGTGGCTGGCCTGCTGTCCGCAGCGATCTGCCTTTTCTATGCAGTGTTGCTTTTGAAAGGCGCGTGGGACTACTGGGCCCCATTTGCCGAGCTAAAGCCGACGACAGGCCGCTGGTTCCCGACGGGGATCGACTGGGGCGCGCGCGGCACCTCTTATTTTGAAACGGACCAGATCCCTATGCCGGGCTTCCTCAAGTGGCTCGAGGACGCGATCAACTATGGCGAGACCTACTCCAAAATGCCGCGGGTCGTTCCTTATGTGATCCTGCCGATTTCAGCGCTCCTGATTTTGGTGCGCATCGTGCAGGCCACTGTGCGCATAATCAAGGGCGAACAGAATAGCCTGATCGTCAGCCACGAAGCAGAAGACGCGGTCGAAGAAGTCGCCGCTATGAACCGCGAGGCTTGATCCGATGGAAG
Organism: Marivivens sp.; assembly: GCA_023255435.1. Lineage (GTDB taxonomy): Bacteria > Pseudomonadota > Alphaproteobacteria > Rhodobacterales > Rhodobacteraceae > Marivivens. The sequence continues at coordinate 7,720 of JALRIK010000057.1, forward strand.
TACTTCTCCTTTTTACAATGATCGTTGGCCTTTTGCTGATCGGCGTGCCGATTGCCGTCAGCCTTGGTCTGTCATCGATCATCTTCCTGTTGGGGTTCTCGGAAACCTCGCTGGGGTCGGTAGCACAGTCCATGTATCAGGCGATGGCCGGTCACTATACGCTTCTTGCCATCCCGTTCTTCATCCTTGCGTCGTCGTTCATGTCGACGGGCGGTGTGGCTAAACGGATCATTCGTTTCGCGATTGCCTGTGTGGGTCACCTTCAGGGCGGTTTGGCGATCGCAGGTGTTCTTGCCTGTATGATGTTCGCCGCGCTGTCGGGGTCTTCGCCTGCGACCGTGGTTGCCATCGGTTCCATCGTGATCGCCGCAATGCGTCAGGTCGGCTATACTAAGGAATTCGCGGCAGGCGTTATCTGTAACGCAGGGACCTTGGGCATTCTGATCCCGCCCTCGATTGTGATGGTGGTCTATGCCTCGGCGACGGACGTTTCGGTCGGCCGCATGTTCCTTGCAGGGGTTATCCCCGGTCTTCTGGCTGGCCTTATGCTCATGATCACCATCTATGTGATGGCCAAGGTCAAGAACATGCCCAAGGGCGAATGGCGCGGCTGGGGCGAAGTCTTCGGGGCCTTCCGCGATGCGATCTGGGGGCTGTTCCTCATCGCGATCATCATGGGCGGCATCTACGGCCATCCGTGGATCAACTTCTCGGGCGGCGAAGAAGGCTTTATCTACTGGCGCGGCGGTGCGTTTACTCCGACCGAAGCGGCAGCCGTTGCAGCGATCTATGCCTTCTTTATAGCGACATTCGTCTATCGAGACATGGGGCCCTTGGCCACGGACAATGGACCGATTTCGCTGCTGCGCAAGCCGCAGGCTCTGATCACGGCCTTTTTCCACCGCGACACCCGCAACACGCTCTTTGAAGCGGGCAAGCTGACGATCACCCTGATGTTCATCATCGCCAATGCGCTGATCCTCAAGCACGTGCTTACGGACGAGCAGATCCCGCAGCACATTGCAGGCGCGATGCTCGATGCAGGCTTCGGACCCGTTATGTTCCTTATTGTCGTGAACGTGATCCTGCTCATCGGCGGTCAGTTCATGGAGCCTTCGGGTCTCATCGTGATCGTGGCTCCGCTGGTGTTCCCGATTGCGATCGAGCTTGGGATCGACCCGATCCACCTCGGTATCATCATGGTGGTGAACATGGAAATCGGGATGATCACTCCGCCTGTAGGTCTCAACCTCTTCGTGACTTCGGGCGTGGCAGGAATGCCGATGATGGCGGTTGTGCGTGCAGCACTTCCTTTCCTCGCCGTGCTCTTCGTCTTCCTGATTCTGATCACCTATGTGCCCTGGATTTCGACGGCAATTCCGAACGCCATCATGGGGCCTGAAATTATCACCAACTAGTTCTCCTCCTTGACGATTGGTGATCGAAAGGGGCTGCGCGTTGCGCGGCCCCTTTTTTGTTCTGCCGCGACATATTGGCAAAGGTTGCGCAAATCCCGTCAGGTGCTAAGAACCGGACGGAATTTTAGAAACGGAATTGATGATGGCCCACCCCCATGTTCTGATCGCCGGAGGCGGTATTGGCGGTCTTGCTCTGGCGCTCACTCTTGAGCAGATCGGCGTGCCCTGCACCGTGTTCGAGAGCGTCTCCGACCTCAAACCCTTGGGCGTGGGCATCAACATCCAACCCAACGCGGTGCGTGAGCTTTTCGATCTGGGGATCACCGCCGAGGATCTTGATGGGGTCGGCATCAGCGCCAAGGAATGGGCGCTCGTGGGGCTTAACGGCAATGACATCTATGCCGAACCGCGCGGGCTCGACGCTGGCTATAACTGGCCGCAATATGCAGTGCATCGCGGGCGCTTCCATCTCATGCTGCGCGACAAATTCGTCGAACGGGCAGGCGAGGGGGCCTTGCGTTTGGGCTGCCGTGTGACGGGTTATGAAAAGACCGAGACAGGCGTCGTTGCGCTGATCGAGCGCCCGAACGGCGAAACGCTCCGCGAAGAGGGAACGCTCCTCGTCGGTGCCGACGGTATCCACTCGGCGATCCGTGCCCAGATGCACCCCGGCCAGCCTCCGATCCATTGGGGCGGCGCAGTCATGTGGCGCGGCACCACACGGGCCAAGCCGATCCGCACGGGGTCCTCGTTCATCGGCCTTGGAACGCATGAACACCGCATGGTGATCTATCCCATCTCGCAGCCCGACGACGACGGTTATGCTGATGTGAACTGGATCGCGGAAGTGACGTTCAAGGATCTTGATCAGCGCACTGGCTGGTTCAAACCCGCCAAGATCGAGGACTTCATCCATCATTTCGAGGGCTGGACCTATGACTGGCTCGACGTGCCCGCGCTCTTGCGTGGCGGCGATGTGGCTTATGAAAACCCGATGATCGACCGCGATCCGGTGGCGACTTGGCAGGACGGCCCTGTCGTTCTGATGGGGGATGCGGCCCATGCGATGTATCCGACGGGGTCAAACGGCGCGAGCCAGGCCGTCATCGACGCGCGCACCTTGGGCGCCGCGTTCCTTGAACACGGGGTGAGCACAGCCGCGCTCGCCGCCTATGACACCGCGCTCTGCGGTCCCGTGTCCGAGCTGATCCTGCGCAATCGTGGGGCAGGGCCCTTTGGTCTGTTGAACATGGTCGACGAACGGTGCGGCGGCACCTTTGACAACATCGACGATGTGATCCCCGAGGCTGAGCGCAACGAATTCATGGCGAAATACAAAGCCGCCGCCGGTTTTGCCAAGGAGAAGCTCAATGACGCGCCCCGCACAATTCCTGAGGGCGCCAAGGTCGCACTCTGACGCAAAAGGGGGGCGTCGCCGCCCCCTCAACCCTCAGGCGTTTTCGAGCGCCGTAATGATCGGCCCGAAATCAGCCGCTTTGAGAGACGCGCCCCCGACGAGCGCACCGTCCACATCCTCGACCGCGAAAATCTCGGCGGCGTTCGACGGTTTGACCGATCCGCCATAGAGAACACGCATGCCTTGGCCTTCTTCGCCGAAGCGGGTGACAAGAAGGGTGCGGATATGGGCGTGAACCTCTGCGATCTGTTCAAGGGTCGGGATTTTGCCCGTGCCGATGGCCCAGACGGGTTCATAGGCGATCACCGTATTCGCCGCGGTCGAAGTCGAAGGCACTGACCCCGCAAGTTGGGTTTCCACAACGTCGAGTGTTGCACCGCTCTCGCGTTCGTCCAGAGTTTCCCCGATGCAGATCACGGCGATGAGTCCGCCCGAAATCGCGGCCTCGCTCTTGGCAAGGACGATCGCATCGGTTTCGCCGTGATCGGCGCGGCGCTCGGAATGGCCGAGGATCACATAGGTTGCTCCCGCATCCTTGAGCATCGCGGCCGAGATGTCACCCGTGTGCGCGCCTTTGCCGTTCATGTGGCAATCCTGACCGCCCGTCGAAATCGCGCTGTCTTTGGTGATGTCGCTCATGCGCGACAGAAGCGTTGCAGGAGGGCAAAGGAGAAGATCGACCGTCGGTGTCGGATTGGCCGCAAGAAGCGCTTTGACCTCGGTCAGGTCAGCGGCTGTTCCGTTCATTTTCCAATTTCCGGCGGCGAGTTTGCGGCGCATTTTGATCCTCCTTGGTGCGTTCTGTTATCTCTAACAGTCCGGCAAGAGGTTGCAAGCGATCAAAGATACTCCAAAGCCCGTCGCGCCAAGGCGCTTGCTTCTTCGGGATGGTCGAGAACATCCTCGGGGAGCGCCCAATAGGGCATCTGGGCGATCCCACCGTTCTTGCGCTCATAGCTCCAGCGCTCCCAGCCTTGGGCGGTCATCCAATCGGCAAAGCCGCCCGCGCCCTTGAGCAGGATGAGTCCATCGGACATGATCAGCGAAAAAATCGTGCCGCTTGCATAAATGCAGAGCCCACCCATCATCTTGCGCGTGCTCAACGGGCCGACATGACGGAACAGGTCGAGCGCGAACTCGATCTGTTCGTCCGAAATGCTCATTTATCGGCCGTCAGGCTTTCGTCGAACTTAATCGACTCGCCACAGCCGCAGGCATCCACCACATTGGGGTTCTTGAACTTGAACCCGCTTTCAAGAAGCGAGGTTTCATAGTCGATCTCGGTGCCGAATAGAAACATCTGGGCCATCGGCGCGATGATCACGCGGGCGCCGTTCAGCTCGACCACTTCGTCATGGGCGGCGATCTCGTCGACATAGTCCATGGTATATTCCATGCCCGCGCAGCCGCCTTTTTTCACACCGATCTTGAGCCCCATATGCCCGCCGCGCTCCATGAGCTTGGCGATCTGCGAGGCCGCGCGCGGCGTGATGGTGACGGGTGAGCTTCCTGGAATGCCGAACATTTGGATCTCCTTTGAGACCTAATCTAGGATGCGCAGACTTTGCGCTCAAGTGTCGATCACATGAACCCGAGTTCAAGGCGGGCTTCGTCGGACATCATATCCATGCCCCACTGCGGCTCCCAAGTTAGCTCGACATCAATGGATTTGACCCCTGCAACAGGTCCGACCGCATCGGCGACCCATCCGGGCATCTCGCCCGCGACAGGGCAGCCCGGCGCAGTAAGGGTCATGATCACTTTGACGTCGTTTTCATCATTGATATCAACGGTGTAAACGAGTCCAAGGTCAAAGATATTCACAGGAATTTCGGGGTCATAGACCGTGCGACATGCCTCGACAACCGCGTCATAAAGCGGGTGCTCGGTGCTTGACGGTTTGATCAGAGGAGCGCCCTCTACAGTGCCAGTCGTATCGTTCATTGCAGCGTCCATAAAATTCCTGAGTGTTCATATAGGGTTTTGGGGCGCTGGGGTAAAGAGGGCAAGGCCCGCTCTCACAGAAATGCGAAATGGACGCCTAGTCATAGGGTTGGGACGGTATGCGAAAGGATGTATCGGCATTCGCGTCCTATTGGTTCAAGGTTCGCCAAATGCACGTTGCATCTTTTTGCGGTGTTTCGACCATTGAACTGAAAATTGTGGCGAAGATGACGACTGCTATACAAAAACTCCTTACTGAGATGTCGCCGAGCGAGGCTGTGCAAGAGATAGAGCTTGGACGATCGCAATTCTTTGACGATGTAGCGGCGACATTTGTCCGTCTGTCCAAAGCCGAAGCCGCTTTGGTCATTCTGGTTGGCCCCGACGAGCTTCATGTCGTCGGTGCCCACGGGGGCGAGTTTTCGAATTTTCCACGCTCAATGTCTCGGACATTGGCCAAACCCTATGAAGTCATGCGCGACTTCGACAGTGATTATCCCGCCTCGCATCTTGTGAACGGGATGCAAGCAAGAGCAAAGAGCGCTGTCTTCTGTGCACTGAAACTCCACGATCAAAACATCGGTAGCATCGTTGGTCTCTCCTCTGAACGTCTGTCCGACTTTAGCGATATGCCCGATGATCTGGTGAAACTCGCAGACATCACAAGCGATGTTTTGCGCGAGAAGATCGCGTTCAAACTCATGCTTGCCGATGTTTTCGCTTTGGCGAACGTATAGGCCTGATATGACCCCAGATCTCTCTCTCATCCTCAAAAAAATGGATGATCCGCAGCTTGCGGCGGCCTATGAACTCGAACGGAATGACTTTTTCGACTCGATTGCAGAGCTCGGTGCCAAAGTGGTCGGACGCAACATCGCCTCGCTCTATCTCGAGATGCACGACCAGAATTACGTGATCGGCGGATACAACCTCGCGCGCAAAACTTGGCCGCTCATGCAGAAAGAGGTGTTCCGCAATTACGCCTTTCTCGATGTGCCCGATGCGCGCCCCTATATGGAAAAGATCGCCAAGGAATACGGCAAGTTCTACCAGGTCGCCTCTATGACGATTTGCGAAGTCACCTGCTTTGGCAAACGGGTCGGTGCGCTTGGGGTCGGGGACAGTGACAAGGTGGGGCCTCTGGGCGATGCGGACAAAGACGCACTCTTGCGGGTGGCTCGGATGGCCTCTTATGTGATCGAGACACGCTCTGCCGCGCAGCTTCTCAGACAAGACCTTGCCGCCATACTCTCGTAAGGTTCCGCTTGGCATCCTCGGAGATTTAGGTATCTGGGGCACATTGCCCAAGGAGACCGACGATGACCCGCTTTAGTTTTGATCTCAAGGCCACAGATGGCAAAGCCCGCACAGGTGTCATCCATACACCGCGCGGCGATATTCGCACGCCCGCCTTCATGCCCGTCGGCACCGCCGCCACGGTCAAAGCGATGATGCCCGAAAGCGTCAAGGCGACGGGGGCCGATATTCTCCTCGGGAACACATATCACCTGATGCTCCGACCGACGGCCGAGCGGATCGACCGTCTGGGCGGTCTGCACAAGTTCATGAACTGGGAGGGGCCGATCCTCACGGACTCGGGCGGGTTTCAGGTGATGAGCCTCGCCGATCTACGCAAGCTCACGGAAAAAGGCGTGACCTTCAAAAGCCATATCGACGGGTCCAAGCACGAATTGACACCCGAGCGTTCGATGGAAATCCAAAAGCTTCTTGGGTCGGACATCGTGATGTGCTTTGACGAATGTCCTGCACTGCCCGCCACGGACGAGGCGGTCGCGGCCTCTATGCGCCTTTCGATGCGGTGGGCGCAGCGCTCGCGCGATGCTTTTGGGGATCGTCCGGGCCATGCGCTGTTCGGCATTCAACAGGGCGGCGTGACCCAAGAGCTGCGCGAAGAAAGCGCCAAAGCGCTCGTCGAGATCGGTTTTGACGGCTATGCGGTCGGCGGTCTTGACGTAGGCGAAGGCCAAGAGGCGATGTTCGGTGTGCTCGACTATGCGCCCGATATGCTTCCCACCGACAAACCGCGCTATCTTATGGGCGTGGGCAAGCCCGATGATATCGTCGGAGCCGTCAAGCGTGGTATCGATATGATGGACTGTGTTCTTCCCTCACGGTCGGGACGCACGGGGCAGGCCTGGACGCGTCGCGGTCAGGTGAACATCAAGAACGCGCGCCATCAGGATGACCCCCGTCCGTTGGACGAAAGCTGCACCTGTCCTGCCTGCCGCAACTATAGCCGCGCCTATCTCCACCATGTGTTTCGCGCGCAGGAAATGATCTCGGGCATGTTGCTGACTTGGCATAACCTCCATTATTACCAGGAGCTTATGCAGGGCATGCGTGACGCCATCGCCCAAGGCCGATTTGCCGATTTCGAAGCCGATTTCCACGCGCAGCGCGCAATGGGCGATATCGAGCCGATCTGAACCGAGCGCTAGGCCGGAACGCCCTGTGGGGTTGCGCGAAAGGCGCGCTGCACTGCGCGCAGGCTAAAGGTCAGGTCGTCGTCGAACCAATGCAAGAGCGCATTGCCGAGGCTTGCGTTGGAAAGCTCCATGGCAAGATGGGCATGGGTTGCGCCTTCGCCCGTGTCTTCGAGAACAAGGGTGTAATAGGCCTGTTCGCCTTGGTCGCTGTCGCGCTCGATCAGAAATCGGGCCCGTTCATAGCGCCGCCGCTCGAGATGGGTAAGGGTCATCTCCTCGAGCAATGTGTCACCCGTTTCCAAGCGCAGATAACAGGTGTCGGGGTCGTCCTTGTCCCGATCAAAATCCACAAGAGCACAAGATTTGACATCTTCGGGATGCGCTTCACCGGGAATGATGGCGGCCCAGACGGCGCGGGCAGGGCCGTCGATCGTGGCGCGTTGCTCGGACAGGGTCCGGAAGTGGAAGCCAAAGCGTTCGGCAACGCGGCCATAGGCAAGCTGATGGACAAGCCAGCCCGTCACCAAGCCCGCCGAAGCGGCGACATCGGGCGTCAGCGGCAACGCCGTTGCAATCACGAACCCTATGGTGAGCGTTTCGGCCCAGTTGCGAAGTGCAGGTTGCAAGATAAGCACCAGAGACAGGCAAGCGAGCCCCGTAAAGCCGCAAACCAGCGCCTGCCAGCCGACGCCAAAGCCCAAAAGCCCCGCGAGGAGACAGCCAAGTCCCGTCACCGCATATCTTCGCTTTTGACGCGCAAGTCTTTTTACCTGCATCACGACCTCGTGTAGCCTTGCACATACCTTTGTGCATTTCTGGAGTGGCACCGAACTTGCAGACGATATTTGCCTTGAAATATGGCGATTGGGCGGCGAATGAGGGGTATTTTACGGTTTCCTGCCCTTGCTGTTCCTGCACCAAAGAGGCACAGTTTACCCAGCAAGGATGCTTGAACTCGGTGCGCAACTGCACCATGTTTAGCGTCCTAGCGGAGACGCCGTCGGTTGCCGTTGATCGGGACCTTGGTGTCTTGCCATAAAAAAGGATACGAGCATGCAAGAACCTCTCGCCATGTCTTACCCCGTGCTGCCGCTGCGCGATATCGTTGTGTTCCCGCACATGATCGTGCCGCTCTTTGTCGGTCGAGAGAAATCTGTCCGCGCCCTCGAAGAGGTGATGCAGGACGACAAGCAAATTCTGTTGTCGAGCCAGGTCGATCCCTCGCAGGATGATCCGACCCGCGACGACATCTACAAAGTCGGTGTGCTGGCCAATGTGCTCCAGCTTCTCAAGCTGCCCGATGGCACCGTCAAGGTGCTTGTCGAGGGCAAGAGCCGTGTGCGCATCACCGACATTCAGGACAACGCCAATTTCTTCGAAGCCACGATCGAACCCCTCGAGGAGTTTACGGGCGACGAAACCGAAGTCGCCGCTCTGGTGCGTTCGGTCGGAGAGGAGTTCGAGCGTTACGCCAAGATCAAGAAGAACATCCCCGAAGAGGCGATGGCCGCCGTGTCCGATGCGACCGATCCCGCCAAGCTCGCCGATCTTGTGGCGGGCCACCTCGGTGTCGAAGTCGGCCAGAAGCAGGGGCTTCTTGAAACG
>JALRIK010000058.1 GCA_023255435.1 Marivivens sp.
ATGCGAGTGGGGCACTTGGGAACTCGTTCAGGCAACGCAAATCGCGTCTGAAACTCTTCTTGCCGAGTTTGCAGAGGTGCGGCACGTCTATTTGACATCGGGGTCTTGTTTGCCGCTTCGACCCGTTGCCGAACTCAAGGCCTATCTGGACGACCGTCCGCGCACTGATTTTATCGAAAGCGCAACGATTGCTGACGTGCCTTGGACTGTCGGCGGTCTTGACGAGGAACGCTTTACGCTTCGCTTCCCGTTTTCCTGGCGCAAGAACCGTTGGCTCTTTGATCGCTATGTCGAACTTCAGCGCAAGCTTGGGCTCAAACGACGTATTCCAGCGGGGCTCGTTCCCCACATCGGGTCCCAGTGGTGGTGCCTGACCCGCCAGACCCTCTCGGCCATTCTCCAAGATCCCGATCGCGGGCTCTATGACAGCTATTTTTCCAAGGTCTGGATCCCTGACGAGAGCTATTTCCAAACTCTCGTGCGCCACTACTCGACCCAGATCGAAAGCCGCTCGCTGACCCTTTCGAAATTCGATTTTCAGGGAAAGCCGCATATTTTCTACGACGACCACCTCCAACTTTTGCGGCGCTCCGATTGTTTTGTCGCGCGCAAAATATGGTCGGAAGCCAACCTTTTGTATGACACGTTCCTCGGCGATCCCGATGCCGTGGTCAAAGGCTCTGAGCCCAACCCCGGCAAGATCGACCGTATCTTCGCCCGCGCTGTCGAACGACGAACCCGTGGGCGTCCGGGACTTTATATGCAAAGCCGTTTCCCCAATGAAAACTGGGAAAACGGGGTGACCTGCGCCGAATATTCTGTGTTCGAAGGTTTTACCGAGCTCTTCGAGGATTTCGAGAACTGGCTCGCCAAGGCGACAGGGGCCCGTGTGCATGGCCACCTCTTTGCGCCTGATCGTGTCGAGTTCGAAGGTGGGCAAACCACATTCACAGGCGCGCTGAGCGATTCCGCTGCGGTGCGCGACTATAACCCGCGCATGTTCCTGCGAAGCCTTATCTGGAACACCCGTGGAGAGCGCCAGATTTTCCAGTATGGTCCTCTCGATATTCAGGACGTGAGCTGGGATATCGCCCGTGATGCAAACGCGCAGATCAGCATCATCACAGGCGCGTGGGCCGTCCCGTTGTTCCAGACGAACCGCAACTTTGCCGACCTGAGGACCGAGGCCGCGTTGTTGCAGAAAATCGAGAATGAACATCTGACCGCGCTTCGCTCTATTCACGCGAAAGCCAAAATCCGCATTTGGACCCTTGCCGAATTTATCGAAACCCCGATGGAAGCCCTCCAAACTGTTGTGGACGAGATTACGGGCAAGAATACCCGCCGTCTGACCGAAGTGCCCAAGATGGTGGACCTGACCGGCTTTGGCCAATTCCTTCAAAACCTCAAGAACCAGGGGATGCACCCCTATCTGATGGGCGATTTTCCTGTCGATCCCGTGCCGGAGAACAAAAAGCCGGCAAAGCGCAAACCCTATTTGGTCCGTTAATTTATGTCGAAATTTGATTACTTTGTCGTCTTTGCGGAAATGCGGACAGGCTCCAATTTTCTCGAAGCGAACATTAACTCCTTTGATGGTTTGATCTGTCACGGAGAGGCGTTCAATCCGCACTTCATCGGCTATCCCAACAGTTACAACATTCTCGGTGTCACCCAACGCGAACGCGAGCAGAACCCTAAACTTCTGCTTGATGCGATCCGCCAGAGAAGCGAAGGTCTTGGAGGTTTCCGGTTCTTCAACGACCACGATCCCCGCGTTCTGGACGAGATGTTGAATGATCCGCGTTGCGCGAAAATCGTTCTCACGCGCAATCCGATCGACAGCTATGTGAGCTGGAAAATCGCGCAAGCGACGGGCCAGTGGAAACTGACCAACCCCACCCAAGCGCGTTCAGAAAAGATCGTGTTTCATGACGGCGAATTCGTCGCCCACCTCGAAGCGCTTCAGGCCTTTCAGGTCCGCATTATGAACGCGCTCCAGATTTCGGGTCAGACCGCATTTTATGTCGCCTACGAGGATCTACAGAACGTCGAGGTGATGAACGGACTTGCCGCGTTCCTCGGATCGGACGCGCGTATCGAAGCGCTGGATAAGAAACTCAAGAAACAGAACCCCGAGCCACTCAGCGAAAAGGTTCAGAATTTCGAGGAAATGGAACGCAGCCTTGCGCGGCTCGACCGTTTCAATCTTAATCTGACGCCGAACTTCGAGCCGCGTCGTGGCGCTGTGATCCCGACCTATATCGCCGCCGAAAAAGCGCCGCTTCTTTATCTCCCGATCAAGGGCGGTCCTGTCGAAGCGGTCAGGAACTGGCTTGCTGCCCTTGATGGCGCGACCACCGACCAGCTCCAAAGCGACTTCAACCAGAAAACACTCCGTCAGTGGAAGCGTAAGCACACCGAGCATCGGAGTTTTGCGGTGCTCCGTCATCCTGTCGCCCGCGCGCATGCCGCTTTTTGTGACCACATCCGCGGCGATGCCGAGACGACCTATCGCGAACTGCGTGCAACGCTCATTCGCGTCTTTAACCTTCCTCTGCCGGAAGAGGGAATTGGTGGCGGATTTTCCCTCGATGACCACAAGGCCGCGTTCAAGGCGTTCCTTGCCTTTCTTAAATCCAATGTGGCGGGGCAAACGTCGCTCCGTGTGGATGCGGCTTGGGCCTCGCAGAGCAACATCATCCAAGGCTTCAGCTGGTTCGGCTCGCCTGACTTGATCCTGCGCGAGGATCGTCTTCCTATGGATCTGGCGTTTCTGGCGATGCAGATCGGTCGCGATGATGCGCCCGACTTCGATCCTCAGAGCGCGGATGCGCATCATGCGCTGCTCGCGTCAATCTACGACGACGAAATAGAAGCCATGTCCCGCGATGCTTATCAGCGGGATTACATGACCTTCGGTTTCGGAAAGTGGAAGCCCTGATCAGGCCGCTTGCGTCGCGTGCGAGTCTGTAAGGATCGCGTGGAGCGTCGCAGGGTCTGCATTCGCCCGAAGCTTTGCACAGGTCGCTGCGTCCCGCATCGTGCGCGATACAAGCGCAAGCGCCTTGAGATGCTCGACTCCCGCAGAGGCGGGCGCAAGTAGAACAAAGACAAGATCAACAGGCTGACGGTCGACGGACTCGAAATCCATCGGTTTCTCGATGCGCAAGAAAAGCCCACACACCCGATCCACGCCTTCTAGTCGCGCGTGGGGCAGGGCGATTCCATGTCCCACGCCGGTCGGTCCAAGGTTCTCGCGCTCGATAAGAGCTTCGACAACCTCGGACGCTTTGTAACCAAGCACACCTTCGGCCAATTCACCGATATCATGAAAGAGACGTTTCTTACTCGTCGAAGAACCAATGATCTTGATTGCTTCGGGTTTCAGAATTTCAGAAATCTGCATCAACTGGCCTAGGGCTTTGTTCGGTCAGGATTTTACCCCATGCTACGTGGGTCGATCCAGCCGATGTTTCCGTCTTCTCGGCGGTATACAACATTCACACCGCCATGTTTTTCGTTTCTAAACACCTGAAGCTGGGCATGGGCCAATTCCATCTGCATCACTGCCTCGCCAACCGAGATCGAAGGGATCTTCGTCTCCATTTCGGCGATGATCATCGGTGCAAGATCTTCCGGCTCTGCCTCACTCTGGTCATCAATTCCGGCGAGGATATACGAGGAGACTTCGGAAAGTTCAACCGGCTCCACACGATCACGATGGTGATCTTTCAAGCGACGCTTGTAACGGCGCAACTGCTTGTCCATTTTTTCCAGACAGCTATCGAATGCGGCATAGATATCATGCGCGTGTCCTTTTGCCTGACAGGTCAGACCGGTGGACAAGTGAACGACGGTTTCGGCGACAAGCTCGCTGCCGGACTTCGAGAAGACGATATAGGCTTCGGTCGGGCGTCCTGCATATTTTTCAAGGGTGGCTTCAAGCTCGGTCTTTACATGCGTTTGAAGAGCTTCACCGATGTCGATTTGCTTGCCGCTGATTTGGTAACGCATCGTATTCTCCTTTATACTGGTGACACAGCTTCAGCCCGAGCCAAATTGGCACGGTAAATCGCCGTTTGCTGTGTTGATATGGTGATGATCGATCCGTTTTGCACCCTCAACGCGACCGTCAGGCTGATGAGCCTGCACCGAAACGCGAGGTGAAACTTTGTCTTTCATCCCCTTCATTTGGCGACAGGTCACAGGTGCTTGTCAACGAGATTCAGCGATCCCGCGTTGAACTTTAGTTGACGCGGAAACCTTGGCCCAAATAGACGCGGCGGACATTCTCGTCGTTCACCACTTCGTCTGTCGTGCCGCTCATCAGGACACGCCCGTCATGGAGAATATAGGCGCGGTCGACGATATTTAGCGTTTCGTGCACGTTGTGATCGGTGATCAAAACACCAAGTCCGCGCGTCTTGAGATCGGCCACAAGCGAGCGGATTTCACCGACTGCAATGGGGTCGACCCCTGCAAAGGGCTCATCAAGAAGAACATAGTTCGGATTGGCCGCCAAACAGCGCGCAATCTCGGCGCGGCGGCGTTCCCCGCCCGAAAGAGCGAGCGCGGGGGCACGGCGCAAATGCTCGATAGAAAACTCGGACAAAAGCTCTTCGAGCCGCTCGCGGCGTCGCAGCGGGTCCTTTTCGTTGATCTCGAGGATCGCAAGGATGTTGTTCTCCACCGAAAGCCCGCGAAAGATCGACATTTCCTGCGGAAGATAACCGATCCCGAGATTGGCACGGCGATACATGGGGAGCATTGTCACATCGCGGCCGTCGACGATCACCTTGCCGCCTTCGGGCTTGACCAATCCCGCGATGGAATAGAAACAGGTGGTTTTGCCCGACCCGTTCGGCCCCAGCAAGGCAACTGCCTCTCCTCGGTTCAGCTCGAGACTCACATCGCGGATGACGGTGCGCTTTTTATAGCTCTTGCGAAGCCCGACGATGCGGAGCCCCTGACTGCCTTGTTCGACCTTGAGTTCGGCCATTTCATTGGCCTCCCTGCTGGAGAACGGTGCGCACGCGGCCCTCTGCAACGGCGGTCTTTGCGTTCAGATCGACCCGTAGAGTAGAGGTGGTAATCGAATTGCGCCCTTGAACAAGGATCACATCGCCTGTGAGTTCCAAGAGACCTGTCTTGAGATCATAGACCGCATTCGCGGCCTCGGCGCGTTCCTGCGAGGTGACAAAGGTCACACCCTCCGAAGCGACAAGCCGCGAAATCTCGCCCGTTTCTTCCGAATAGACCACTTCGACAACACCCGCAGTCACCGTGAGGCTTCCCTGGATGATCTCGACATTGCCGACAAATTTGGCGATGCCCGTGTCCTGATCGACGCTAAGGCTGTCGGCCGCCACTTCGACGGGATCGCTCGGATCGACGTCAAGACCGCCGAGCGAAAGTCCGGTTTGGGCCGCGGCGGCGGATGCGACGGCGATCCAGAACACTGCGGCAAGAGCGGCGAATTTGGCCATGGTTCAATCCTTGATCCGATAGGTCATTCTGACCCCGTTCTGGAACAGCAGTGTAGCACCACCATCGGTTTTGCCCAGTTCTACGACGAGTTGCCCCGCCGACAAACCCCCGAATGGCGTCACAATTTCAAGAGCGCCATCGGTTTGCGCCCGACCTGCGGTCAAATCAGCAGATAAACCGCGGCTTTCGATCGTGTATCCGTTCGATGTTTCAAGGCGCACCAGATCCTCGAAAGTGATTTTGCCCAGGTCATCGCTCAGAACCGCCTTGCCCGCACGGATTCGGATCTCCCCTTCGTTCGGGTCAATGGCTCTCAGGGTCGGGGCTTCGATGGTGATGCGCGTCGGGTCCGAGGCATCCGGTTTGATCGTTTTGGCCGAAACCTGAAACGATGCGCCGGGATCGGTCATGCCTGAAAAATTCGGGTTGCTCAGCCGCGACTCGCGCGCTGCTTCTTCAATTGTCGAGAACGGGACGGACATTTCCGTGTCCACCGCTCTCGCCAGAAAGAACACAGTCGACAACAGCACCAGCGCCCCAAGAGGGAGCACGACTTTGGCCCAACTCACAAAGGTGCTATAGCTGTTGTTCTGCACGATAACCCTTTAGTGCGAGAAAATGTCGATCTCGGGCCAACCCGCCAGATCAAGTTTGGCGCGCGTGGGCAGGAATTCATAGCAAGCCTGTGCGATTTCGGTCCGCCCTTCTCGTGCAAGCATCACGTCCAGCGCATCCTTGAGCTTGTGAAGGTAAAGAACATCCGAGGCAGCATAGTCGAGCTGTGCTTCGCTCAGTTTTTCCGCGCCCCAGTCGCTCTGTTGCTGATGCTTGGAAATGTCTACGCCGACCAGCTCTTGTAAAAGATACTTGAGCCCGTGACGATCCGTGAACGTGCGGACCAACTTGGATGCGATCTTGGTGCAATAGACCGGAGCAGAGAGCGCACCAAAGGTGTTGTAGAGCGCTGCAATGTCAAAGCGCCCGAAGTGGAACAGCTTGAGCACATTGGGGTCCTCGAGCATCTTGCACAGGTTTGGGGCTTCGGTCTGGCCTTTGCCGACCTGCACAAGGTGACAATTTCCATCGCCGCCCGACATCTGGATGAGGCAAAGTCTGTCGCGATGCGGGTTCAGCCCCATCGTTTCACAGTCGATTGCCACCACAGGGCCAAGGTCAAGCCCATCGGGAAGGTCGTTTTGATAAAGGAAGTTCGCCATGTCACTCTGTCCGCGTTGTTTGCGTCCGAGATAGAGAACCCCCGACGACTTCGCAACCGAATGACTTAAATGCACGTTACTTTCGGCAAGCATGAGCGCGCGCTTGCCGAAAAGATATGCGCGTTCGTGTCCCTAGCCTTTGACTGCGCCGTCGCTCAGACCGCTCACAAGGTATTTTTGCGCAATCAAAAAGACGACCGTGATCGGCACACCCGAGAGGATCGCAGCGGCAGCGAAATCACCCCAAAGATATTTGAACTCGTTCAGATAAAGACGAGACCCAACCGCAAGCGTAAGGTTGTCTTCGGACCGCAAAAGCACCGAAGCCATAGGATAGTCGTTAATCGCGCCGATAAAGACGAGAACGAAAACCACCGAAAGGATCGGCACCGCCAGCGGCAAAAACACATGGCGGAACGTCTGCCACGGGGTTGCGCCGTCGATTTGCGCAGCTTTGTCGAGTGAAGGATCGATCGAGTCGAAATATCCCTTGATGGTCCAGATGTGCATCGTAATGCCCGAGATATAGACAAGAACAAGAGCCCAGTGGCTGTCGATCCCGAGAATGGGGCTTACCTCGCCCAGAGCATCGAAGATCGCATAGATCGCAACAAGCGCGAGCGTCGTCGGGAACATCTGGATGATGAAAAGCGTATCCAGAAGAGCGGCGCGCCCACGGAATTTGACGCGGGCAAAGGCATAGGCCGAAATGGTCGAGAGCGTGACAACACCGATACCCGCGAAAATCCCGATTTTGACCGAATTCCACATCCAGGTCAGAACAGGATAGGGCGGCTCGATCACGGTTCCGTCGGCGCGGGTATAGTCAAAGCCAAAGGCAAGATACCAATGTTCGAGCGTCGGATTCTCGGGCCACAGGGAACCGACCGTAAAATTCCCCTCGCGAAAGGAAATCGAGATCACGACAAGGAACGGAAAAAGGATGATCGCAATGAAACTGATAAGCACGGCATGTGCGGCGATTTTCTTGATCAAGAGATCACGGGGACGTTCGACGATCATTACGCTGCCCTCTTTTGTGCGGCGCGGCGCATGGCCACAAAGTTGAAATAGGCGATCATGCCGACCAAAAGGAAAATCAGGAAGGTGATCGCACCGGCAAGGCCGAATTGCTGACCTGAATCCATAAAGCTGATCCGATAGACGAAAGAGCCGAGAATATCTGTCTCGCCTGCGGGGATCACCGTTCCGGGAATATCCGGCCCTCCGCGCGTCAAAAGAAGGATGAGCACTAGGTTGTTGAAATTGAAGGCAAAGGTCGCAATCAAGAGCGGCAGGAACGGCGGAATGATCTGCGGCAATGTGATGGTAAAGAACACCCGCACAGAAGAAGCGCCTTCGAGCGCGGCGGCCTTTTTGTGGTCCTCGGGCACCCCTTGCAAAAAGCCCATGGCCAGAAGCATCATATAAGGGTAACCGAGCCAGACGTTCACAATAAGGATCACTGTCCGCGCAAGCGTGCCGTCGGTGAACCACTCGGGCCTGATCCCGAAGAGCGCATCAAGGATAAGGTTAATCTCGCCGAAGTTCTGGTTGAAGATCCCCTTGAACACGAGGATCGAAATAAACGACGGCACCGCATAGGGCAGGATGAGCAAAATACGATAGATCGCCTTGCCGCGCAGATGCGGCCACTGGAGGATCACCGCAAGCAAGAGCCCGAGCGCAAACGTCAGAGCTGCCGAGGCAACAGCAAAAGCCACGGTCCAGATAAAGATGCTCAGCATCGGCGCACGGATGCCTTCGGAGTTGGCGATACGCTCGTAATTCTGAAGCCCGATGTTGACCCGCCATCCGGGTGCCACGCGGTTTCCGTCGGGATCGACGAAAAAGCCGATCGAATGATCTGCGGTCAAAACAACGTCGTCAGACGTGCGAAGGAGCGTGTCGTCGCTCAGCCTTTCGTATTCGTCACGCACATCTGCAAAGGTGCGAAGACCCGAATTACGAAGGATCGCGCCATCGGGTTTGACCAGATCAACCATCTGCAACCCTGTGCGAAGCGCCACAGCTTCCTTGCGTTCGAGAAGTCCGCTCGGTTCGCTTTCGATCGGGGTCAGATCTGCAGACGCAGCTTCGGCAAGCGTGAGGGGGTCGGACAAAAGCCCGAGGTCGGGCAGATAGACCCGATAGAGATCGCCCTCCTTGACCACGGCAAAGGGTGTTTCGCTCTCTTTGTCGACGACCTTGGCGCGCTGGAGCACCGAGACCGCACGTTCAAAGGTTAAAAGGTTGAAAGACGAGAAATTCGTAAAGCCGAGGTAAATCGTGTAAAGCACCGGAAAGAGGATAAACACGAGGATTGCCGACAATCCCGGAAAGATGAACCGATGCGCGTAAAAGCGTATGGAGCCGAATACGATGGCAAAGCCGACCGCAATGGCGAGAACCATAACGCCAAAGAGCGTCTGTCCGATCAGATAGAGCTGGAACGCTGCGTATAAGAGCGCAACAAAAATCGCGCCCACGATGGCAAAGCGTCCCCAAGGGGGCGTCGTTTGCGAACCTAGATCCGAAAGGGAACGGGACATTGCGGACATTGGCCTATCCAGTGCTCGAAAGAGAAAAAGGGCGGCCAATAACGGCCGCCCTTGGGTCTTTTATTCGCCGAGGATACGGTCAGCGGCGTCGTTCAGAGCATCTTCGACGCTGCTTGCGCCCGAGGTGATGTTGCCGAGAGCCGGACCCATGGCACCCCAGAAGGCACCCATTTCGGGGTTCGAAGGCATCGGCACACCGCCCGCTGCGATTTCAAGCGTGACCGCGATGTTTTCGTCGTTCTGCGCAGCACCGGCGGACTTGTCGGTCAGAGCGCCGAGGTTGCCGTTGCTGTTCCACTTGGCAAGACCTTCGTCGGTCAGCACATAGTTTTCGATGAATTCGATCGCGAGATCGACGTTCGGGGACGCGGCATTCACAGCAAGGCCCTGAACGCCGATAAAGGCGGGCGAAGGCTGTCCGTTGACCGAAGGCAGCGGGGCGACGCCGACATTGATGCCTGCATCCTTATAGGCACCCCAGCTCCAGGGTCCGTTGATGACCATCGCGGTTTCGCCCTTGGCCATAGCAGCATCCATGACGCCATAGTCGACGCCTGCGGGCATGACGCCCGCGTCGAAGAGCGCGCGCACAGCCTTGGCGCCTGCGATAGCGCCTTCGTTGTTCACGCCCGTGGTCGAACCGTCAAAGGAACCGTCCACTTTCTTGAATGCAAAGCCGCCGTTCGCCATCAGGAACGGAAAGGTGAAATAGGTGTTGTTATAGTCCCAAAGGATCGGCGACACGCCCTCGGGCGTTTGGATCGATGCGATCTCTTCGATGGTTGCAGGCGGGGTTGCAATCAGGTCTTTGTTATAGACCAGACCGATGGCCTCGACCGAAACAGGGTAGCCCCAGACCTTGCCGTCAAAGGACATGGCGTCCCATGCGCTGTCGATGATGCCATCGACAACTTCGGCGCTCGGGTTCACGGGCTGGATCAAACCACCAGCGGCCCATTCGCCAAAGCGGTCATGTGCCCAAAGCACGATATCGGGGCCATCGCCCGTCGATGCGGCCTGCTGGAACTTGTCGGTCAGCGGGTCAGCGTTTTCCACCACAACCTTCACACCCAAGTCCGCTTCGAACTGGGCGCCGATTTCCTGAAGCAAATCGTTGCCACGGTCGCCGAGCCAGATGGTCAGAACACCTTCTTCCAATGCAAATGCAGAAGAAGCGGTGCTGGCCAAAAGCGCAGCCATTGCAGTCATTTTAAGAGACGTCTTCATCTTGGATACTCCTCCCGAGTCGAGCGCCAAACGGTCCATTTCATAGGACCCAAACAATTGACCCGCGTAGGGACTCCCTCCGAACACAGGCCGAACGCCCCGATCAAAGGGCGATTCATCTTGAGCATAGACACAGTTTTTTCCTTTTCAAAACGTTTTAAATGGACAGAACAGATTTTTTTAGGCAGCATTCGTCTCATGGGTCTGGTTGGCTGGGGTCGACCTGAAACCTTCGGGAGGAGAAAAACGCGCATGGCTACGCTCAAGCAGATCGCCAAGGAACTGGGGCTGTCTCCGGCCACGGTGTCGCGTGCGCTCAACGGTTTTCCCGAAGTGAACATCGACACCCGCAAGCTTGTGGAAGAAACCGCCAAGCAGTTGGAATATCGGCCGAACAAGATCGCCCAAAAGCTGGTTTCCGGGCGCTCGGGCATGGTTGGAATGATCGTCCGGATCAATCCGCGAAGCCCCTTCGACCGCACCTTTGCCGAAATCATGCTTGGCCTTTCGTCGCGTCTCGCGCAGCACGATATCGATCTTGTGTTTCAGGTCGCCAGCGAATCCGATCCCGTCGAATCCTATCGCAAGATGATCGAGAAACAGATCGTGGACGGCTTTATCGTGAATGCGCCCGTGGCCAATGACCCGCGCATCGCCTTTCTGACGAAAAAGGGCATTCCTTTTGTCGTGCACGGTCGTGCCTCCAAGGACGCGGTGCATCCCTATTTCGACATTTCGAACAATGGCGTGACGGAAACCGCAGTGCGCCATCTCGCGGCTTTGGGGCACAAGCGGATTGCGCTTTTGAATGGCGAGAAAACGGCGGTCTATGCGATCGACCGCGAAGAAGGGTTTCGTGCGACTGTTGCGGATCTGGGTATCCATGTGCCCGAGCGCATGATCGTCAACGGCCAGCCCTTCGAGCTCTATGGCTATGAAGCGGCCAAAGCCATGTTGGCGGATGCAACCCCGCCCAGCGCAATTATCTGTGTGTCTACCGTGGTGGCGAACGGCGTCTATCGCGCCGCGGGAGAGCTTGGGATATCGATCCCCCGGGACCTTTCGGTGATTGCGCATGACGACGATATTCCCCAGCTCCGCGCTGAAAACTTCGTGCCGCCCCTCACTGTGACCAGCGCCCCCCTACAGGCGTCCTGTGGTCCGCTGGCCGAGATTTTGATCACCCGCCTTGGCCTAGCTCAGGGCACTCCATTGCAACAGGTCGCAGAGGCGGAGCTTATCGAGCGCGCCTCGACCGCCCCCGTTCTTTCACGATTGGCAACTCCATGGACATGAGACCCGACCAGATGACCAAAGCGCTCTCGACCGCACAACTTCGCAAAAGTTATGGCCCCGTTGATGTGCTCAAAGGGATCGACATCTCAATGGAGCAGGGTGATTTTCTCGTGCTCGTCGGGCCTTCGGGATGCGGGAAATCCACGCTCTTGAATTGCATCGCGGGTCTGGAAGAGATCAGCGCCGGAACTCTGTCGATCAACGGCTACGACGTAACGCGCGTCCCGCCGCGTGATCGCGATATCGCGATGGTGTTCCAGTCCTATGCGCTCTATCCCACGATGACGGTCGCCGAGAACATCGGCTTTGGCATGAAAGTCCGTAAAGTCGCCAAGTCGTTGATCGCCGAAAAAGTCGCCGAAGTGTCCAAGCTGCTTCAGATCGACCACCTTCTGGATCGCAAGCCGAGCCAGCTTTCGGGGGGGCAACGCCAGCGCGTCGCGATGGGCCGCGCGCTTGTGCGTGACCCTGCGCTCTTTTTGTTCGACGAACCCCTGTCCAACCTTGATGCCAAGTTGCGCGTCGAAATGCGGGCCGAGATCAAACGGCTTCACCAGACCACGCAGACGTCGATCGTTTATGTGACCCACGACCAGATCGAGGCGATGACGCTCGCCACTAAGATCGTCGTTCTCAAGGACGGGATCGTCCAGCAAATTGGAAGCCCCGAAGAGATATACGATCACCCCGCGAATACCTTTGTGGCCGATTTCATGGGCTCTCCTCCCATGAACCTCGTCGAGGCCGTGGTGTCCGAAGGGCGGCTCCTCGATTTCGGGCAAGGGAACGTGGTTATGCTCGGTGCACCCCATCCTGCTCTGGCGTCCAAGGCGCGGGTGATCGTCGGGTTCCGGCCCGAGCAAATGTCGCTGACCGAAGCGGGCAAGGGTACCACCGATGTCACCGTCACCATGACCGAAATCACCGGCGCCGACAGCTATGTGAACTTCGCGCTCGGCACCAAGACCGTGACCGCCCGCGTTGCAGGCCGCTTCCGCCAATCCGACGGCAGCAAGGTCGGCCTCTCGCTCGACACCCGCGAACTTCGGTTCTTCGATGCCGAAAGCGGGGCCCTCTTGTCGTGAAAGCGGCCTTCCTCGCTCTGACATTTTCGGCCACCCCTCTTTGTGCAGAGGAGAGGCCTTGGTCCGATGAGGTGATCTATTTCGTGATGCTGGATCGCTTTTCGGATGGCGATACGGCGAACAACCAAGGTGTGGATACCGCCGACCCTCTTGCCTTTCACGGCGGAGACCTCGTCGGGTTGCGCGAGAAGCTTGGCGAGATTGCAGATCTTGGCGCAACCGCGATCTGGCTCACTCCGATCGTCGCACAGATCCCGACCACGGTTCCAAGCGATCACGGGCCTTTTGCCCCACACCACGGCTATTGGGCCGAGGATTTCACCCGCATCGATCCCCGCTACGGCACCGAAGCGGATCTTGCCGCTTTGACCTCTGCCGCTCATGCAAGGGGCATGAGGGTCATTCTAGATGTGGTCTATAATCATGTTGGCTATGGCGCGGACTGGACCGTCACCCATCCCGAATGGCTCAGGCAGGGCGAGGACTGCGGCGGCGATGAAATCACTATGTGCCTTGCGGGGCTTCCCGATCTGAGAACCGAATTGCCCGAAGTTCGGGAAATGCTGTTCGAGGCCCATATCGGCCTTGCCGAAAGGGTGGGGCTCGACGGGTTTCGGCTCGATACCGTCAAGCATATCCCGCATGACTTCTGGAGCGCCCATGCCCAAGAGGTGCGCACCCGTTTGGGTAACGACTTCCTCCTCTTGGGTGAAGTCTGGGACGGCGACAAATATCTTGCCGCTCCCTATTTCGAGAATGGGGAGCTCGACGCGCTCTTTGACTTCGGGTACCGCGACCGTACGCTCAAATTTCTGACCGGTGTGGAGCAGGCCGACCGTTTTTCACGCTATCTCGCCAAGCGGCACGAAGTCGGGGACGCGGGGCTTTTGGCGCCGTTTCTCTCCAATCACGATATGCCGACCCTTCTGGCCATGCTGCGCGGCGACCGCGACCGTTATCTCATGGCGGCTACGTTGCTCTTCACCATCGAAGGCATTCCGACCATCGCTTGGGGCGAGGAAATCGGACGACGCGGCGGCGTTTGGCCCGAAAATCGCGAAGAAATGGCTTGGAGCGGTGGTTATCGGGACGAGACCCTTCGCGATATGTTCAAACAGCTTATCGCGCTGCGTCAAGCATGGCCCGCCCTTCGAGAAAGCCCGATCGAAGTGATCCGTGCCGAAAAGGGTCTCTTGGCCTATCGTCGTGGTGATTTGGTGGTTGCAATCAATCGGTCCGACGATGTGGTCGATCTCGCTCTGGGCGGTGACATCCTATTCGAGACACGAGAGGCAGGCGGTCGTCTTGCACCGATGTCGGCTCAGGTGCTCCACCTACCGGAACTTCGGTGACGACCCCGCCAATACCCGAACGCGGCGCTTTGTTCAGAAATTGAACGCCACCTGCGCCCAAAGCCGCGGCGCTTTCGATATACCGACAAGATTGGTGCTGATCGGAACCGCAGCGGATAATTCATATGACACGTTGTTTTCAAACGGGATATTCAGACCCGCGCCAATCCCCAGCACCCTGAAGGTGTTGCTCTTGCCTGTGCTGCCGGCATCCCATCCCGACCATGTTTGGTGATTGATCCTGCCGAACGCACCCTCACCGAATGCGATCGCCTTCACACCTTTCTCAAGGTTTCGCGCATAGGAGACGCGCCCGATAAAGCCGTCGTCCACCGATAATTCACCGATCGAGAGCGATTGGAGCGCCGTAGGCCCCGCAACAACGAGCTTTTGCGCACCATCCAGATTTTTCGAAGCTAATTGGCCCCGAAGATCGAGTGTCACAACCGACTCGGTCTGGATCGGTATTTCCGCCTGCAAAGACCCAAGAAGCTTTGCGAAAGTGCCGTTCGAGCGGCGGGAAGCCTGATCCTTTTCATAGGAGAGCGATCCGACCCCAAGATCCAGCCGACCCAGCGTTGCGGCAATCTGGGCTTCGAACGAGGCGTCGCGCTGGCGCGTGGCTGGCGCGGATATGTCGACTTGAGTGGTAAGCGAAGTCAGGCGTGAGGTTTGTGTCAAACTTCCGATCTTGTTGGTTGAATTGACACGCGAAAAAGAGACCTGCGCCTGGGATTGGATGTCACCGCTCTTGTCGATGTCGATATTCTGAAGGCTGATCTCGGCCCGCTTTGTGTTCCCCGTCAAGTCGAGCGCGGCAAATTCCCCGCCAAGCCGATATCCCGAATAGCCCAGCTCGAACTGGAGCTTCTGGCGATTGCCGTTGACGCCGATACTCGCGGCGAAATCGAGCGAGAAGGATTCCCGCGATATCTGAGAGCTGAGATTGAACGCTTCGCCATAGCCGAACGGGCTTTCCCATCCGACGCGACCCGACAACCGCGCCCCGCTCGTTGCATGGTTATCAAGCACGATCGAGCCGGCCAATAACTCGCTGTCTGTTACGACGACATCGACATCCGTTTCCCGTTCGGCTTTGCCCGCGCTCAGGTTCGCAGTGACGTTCACCCCTGCGATCTCGTTTGCTTTGCCGATCCCGTATTCAAGCTTTTCCATATCGAGGAACGCACCGCGCGACTGATCCGAAGTGATCAGCGAAAGGATGTCTCCTTCGGTGATTTTGCTGCGCTCCGTGTCCATCTTGGCGCGGAACTCGCCGGAAACCGCCTCTACCACTCCGATGGTGAGTGTGCCGTTGTCGATGGTTTGCTCGGGAAGATAGGCCGCCGCCCAATATCCCAGATCGCGATAGGTGAATCCGATTTGCGATGTAATCTCGTTAAGCGTCTCCACCGTTAGCGTCTGGCCGAGATGAACGGCAATGCTCTGGTCAAGAATCTCTTCCTCGACTAGCGTATTGCCGACAAAGACGATCTCGCGCAGCGCGAACCCCCCGCTATCTTGTCCCATCGCAGCGGTCGAAGCGAGAAGAGCGGCAGAAAGACTGACGCCACTGATGTATGTTCTCAGAGCCATCCTCAATCCGCGTCCAACCGCTCGAATGCTGCCGAGAAGCCCAGAAGCGAAAATGTCGCTTCGATGGTCCCGTTGGTCATGGACCGGAGCTTCAGAGCGGCTCTATTTGCCTTTTTGAGATCATCCAAAAGGGGATCGCTCAGCGGTTCGGCCACAAAGCACGCCTGCGCGTTGCAAAAACTGAACGCCAAATCGAAACTCTGTCCCCCCTCGATCGACAAAGACACCCCCCGCTTGAGATCGACAAAGGTCGGAACAGCAAGCTGAAACAAAGGTGCCGAGGTCTCGTTGGACGTCTGGACACTCATCTGGGCAAAGACAGCGCCTTCGGTCGTCATAAGGTTGGACATCACCTCGCAGCGGGTTTCGTTGGCTACGGTCGCACAGTTGTAGAGCCAGTCGCGATAGGTTTCGGTCGTCACGGTCGAATCCGCTTGCGCAAAAACAGCGCCCGCGCCGAGACCAAGGAAAAGCGATCCAAGGCAGAGTGTTCGCACTATCATTCTCCCAATTGTATGCGGACCAGCGTTTCCGCGCTATCGCCGTATT
>JALRIK010000059.1 GCA_023255435.1 Marivivens sp.
TATCGACGAAGAAGGCCTCGGCCTGTTGATTGAACTTCTGGACACCGCCAAAGTCGCAGAAAAGCGCGAGGCGATGTTCACAGGGGCCAAGATCAACGAAACCGAAGGCCGCGCCGTGCTTCATACAGCGCTTCGCAATCTTGATGGCGCGCCTGTTCTGGTCGATGGTCAGGACGTGATGCCCGAGGTTCTTGCGACGCTGGACCGCATGGGTGCCTTTGCCGAAGCTGTCCGCTCGGGCGCATATAAAGGGCAGGGCGGTAAGATTACGGATGTGGTCAACATCGGGATCGGTGGCTCTGATCTTGGGCCGAAAATGGCGACGATTGCGCTCTCGCCCTATCATGACGGACCGCGTTGCCATTTCGTCTCGAACGTCGATCCTGCCGATATTTCCGAGGTGCTGGCGGGCTGTAACCCCGAAACCACTTTGGTAATCGTCGCTTCCAAGACCTTTACCACCATCGAGACCATGACCAACGCCCGCACCGCCAAGGCATGGATGAGCGAGACGGTCAAAGACCCCGCCGCCCAGTTTGCGGCGCTTTCGACGGCGGGCGACAAAACCGCAGCCTTCGGCATTGCCGCCGAGCGCGTCTTCGGGTTCGAAGATTGGGTCGGTGGCCGCTATTCCATGTGGGGGCCGATCGGTCTTTCGCTGATGATCGCCATCGGCAAGGACGCTTTCCATGCGTTCCTGCGCGGCGGTCAGGCGATGGACACCCATTTCCGCGCTGCCGCATGGCACGAGAACCTGCCTGCACTGCTCGCTCTTGTCGGTATCTGGCACAACCAGATCGCGGGTTATGCGACGCGCGCTGTGCTGCCCTATGACAACCGTTTGGCACGGCTTCCTGCCTATCTCCAACAGCTCGAGATGGAGAGCAACGGCAAGGGCGTGAGCATGGACGGCAAGGACTTGCCGTTCAACTCCGGTCCTGTGGTTTGGGGCGAACCCGGCACCAACGGGCAGCACGCTTTCTACCAGTTGATCCATCAGGGCACGCGGGTCATCCCCTGCGAATTCCTTGTGGCGGCCCGTGGGCATGACGATGCCTTGCACCACCAGCACCAGCTCTTGGTCGCCAACTGTCTTGCGCAATCCGAGGCCTTGATGAAGGGCCGCGATCTTGCCGAAGCAACCGCCAAGGTCCAAGACAAGTTCGAGGGCGATGAATTGGACCGTCAGGCCCGTCACCGAGTCTTTAGCGGCAACCGCCCCTCTGTCACCATCGCCTATCCCAAGCTTGATCCCTTTACGCTCGGGCAGATCATCGCGCTCTACGAGCACCGAGTTTTTGTCGAAGGTGTGATCCTCGGGATCAACTCCTACGATCAATGGGGTGTGGAGCTTGGCAAAGAGCTTGCCACCGCGCTCCAGCCGATTGTTGAAGGCAAAGAGCCGGCCACAAGCAAAGATGGCTCGACCGCGCAACTGGTCGGGTATCTCCAGAAAAGCGGTCTCTGAGACGGTTGAAGCCGCCCCCAATAAGGGCGGCTTTTCTATCTGCTCCCGAGTTTGCGGTCGCGGATGTTCGGCGTAAAGCCAAGAGACATCGACGCCTCGAGCCCGAGATCCTTGAGTGTTTGCACCAAGGCGGGCTTTTTCTCTTCGCTGAAGCGAAAGAGCGGAAAGGCGATCGACATCGCCGCGATTGTGCGTCCCAGATGATCGAAGATCGGGACCGCAAGACAACGCACCCCTGCTTCGCTTTCTTCGATTTCCTCGGCATAGCCAAGCTCGCGCGCGCGTCGGAGCGACTCTCGGAGCTGATCGGGCGTTCTTATCGTATTGGGCGCAGAAACCTCGAACGCCATTCTGGACATTCGTTCTTCGATTTCGCTCGGGTCCCGCCATGCAAGCAGCGCTTTGCCAAGTGACGTCGAATGCAGCGGATTGCGTTTGCCCAAGACCGATTGCATCGAAAGATTGTAGTGGCTGTCGTATTTGTGCGTGTAGACGACCCTCTCGTCGATGTTGTCCAGAATGCCGAGGTTGATCGACTCGCCCGTCAAACGCGACAGTTTGGCCATAACGCGATCCGCCGCCCAAAGAAGGTCGGACCGATCCTGAATCGAGCGTGCCCCGAGGCTGAAAAGCTTGAGGGTGAGCGCATAGCGATCCGTATCCTCGTCGCGCTCCACATAACCCAGATCCACCATCGTATTGAGCAGGCGGTGTGCTGTCGCCTTGGAGGTCATCGCGCGGCTGGCAAGTTCGGCAAGGCTGGCGCGACGATCGTCGACAAGTGATTCCAGCACCGCAAAAACCTTGAGAACGGCTGCGACATTGTCGGATTTGTGTTCAGTATTCGTCATTTGCCGCACCTTAAAAAGTGAAACGCTGTTCCGAAAAAAATTCAAGAAGAACATGTTTTTTTGAATGTATACCCTTAAAGCATTGAAATACAAATAATAAAAATCTGGCATACTAGCTTAGAAATATGTTGATTTATCGGGGAAGATGAGTCCAAACTATTCGAAACACTATTTCGAACACCTCGATTGATGGAGCCTCACCCTAATGCATCCGCTACTTCGCCAGAGAGAACACTTCGTCTCGCGCCCGGAGGTTTGCGGTTTGATCGACCGCCTTGCGGACAATCTTATCAACATCAAGGACGAGACGGGGGAGTTCATTCTCAAGCTGGAAGACGGTCGCGAGATCGACACCAAGGGCTGGGCAGGGTGGGAGTGGACCCATGGGATCGGTCTTTACGGGCTTTGGAAATACCATCAGCAAACCCGTGACCTGACCGCGAAAACAATCATCGACGACTGGTTCCGTGATCGCCTTGCAGAAGGCACGCCGACCAAGAACATCAACACGGTTGCCCCGTTTCTGACGCTTGCCTGTCTTTATGAGCAGGAAAGACGGATGGAATGGCGTCCTCTTCTCGAGGAATGGGCGGAGTGGGTGATGTATACGATGCCCCGCGTCGCAGAAGGTGGGCTTCAGCACATCACCTATAATAGCGTCAATCCCGGTCAGATGTGGGACGACACGCTGATGATGAGTGTTCTTCCGCTTGCCAAAATAGGTTTGGTGCTTGATCGGCCCGAATATGTCGAGGAGGCCAAGTTCCAGTTCCTCACGCATATTCAATATCTTATGGACAGCAAGACGGGCCTTTGGTTCCACGGCTGGACCTTTGAAGGGAACCACAATTTCGCGGGCGCGCTTTGGGCGCGCGGCAATTCTTGGGTGACGATCGCGATCCCCGAGTTCATTGACATGATCGGCCTTAAGGAGGGCGATCCGATCCGCAAGCATCTTCTGTCGACCCTGCGCCGCCAGGCCGAGGCGCTCAAGGACATGCAGGATCAGGAAACGGGCATGTGGCACACGCTCCTTGATGATCCGTCCAGCTATGTCGAAGCCTCAGCGACGGCGGGGTTTGCCTATGGTCTCATGAAGGCGGTGCGGCTTCGATACCTCGACCCGAGTTTCGCACCCGTTGCCGAAAAAGCGGTCGAGGCCGTCGTCGGCAATATCAACGCACAAGGCGAGCTTCTCAATGTGTCCTTCGGCACGGCAATGGGGCACGACTTCGACTTTTACAAACAGATCCCGCGGACCTCGATGCCCTATGGGCAGGCGATGGCGATGCTCTGTCTGTCGGAATACCTCAGGACCTACATCTGAGGCTTTGATCGGCCCAAAGGTGGAGCGGGCCGCAACTTTCAAAACACCGGTAACAGCCGGACTTAGGGAGGAAATACAATGACTAAGATGTCTCGGCGCCAAGCGCTTGGAACGATCAGCGGCTTTGCCGCAGCGGCAGCGCTTCCTGCGATGCCCGCATTTGCTGCAGATCGCACGATCCGCCATTTCTGGTGGGGCAACCCGAACCGCGACGAGCGCACATTCAAAGTGATCGAAGCCTTCCAGAAGAGCCATCCCGAAATCGAAGTCTCGGGCGAAACCATCGGTTGGGGCGATTATTGGACCAAAATGGCGACCCAGACGGCAGGCAAGAACATGGCTGATCTGGTCCAGATGGACTACCGGTATCTCTTTGAATACGTCTATCGCGGCGCGCTTCTGCCGCTTGATGAATATATCGGCAACGGCCTTGATCTTTCCAACTTCGACAAGGGTCCGCTTTCGGGCGGTATGGTCGACGGCAAGCTTTACGCGCTTAACATCGGCTCGAACAGTCAGGTGATCCCCTTCAACAAGCGGCTCTTCGAAGAGGCGGGTGTTTCGGCGGATGTGATCAATTGGACCCGCGACGACTTTGCAGCGGCATGTGAACAGATCACCACGAAAACGGGCGCGCGCGGCGCGGACGACTTCTCGCTTGCCATCGAAAATCTCGAAGGTTGGACCCGTCAGGAAGGCCGCGATTTCTATGATGCCGACGGCAATATCACCGGCACCGTCGAAGACGTTGCTTCCTACTGGCAGTATTGGAGCGATCTGCGCAATGCAGGTGTTGTCGCTCCTGCGGACAAGACCGTGATCCTGGACGTCAAGATGTCGGACTCGGGTATCGTCACAGGCGAGACCGCAATGTCGCTCTTCTGGTCGAACCAGCTTGTTGCGATCCAGTCGCTGATGACCGACGAGATCGGCGCAGCCATGGTGCCGCATAAACCCGGTGGCGGTTTCGCCCAGTTCATCAAACCTTCGATGTTCATGTCGCTCAGCCGTGACACCAAAGACCCCGAAGCGGCGATTGCCTATATGAACAACTGGATCAACGATCCCGAAAGCACCCAGATCCTCGGTCTGGAGCGCGGTATTCCCGCCAATGCCAATGTGCGTGCCGCGCTGGCCCCGAGCTTTACGCCCTCCGAAAAGCTGTCGGTCGATTACTTCAACGCGATCCAGGACAAGGTCGGCCCGCTGCCTCTTCCGCAGCCCAAGGGTGCAGGCGAAGTGCGCGATGCCTTTATGCGCGTGGGAACCGAGGTCGTGCTTGGCCAGATGTCGGCACAGGATGCTGCTGCCGACTTCATTCAGGAAGCGCAGGATATCATCGACCGCGCTCGCTAAGACCTTGCAGGCTGATCCGAGTTTTCGGGTCAGCCCTTTTCAAACGATTGGCACGTCATGAAACGTTTTCTCGCTCGAAATGCGCCGGGGTATATTTTCCTGACGCCTTGGTTTCTGGGCTTTTTCCTTTTGGCTCTCGGACCCATTCTTGCCTCGCTTTATCTGTCGTTCACCCGCTACGATATGGTGTCTGACCCGCGCTGGGTGGGCTTGAAAAACTATGATTATATGTTCACCCGCGACCGGCGTTTCTGGAAGGCGCTGAACGTCACCTTTACTTATGTGTTTCTTTCGGTGCCTGCGCGACTTGCCATGGCGCTCGGGGTGGCGATGCTTTTGGACAAGGGGCTCCGCTCTATCGGGGTTTATCGGGCGATCTTCTATCTTCCGTCGCTTCTTGGCGCTTCGATCGCGATTGCGATCCTCTGGCGCGAGCTCTTCGAGATCGACGGTGTGATCAACGGCATTCTCGGTCTTTTCGGGATCGAAGGGATCGGATGGATATCGCAGCCTTCGACCTCGCTTTATACTCTGGTCATTCTGGCGATGTGGCAATTCGGCTCGCCGATGCTGATCTTTCTTGCAGGTCTACGCGGCATTCCGCGCGATCTTTACGAGGCGGCCGAGATCGACGGAACCTCGAAGCCGCGCCAGTTTTTCCGCATTACCTTGCCGCTCCTTGCGCCGGTGATCTTCTTCAATCTCGTTTTGCAGACGATCGAATCCTTCAAGACCTTCTCGTCGGCCTTCATCATCTCGAACGGGACCGGGGCGCCTGCAGACAGTCTTCTGTTTTATACGGTTTATCTCTTCAACGAAGCTTTCAAGTTCTTCCGCATGGGCTATGCCTCGGCGCTGGCTTGGGTGCTCTTGATCATCATCGCGTTCTTCACGGCGATTTCCTTCCTGACCTCGAAATATTGGGTGCATTATGAAAACGACCGCGACTGATATGACCGCAGAAATGGAACGGGCCGCAGAGGTCGCCCATGCGCTGCGCCTCGTCCAGCAAAAGCGCGCCCGTCAAGCGCGGCTGATGAAGCACGCGTTCCTGATCGTCTTGTCGTTCATAATGCTTTACCCACTGTTGTGGCTGTTTTCGGCCTCGGTCAAACCCGAGAACGAGATCTTCGGCCAACTCGGTCTTTGGCCGTCCGAGTTCGTCTGGTCGAATTATATCGATGGTTGGAACGCGCTGCCCAAGTCTTTCTCGGTGTTCTATACGAACTCGACGATTGTCACGGTGCTGTCAGTGATCGGCAATCTCGTGTCCTGTTCGTTTGCGGCTTATGCTTTTGCGCGGCTCGAGTTTACCGGCAAGAACCTCTTTTTCGCGCTGATGATGATGACCCTGATGATCCCCTATCATGTGGTCCTCATCCCGCAGTATGTGCTGTTCCTCAATCTCGGCTGGGTGGATACCTATCTGCCGCTCATCGTGCCGCGTTTTCTGGCGTCGGATGCGTTCTTCATCTTCTTGATGGTGCAATTTTTCCGCCAGCTCCCGCGCGAGCTTGATGAAGCAGCAATGATCGACGGATGTTCGCCGTTCAAGATCTATTGGGTGATCATTCTTCCGCTTTCGCTGCCGGCAATGGGCACGGCGGCGATCTTTTCGCTGATCTGGGTCTGGGAGGATTTCCTCGCCCCGCTGATCTATCTCAACGATATCAAATCTTACACCGTGCCTCTCGCGCTCCGGCTCTTCCTCGATGTGGATGGTCAGTCGCAATACGGGCAGATGTTCGCGATGTCCGTGCTCTCTCTGGTGCCCGTCATCATCTTCTTTGTGGCGTTCCAGAAACTGATTGTGCGCGGCATTGCCACGTCCGGCATGAAATAAGGAAATACGAAAATGGCAGGACTATCCCTCCGCAACGTCGGAAAATCTTATGGCGCAGTCAGCGTCATGAAGGGCCTGACACTCGACATCGTCGATGGTGAATTTCTGGTGCTCGTCGGGCCGTCGGGCTGTGGCAAATCGACCTTGCTGCGCATGATTGCAGGCCTTGAGGACATCACGGACGGCACCATCACCATCGGGGACAAGATCGTCAACGATCTTCCCGCCTCCAAGCGCGAGCTTGCGATGGTGTTCCAGTCCTATGCGCTTTATCCGCACATGTCGGTGCGCAAGAACCTTGCCTTCGGTCTCCAGAACATGAAGCTTCCGAAGGCCGAGATCGACGCCCGTGTCAACGAGGCCGCGCGCGTTCTCCAGATCGAGCCGCTTCTCGAGCGCAAACCGCGCCAGCTGTCGGGCGGGCAGAAACAGCGTGTCGCGATTGGTCGTTCGATCGTGCGCGAACCCAAGTTGTTTCTCTTCGATGAACCTCTCTCGAACCTTGATGCAGAGCTGCGCGTGCAAATGCGGGTCGAGTTGGCTTCGCTTTATAACAAGCTTGGCACGACGATGATCTATGTGACCCACGATCAGGTCGAGGCCATGACCACCATGGCCAGCCGTATCGTTGTTTTGCGCAAAGGCACAATTGAACAGGTCGGCACCCCGCAAGAGCTTTATACCCGTCCCGCCAATCTCTTTGTCGCGGGGTTCATCGGCTCGCCCAAGATCAATATGTTCGAAGCTAAAGCCACCAAGGGTGCGGGCGGCATTCACATCTCGATGGCCGATTTCTCCGGTTTCGAGATCAAGGGGCTCGAGCGGAATGTCGATCGCGTGACCGTCTGTATCCGTCCCGAAGCCTTTGTTCTGGGCGCAGGGTCGGTCACAGTCGAAGCAAAGATCGATTTGGTCGAGTATCTGGGTAGCGAAATCCTTCTCCATACGTCCTTGCCCTCAGGCCAAAAGGTTCTGGTCCAGACAAACGGCAAGGAAAAGTATGCGATGGGACAGTCCGTCAACTTCGGCTTTGAACCAAGTGATGTCCATATCTTTGATCACAATGGTGATCGCGTCCCGTTCGAACATGAGGCATTGGAAGAATGAAACTGGCCATCGTCGGCTGCGGCTCGCGTCATGCGATGTTCCGCGACTCCGTTTCCGAAGATTATTCCGAAAAACACGAAATCGTCGCGATGTGCGACAGCAATCCCCATCGCTTGAACATTGCTGCGCAAGCCGCTGCAAAACAAGGAACAAACGGGGTCGCAACCTATGACGCGTCGGCATTCGATCAGATGATCGAAGAGCAAAAGCCCCATACTGTGGTCGTGACCACGCCTGATTTCCTCCACTCACATTACATCGTGCGCGCCTTCGAGGCGGGCTGCGATGTGATCTGCGAAAAACCGATGACGATCGACCTTTCGTCGCTACGCCAGATCACCGAAGCGCAGCGCCGAACGGGTCGTCAGGTGCGCGTAACGTTCAACTATCGTTATTCGCCTGCGCGCACCCAGATCAAGGAGATGCTGGCGGCAGGCACGATCGGCGAGATCACGGCCGTGGATTTCCGCTGGCATCTCGACCGTGTGCACGGTGCCGACTATTTCCGCCGTTGGCATCGTCAAAAGGAAAACTCGGGCGGTCTCTTGGTGCATAAATCCACGCATCATTTCGATCTTTTGAACTGGTGGCTGGGGTCGGTTCCGACCAAAGTGACGGCCTCGGGGCGTCGCGCGTTTTATCGTCCTGAAACAGCGGTCGAGTTCGGGCTAGAAGGCCGCGGGCCGCGCTGCGCCACCTGCAAAGTTGCCGACAAATGCGACTTTGAACTGGATATGGACGCGGATGCCGCCCTTCGTCCGCTTTATCGCGAGGCGGAGCACGAGGACGGCTATTTCCGCGATTTGTGTGTCTTTGACGAAGAGATCGGGATCGAAGACACCATGCAGGCCCATATAGCCTATGCCTCGGGAGTCTTTGCGAATTACACGCTGACCGCCTATTCGCCTTGGGAAGGTCTGGAAATCCGTTTTCAGGGCACCAAGGGCGAGCTGATCCATAAACATGTCGAAGTGCACGGCGTCTTTGGCGGCGAACGGGCCCGCGCGGGCAAAGACGCTGTCTGGACGGAACTGCATCTCGCGGGGCAAGCCCCCCAAAAGATCGATGTGCCCACCGCAGAGGGACATCATGGGGGCGCGGACCCCGTTATGCTTGGATATATTTTCGATCCCGAGAATATGGAACCCGACCGCTTCGGACGCGCGTCCGATCATGTGGCGGGGGGCTGGTCAATCCTCACAGGGATTGCCGCGAATATGTCGATCGAAAGCGGCGGCACTGTTGATGTGCAAACGATGCTGGATGCTCGTGGTATCCGACTGGGATGATCATGACGCAAAGGCCTAAGTCTATTGCCTTGATCGGCTGCGGCATGGTGGCTTCGGCCTATGCCGAAAGCTTTGCCGCGCTGCCCCAAGACCTGACGCTTCTGGGCGTGCTTACCCGAAGCGCGTCCAGTGCCGAGCGTTTTCTGGCGCGTCACCAAGGCTGCTTTGCAGGGGCGACTGCTTTTTCGGACATCTCCGATCTAATCGGGGCTAAACCCGATGCGGTCGTGCTGATCACTCCGCCGAACGCCAGACTCCCCTATGTCGAGGCATTGGCGGGGGCGGGCATCCCGATCCTTATGGAAAAACCTGTCGAACGGGATTTCGCCGCTGCGCGCGATCTCGTTTCGCTCTGCGCGGCCAAAGGCGTGCCTTTGGGGATTGTGCTCCAGCATCGCGTGCGGCCCTCTGCGCTGCGCCTTCGGGCGCTTTTGGAGGAAAGGGACTTCGGCCCGCTGCGGTTGGTCGAGATTTCTGTGCCGTGGTGGCGCGGGCAATCCTATTATGACGAACTGGGACGTGGGACGATTGCGCGGGACGGTGGCGGCGTTCTGATCAGTCAGGCGATCCACACGATGGACCTTGCCCTTCAGTTTGCGGGTCCCGTCTCCGAGGTCACGGCCATGTGTCATACCTCGGCCTTTCACGAGATGGAGACCGAAGATTTCGTCTCTGCGGGTCTGAGGTTCGAAAACGGCGCGATGGGGAGCCTCTTTGCTTCAACTGCGACCTATCCCGGACGCACTGAAGAGATCATCCTTCACTATGCGCATGTTTCTGTCACGCTGCGCTCAGCCGAGCTTGTCCTTTCGTGGCATGGCGGCGAGACCGAGACCATCGGCGCCGCACAAGCGACTGGGGCGGGGGGCGATCCCATGGCCTTTACCTCCGCGTGGCACAGGGCGGTGATCAAAGACTTTCTCGATTGCATCGATAGTGGACGCGCACCCGTAGCGAGCGGGCAGAGCGCCTTGGAGGTTCATGCCCTGATCGAGGCAATCGTTAAATCTGGCGCGACGGGACAGCGCGTTATAGTAGAAAAGGGACTATAGATGTCTGCGGGACAAGGTTTGAAACTTGCGGCGATCGGGATCGACCACGGCCATATTTTCGGCATGCTGGGCAAAATGCTTAAAGAGGGCTGCTCGGCCGAAAAATGGTGGACCTCCGAGGATTGGGCGCTCCCCGAGAAGTTTCAGGAGACATATCCGTCGCTGACACGCGTTGCCGACCGCCACGAGATCCTCGACGATCCGACGGTCGACATGATCCTGATTGCGGCGGTTCCCGAGGACCGCGCCGCTCTTGCGATCGAGGCGATGCGCGCGGGCAAGGATGTGATGGTCGACAAACCCGGATGCACGACGCTCGAACAGCTTGCCGAAATCCGCAAGACCGTGGAAGAGACGGGACGCATCTGGACCGTGAACTTTTCCGAGCGCTTTCAAGTTCCTTGCGTGGCCAAAGCCGAAGAACTGGTGGCAGCGGGGGCGATCGGCACCGTGATCCAGACCGTCGGCCTCGGTCCGCACAAGCAGAACCTTCAGACCCGTCCTGCGTGGTTCTTCGAGCGTAAACGCTATGGCGGGATCATCACCGATATCGCCTCGCATCAGGTGGATCAGTTCCTGCATTTCACAGGCTCGACCGATGTGACCATCAAACACGCGACAGTGGCGAACAAGACCCTTCCGCACCATCCGGGCATGCAGGATTTTGGCGAATTCGTGCTTCAGGGCGATAAAGGCCACGGATATGTGCGGGTTGATTGGTTCACGCCCAAGGGGCTCCCTATGTGGGGGGACGGACGGCTGACCATCATGGGCGACAAGGGCTATATCGAGCTGCGCAAGTATATCGATCTGGCGAACGGGAACAAAGGCGACCAGCTCTTGATCGCGAACGAGCAGGGGGCCGAGGTCATCGATTGCCGCGATATGCCGCTTCCCTATTTTGCCCGCATCTGCGCCGACATCAAAGACCGCACCGAAACGGCTGTAACCCAAGCCCATACCTTCCGCGCGATGGACATCGCCATTCGCGCCCAAATGCTGGCCGAAGGAGCCTTGCAATGAAGAAAGTAAACGTTGCCATCATCGGCGCGGGGATCGGGCAAAAGCATTACAACGCCTATCTTCAACTCCCCGATCTGTTCGAGGTCTCTGCGATATGCGACACCAATGTTGCACGGGCCGAAGCGTTTGTCGCGCCGCAAAGCCAAACCAAACTGACCGCCGATTTCGACGAGATATTGTCGGACCCCGATATCGAGCTGGTCGATATCTGTCTTCCGCCGCATCTTCATTTTTCCTTTACTGCCAGAGCGATGCAGGCGGGTAAGGACGTCATTTGCGAAAAACCGCTGTCGAATTCGGTTGCCGATGTAGATCGTCTTATCGCAATTTCCAAGGAAACGGGCCGCACGGTTTATCCGGTCTTTCAGTATCGCTTCGGGAACGGCATCGCGCGCCTTATGGCACTCATCGAGAGTGGACTTGCAGGGCGTGCTTTTGTCGCCTCGATGGAGACCCATTGGAATCGCGATGCGGTCTATTATGCCGTCGATTGGCGCGGCACATGGAAAGGCGAGCAGGGCGGCGCAATCCTAGGGCACGCCATCCATATGCATGATCTTTTGTCTTTCGTGCTCGGTTCGGTCGATAACGTCTATGCCAAGGTCGACACCCGCGTGAACGAAATCGAAGTCGAAGACTGCGCCGCGCTTGCCATTCAGATGACATCTGGCGCTTTGGCGACAAGTTCGGTGACTTTGGGCGGCGCGACGAATACGACGCGTTTGCGGTTTTGCTTCGAGGGGCTCACCGCAGAAAGCGGCTCCAATCCTTATGCGCCCGCCGAAGGGGACTGGACCTTTACCGCTCGTGCCCCCGTCACTCAGGAAAAGGTCGATGCCGTGATCGCCGCAACGCCCGAGCAAGAGGGTGGACAGGTCGGATTTTCACGTCAGGTCTTTAATGCGATGCGCGGTCTCGAATCCGAATTCGTTAATATTGCAGAGGCGCGACGCTCGATTGAGTTTGTGAGCGCGGTTTATCAGTCGGCGCGCAGTGGGCTTCCGGTGAGTTTACCGATGAAGGACGGTGATCCGACCTATCAGGGCTGGATACCCACCTGATCCCCCCCGAAAGCAAAAAAGAGCGGCACTTGGGCCGCTCTCTTCCGTTAGACCATCGCCAGCATCAGGGCGGGCAATCCGAGCATCCCGCCGATGATGAGAACAAGCGAAAGAAACAGTCCTTTAAACATGTGATACCCCATTTAGTGTTCGCAGGGTTCCAGATGGGCCCGAGATGCAAGCTTCCAAGTGGCAAGCTGTCGCAGGGGCGCAAAACTTTTGGTGATATCAGGGGCTTCATCTTTCCAATGGTGAACAACGTCGAGATTGGCTATTAAGAACGCTGTGAACAGCGGAGAAGTGATCTTGATGGATCGCCAGCCTTTGGTGCCAAGTGGTGCCGCGTATTTCGACTCTGGAATTCAGGCAAAGGGGACCAAGCGGTTTGTCTTTGTCCTCTGTCCGTCCTTCACGCTCCTTGCCTTTTCCTCGGCGGTCGAGCCTCTTCGGATAGCCAACCAGCTTTCGCAAAAACCGCTCTACAGCTGGACAGTCGTTTCGATGGATGGTCAGCCCGTGTCGAGTTCGAGCGGGATCGCAATCCATGTCGACAGCGCCTTTTCTCCGCCCGCGCGCGATGACGTGTTGGTCGTTTGTGCAGGCAATCAACCCGCCGCTGCGGGGGATCAACAGATCGTCGCCGCCGTGCGTGGCCATTACCGCAACAGCGGGCAGGTCGGCGGGCTGTGCACAGGTGCGGTGGCCTTGGCTTTCGCAGGTGTGCTGGAGGGGCGCAAGTTCACGCTGCATTGGGAAAACCAGCCCGCCTTTATCGAAACATTTCCCGAGCTTGCTCCGACGCTGAACAAATACGAGATCGACGATCGCGTGATGACGAGCGGCGGGGGCGCGGCTGCGACTGATCTTTTCCTCGATATCGTTGCATCGGATCATGGACAGCGCTTCGCCGCCGTTGTTTCCGACATGTGCCTGCGCCGTGTGACCATCGGTCGGGATATGCCGCAGCGCTCGTCATTGGCTGCGGTTGCGCAGGTGAGCAATCCCGCTCTTTCGGCCATGGTTGAGTTGATGAAGCAAAACCGCGAGGACCCTATGCCGCTTGACGATATCGCCGAGCGCGTGGGTCTGTCGCGTCGTCAGATGGAGCGGCTTTTTGGGGATATCCTCGGAATGCCGCCCGCGCGCTTCTATCTGAACCTCAGGCTTGAACATGCGCGCAATCTGCTTGCCAGCACCGAAATGAGTCTTTGGGAGGTTTCTGTTGCCTGCGGTTTTTCCTCGAAGCACCATTTCTCCAAGGTGTTCACGCGCCGCTTCGGCACAACGCCGGGACGGGTGAAAAAGCGCAAGTAATCAGGGGAAGGTTTGGAGCGGGTAACGGGTGTATTGATCCTCTCTCAGGCCCCAAGGTCAAGCTAACGCATTGGATTCATTGATACGACAAGGAAGAGTTCACTTCAACTCGGTCCTGAATGGTCTGTCATTTGGTCTGTCGTGTTTACTAGAGGCACAATTGGAATCCACAATCATTAGTACCAGCACAGAGAAGCCCATGAGAGCCCCACAGAGAGCCATACAGGGACATGAAGCTTTCCAGAGTCCCACCCAGCTAGATACGAGAGTTGGACTCCTGGGGTGCCACTGAGAGTCCATACGGGGGGCATGGGCCACAGGGGGTATGCTGGTAGTACGTACATGTGCTCTGCCAGAGATTGGGTTTTAGAGATCACGACACAGAAGAGACAAGAGACGATAAGGTGCTGGTCGTGTGTAAGTGCATCCCCACGATACACAGGCTGAGAAGAACCGAGGGTATTGGCTGTGGTGTGATCACTCAGTTCATGACAGCCAGAGTATTCGTGGGGATCAGGGTTCTGATGGCTTTCCAGTGTGAACTACTATCAGGGTGACGTACTCTGATGCGGGGGTATAGACACCGTAGAGTGCTTAATGGGTCAAAGTGCTATAGTATATAATAGGAACCTGACCCTTTAACGGTTACTCATCCCCCGCAATCTCTGTGTTACCCTCATGCAGATAACCGACCTGCAAGTCTGTGACAGCATCTGTACCCCATCCAGCTTCAAGATGTTCCAGTACCTGCTCATAGGTCCATGGCAGATAGGTCGCAGAATGTGGGTCACCATCATAACGTTTAGGCAAGAACATGTGCTGATGTTGTGTCTTTCGGACTTTCCCAGCTTTGAATGTAGCTATCTGAACTGAAGCTCGTGCCAAGGCAGGAACGAACCTCAGCATAGCATGTGGTGTACTGGCGCTAGACCTACGATAGATCGACTTAATGGCATCATGAGTTAAACCAAGGTCAGGCCTCATCTGCTCCATACCCAGAGATGTAAGCGGCAAGTCACCTTGCTTCAACAACTCTTGCTCAAGCCTATCAGGGAGCAATGAATCGAAGCTAACGAGATGATCAACGGGCATCTCTATCGGTAGGTTAGACAACAAGAAGACGTGCTTTTGATAGTCCGACCAAACAAGCCGTAGTCGAGCAATACTCTGAAGGGTTTCTGAATCTCTGAGTTGCTTGTGCACTGCTTCAACCCTTGGATCACTGAACACAGGAACAGCAATAGCTGAAGGATTTTGATTACTTCGCTCAGATAGCCAATAGTCCACAATGTCTTCAGGCATGTCTGTGGGGTCGTCAGGAACGATTGGTATCGCTTCTGGGCCGAATACTGACATGGCCTGTCGAGTAATGGCATCATAGCTTGGTTGATTCCGTCCAGTTATGAAGATCACGGAACAATCTTTGTAATCGTTGCTCCCTCTGACCGACATAAAGTGGGCAAGCCTTACCTTGGCGTGAACTAGAGGATGTTCTTTAAGGAAGTCCACAAGAGCTTTGTGTCCGATCAATAGTGGCTTCTCGCCGAGGTCAACCCACGTGTTCAGTACTACGATAAGCCGTGCTACATCATTGTTCTGATTGTCGTAATCATCACGCTTTAGATTAGCCTTTTCCTGTTCAACTTTCTCTGCCCAAGAACTGTTGCTCCCAGTGCGATCATGAACCTGTGTGACAACTGCGGTTTGGAAGACATCAATCGAGTGTTGGCGCATAGGACCGAGATATGCATTCGTCACCATACTATCCGCAGTCGCATCAAGGTATAAAAGTGGCGTTGTGTGCTTCAACCTCGTTGGTCTTTGTTCACACACCACGACTTCTTGTTTCCGTTCATCGAAGGAAATCTGTCTGAACCTCTCAAGGCTTTCGTCCTTAAGGTCACGAACAACGAGGTTGAGCCTCCCCCACTGAACCGGTCCACCGCTATGTTTAGGAAACGGAGGACCAGGAATGGCAAACATACGACCAAAGCCCGAAGAGATCGTTACGAAGTTGCGTCAAGTTGAGGTGTTGATTGGGCAAGGATTGTCCCGTCTTGATGCGATCAGACAAATTGGTGTTGTTGAGCAGACCTATTATCGCTGGCGCAGACAGTATGGCGGTATGGGCGTTGATCAATTGAAAGAGCTCAAACGCCTACAAAAAGAGAATGAACAGCTAAGAAGAGCTGTTTCTGATCTGACGCTCGATAAGCTGATCTTAAAAGAAGCTGCACGGGGAAACTTCTAAGCCCCGCTCGTCGCAGGGCATGTATTGATCATGTTCGCACCCAATTGGATGTTTCAGAGCGCAGAGCCTGTCTTGTGCTTGAACAACATCGGTCCACACAACGTAATCCCCCAAAAGGGCGTGCGGATGAAGAGAGACTTGTTGCGGATATGATTGAGTTTGCCCGACAGTATGGCCGTTATGGCTATCGCAGAGTGGCCTACCTTCTGAGAGAGGTGGGTTGGTCAGTCAGTGATGGTCGCATTGAGAGGCTGTG
>JALRIK010000005.1 GCA_023255435.1 Marivivens sp.
CCTGCGCAACACCATGCGCTTTATGCTTGGCTTGCTGTCCGGTTTCGACGAAGCGCAGCGCGTTGATCCGAAAGACATGCCGGAACTGGAACGCTGGGTTCTGCACCGTCTGGCCGAACTGGACGAGGTCGTCCGCAAAGGCTACGCCGAGTATGACTTCCAAGGCGTATTCCAGTCGCTGTTCAACTTTGCGACCGTGGACCTATCGGCCTATTACTTCGATATCCGCAAGGATGCTCTTTATTGTGATGGCGACACGCCGCGCCGCCGTGCAGCTCAGTCGGTCATGGACATCCTGTTCAACCGCCTGACCACATGGCTTGCCCCGATCCTCGTGTTCACGATGGAAGAGGTCTGGCTCGAGCGGCACAAGGAAGAGGGCGCATCGGTGCATCTTACCGATATTCCCGAAACGCCCGCTGCGTGGAAAGACGAAGCACTGGCCGCGAAGTGGGCCAACATCCGCAAGGTGCGCCGCGTTGTCACCGCCGCGCTGGAAATCCAGCGCACGGCCAAGGTCATCGGTGCCAGCCTTGAGGCGGCCCCTGTGGTGCATGTCGAAGATCAAGACGTTCTGGGTGCGCTCAAGACCGTCGCCTTCGACGATCTTTGCATCACCTCGGGGATCGTTTTGACCAGTGATCCTGCGCCCGAGGATGCATTCCGCATGGGCGATGTCGCGGGTGTGGCCGTGGTATTCCAAGAGGCCGAAGGCGAAAAGTGCCAGCGCTGCTGGAAGATCCTGCCCGATGTGGGGACCCACAAACACGAGGGTGTCTGTGGTCGCTGTGACGCGGCGCTTGGATAGGGATCGGGGCGCCTTCGGGCGCCCTTTTCGCATCGGCTTTCGAGGGGTTGATATGATTTCCGTTGTCACGAGTGCTCAGGATCGCGAAGCCTGTTACGCCATCCGCACCACCGTTTTTGTGCAAGAGCAGAATGTGCCGCCTGAGCTCGAGCTTGATGCGCTTGAGGACCAATGCGTTCATTTTCTGGCGCGGGAGAACGGTGTCCCTTTGGGCACCGCGCGTCTGCTTGATCGAGGCTATGCCAAGGTGCAACGCGTTGCCGTGATCAAGGCCGCGCGGGGAACGGGACTTGGTCGGCGCTTGATGGAGGCGGTGCTTGGTCACGCCAAGGCCGCAGGGTTTACTGAGGCGCGGCTTGATGCGCAGGTCTCGGCGATTGCTTTTTACGAGAGGCTCGGGTTCGTGGCCGAAGGGCCAGAGTTCGACGATGCAGGGATTGCGCATCGCCTTATGACCAAAGCGCTCTAGCCGTCCTTGCCGTAGCGGATTTGCTGCAAGGCCCCTGCACTGATCAGATAGATCGAGGTGACGACCAGCCCGAAGTGAGCCCAGCTTTCGGGATGGAAGCCGACCCATGCGGCCCAGCCCGCGAACCCCGTCCAAGCGAGCGCCATTGGCAGGGTGACGATGCGCCAGCGCTCGGTGCGCACGGGATGCACGAATTTGATCGGCAGGAACATCGCAACGGCTAGAACCACGACGAGCGCGAGGATCACCCAGAAGTTGGGGTGCAGCGCAAAGAGCACCAGAACCACCATGTTCCAGCATCCAGGGAAGCCCGAGAAGCTGTAATCCTTGGTCTTCATGCGGGTATCGGCAAAGTAGAGCGCCGATGCAAAGGTGATCACGATGATAGCGATCCATCCTGTCCATCCCGGCAGCAGCCCCGATTTGAAGAGCGCATAGGCGGGGACGAAGACATAGGTCAGATAGTCGATGATCAGATCCAGAAGCACGCCGTCGAACACGGGGGCGTTGAGCTTGACCTGATAGCGGCGCGCGAGAGGGCCATCGATTCCGTCCACGAAGAAGGCGACGACAAGCCACATGAACATTTCGTCCCAGAGCCCGTCGACCGCTGCGAGCATGGCGAGCATCGCAAAGACCGCGCCTGTGGCGGTGAAAAGATGGACGAGCAGGGCTTTGCGTTCGATCGACATTGGGGTCTCAGTTCGATTGGGCGTGGGGATGGGCGCGGTTGTAGACGTCCATCAGGCGGGCCGTATCGACGGCGGTGTAGGCTTGGGTCGTAGAGAGAGACGCGTGCCCGAGCAACTCTTGAATGGTGCGCAGATCGCCGCCAGCGTTCAAAAGGTGGGTTGCGAAAGAGTGACGCATTGCATGGGGCGTGGCCGAAGAAGGTAGCCCGAGCTGAAGACGGGCCTGTTCCATAACTTTTTGAATGGCGCGGGGGCTGAGCGGTCCGCCGCGGGCACCCCGAAACAGCGGCTCGGACGGCCCGAGATCGAAGGGGCAGGTGCGGACATAGTCGGCGACAGCGGATCGAGCGACGGGCAGGACGGGAACGAGACGCTCTTTTCCACCTTTGCCTATGATGCGCAGCACGTCCTTGAGGGGAAAAGCGGCACCCGTGAGGCCGAGCGCCTCGGAGATCCGCAGCCCGCAGGCATAGAGCAACGTGACCACGGCGACGTCCCGCGCGGCGATCCACGGCTCACCGGATTGGAGATCGATGGTGGAAAGCATATCGGTTGCCGCATCTGGGGCGAGCGGGCGGGGTAGTTTCTTCTGGAACTTGGGCGCGCGGGTCGAAAGAACGGCAGTCGGCTCGAAGCCTTCGCGTTCAGAGAGCCAACGGTAGAATGTTTTGACGGCGGAAAGCGAGCGCGCCAGCGACCGCGCAGAGACGCCGCGCCCGCGCTCATGGGCCATCCAAGCGCGCATATCGCTGACCGTCAGGCGGGAAATCGGGCCGAGACCCTGTTGGTCGCCATGGTGCTGCGCCATAAATCCGAGAAAGCCGAGAACGTCGGCCTGATAGGCTTTGATGGTATTGCCCGATGCGCCGTCGATTGCGCGTGCGTGGGCCAGCCAGTCGTCAAGGGACCTCGTGAGTGCGGGAGACAGCACCGATCAGCCAAGCCAGCGCCGCATGGCGCGCTCGAACACTCCACCGAAAAAGGCGAGAAGATCGGTGCCTTGGGCCTGATTGAATTGATGCGGGTCTTCGGAGCCCATCAGGAGCATTCCCGGAAGCCGCCCCTCGCCGAAATCGAGGACGAGACACGCCTCGGAGCGAATGAAATCCGACTTGTCGCCGAAGAGAGAGTCCTTGGCGGGTTGCACCTGTCGCAGTGTGACTTGGCGGAGCGGCGTATTGCGCCCTTGGGTGACGTAGGTTTCCACATATCCCGGCTCTGCCACGGCAAGCACGTCGCCCAGTTTGCGCAGCGCGGGGTCCTCGGCCTTGGAGACTGATTCGAGCACGAGACGTATCGAGTCGACGCGCAGGATATCGGCGACATCACCGCCGAGGTCTTTGAGGAAATCCTCGAACTTGGTGGGTTCCATCATACGCAAGACCGCGCGGTGGATCTGGTTCGTGCCAGCGAGGTTGTCATAGGCCGCTGCGATGACCGAACGGTGGGTGTCCTCGAGCCT
Source organism: Marivivens sp. (assembly GCA_023255435.1). Classification (GTDB taxonomy): domain Bacteria; phylum Pseudomonadota; class Alphaproteobacteria; order Rhodobacterales; family Rhodobacteraceae; genus Marivivens. The sequence goes on from JALRIK010000005.1 coordinate 3,432, forward strand.
ATCAAGACGCGACTCGAGCCGTTCCATCGCGATTCCGCGCAGATCCACGATATTGCCGCCCATTGTGCGTTCGTTTGCGGCGACCAGAGCGCGCATGATGTCCGTATCATCCAGCAGCGCTTCGGGCGCGGCCATGATGGTTTCGCGGATTTTCTCGTCGATCATCGCGCCTTGGCTCATTGGACTACTCGTTATTCTTGGCGAACTTTGGGTAACCTTATAAGGGTTTATGCAAGGTTTTTGCAATCTTTTGGTTGAAAGATGCAAAGGCGATGTGGGGGCTTCGGGGTTGGCGAAGGTCGATCAAAGCTATACCTCCCCATAAATGAACAGATCGGGGACTCAAGTGCAGGTGAAGGAATTCTTTGAAGAGGGCGAGCTTGTCGGCGTGTTGACCGCACAGCCCCTTGATCGGATTCTGGATTACAAAGCCCCCGAAGGCGGCTGCTGGCGCGGCGCTTTCGTCGAGGTGCCGCTTGGTCCGCGCAAGGTTCTCGGCGTCGTCTGGGGCGAGGGCAAGGGCGATTTCGACTATGCCAAGGTGCGGTCGATCCTACGCGTTCTCGACGTTGCGCCTATGCGTGAAGAAATGCGCAGTTTCCTTTTGAAAGCAGGGGATTACACCCTCACGCCGATGAGCGCGATGCTGAGGCTTGCGACCCGTGCGCCCGGACTTGGTGATGCGCCTTCGATGCGCAAGGTCTATCGTCTGGGCGAGGGCGTGCCCGACCGTCTTACCGAAGCGCGTGCGCGAGTGATCGAGGTTCTACGCGACTATGGCGGGTTGTCGTTCACTCTTGGCGAACTGGCCGAAATGGCGGGGGTCGGCACCTCTGTCGTTAAGGGGTTGGTCAAGATGGGGGCCGTGCGCGAAGAGGATACGCCGCGCGATACGCCCTATATGCGGCTTGATCCAAGCTATGGCGGTAAAACGCTTACCGAGGATCAGGCGGCCTGCGCCGAAGTGATCACCCAAGGGATGCGGGAAGGCAAATATGCCACGACCTTGCTCAAGGGGGTGACGGGGTCGGGCAAGACCGAGGTTTATCTTGAAGCGGTGGCCGAATGTCTTCGGCTGGGTCGACAAGCCTTGGTGCTACTTCCTGAAATCGCGCTCACGTCGGAATTCATCACACGGGTTGAAGCGCGTTTCGGGGCAATGCCCGCCGAATGGCACTCGGGCGTGACGATGACAGAGCGTCGGCGCTGTTGGAAAATGGTGGGGCAGGGCGAGGCCCAGATGGTTGTCGGTGCGCGTTCGGCTCTCTTTCTGCCGTTCCGCGACCTTGGGCTAATCGTCGTCGATGAGGAGCATGACACCTCTTACAAGCAAGAGGACGGGGCGCTCTATAATGCGCGGGATATGGCGGTTCTGCGGGCGTCTTTGAACGACGCGCAGGTTGTTCTTGCTTCGGCCACGCCCAGCCTTGAAAGCTGGGCGAATGCGGATGCGGGCAAGTATCGGCGGCTCGATCTCGTTTCGCGGTTCGGCGAGGCGGTGATGCCCAAGATGAGCGCGATCGACATGCGCAGCGAGGACGTCCCCTCGGGCCGATGGATTTCGCCCAGCTTGCAGTCGGGGATCACGCAGCGGATCGAAAAGGGCGAGCAGTCGCTCGTGTTCCTGAACCGTCGCGGCTATGCGCCCGTTACTATTTGCCGTGCGTGCGGCCATCAGATCGCTTGTGATCATTGTGATGCGCGGATGGTGGAACACCGGTTCCTCAAACGGCTCATGTGCCATCAATGCGGCGAGACGAAGCCGATGCCCGAGGCTTGCCCCTCGTGTCAGGTCGAAGGAAAACTTGCACCCGTCGGGCCTGGAGTTGAGCGGATTTCCGAAGAGGTCGAGGCGCTTTTCCCCGATGCGCGGACCGTGATCCTCTCGTCCGATCTGTTCGGATCGGCACAGGCGCTCAAGGAACGGATCGAGCAGATCGCAGCGGGCGAGGCCGACATTATCATCGGAACCCAGATCGTAGCCAAGGGGCATAACTTTCCACTGCTTACGCTTGTGGGGGTGATTGACGCGGATCTCGGACTTCAGGGGTCGGATCTTCGCGCAGCCGAACGGACGTTCCAACTCATGCGGCAGGTGGCGGGCCGCGCGGGTCGGGCACAGGCCCAAGGGGAGGCCGTGCTCCAGACCTATCAGCCCGAGCATCCTGTGATCCGCGCGATCCTTTCGGGCGACGAAGAGGATTTCTGGGCCGCCGAAGCCGAGCAGCGCCGTATGGCGGGCGTACCGCCCTATGGGCGCATGGCAGGGATCGTGCTGTCGTCGCCGTCGGTTCAAGAGGTGTTCGATCTCGGGTCCGAGCTTGCCAAGCGGGATGGACCGCTCCGTCAGATCGGGGCGCAGGTCTATGGCCCCGCGCCTGCGCCGATCGCGCGGATCAGGGGGCGCCACCGCGTGCGGCTCTTGGTCAAGGCAGCCAAGGGCGCGCCCATTCAACAGGCTTTGGCCGCATGGGTCGCGCAAGTCAGGGTGCCGAGTTCAGTGCGGCTTTCTATCGACATTGATCCGCAGAGTTTCTACTAGCGGCGCGCTTTGCCAAAACTGGCATATCTGTTGCGCGTTTCCCTCTCGCCATTGAGCGGCTTTCGGCGTATCGAACGCATATGGCTAGAATTGTAAAATTGTCCGATGCGCAGTCCCTCCCGTTTTGGCGGCGACCGATCTCGCTTCTTTTTCTCATGGCGATGGGAATGCCGGTGGCCTTTAACGTGTGGTCGGCGCTCCTCAATAACTTTGTGGTCGAGGTCGCAAATTTCGATGGCGGCGATATCGGGCTTTTGCACACCGTGCGCGAAATTCCGGGGTTCCTCGCCATTGGTGTGATCCTTGTGATCATGGTCCTGCGCGAACAGGTGCTTGGCGTGCTGTCGCTTTTCCTTTTGGGGGTCGCGACAGCGGTGACGGCTTTTTTCCCGACGCTGGGCGGTATTCTGACCATCACGCTCCTGTCGTCGATCGGTTTCCACTACTACGAGACGGTGAACCAGTCGCTGCAGCTTCAGTGGATCGACAAGAAAAAAGCGCCGCAAATGCTCGGTTGGCTTCTGGCAGCGGGATCGGCGGCGACCTTTGTGGCCTATGGGGCCATCGTCGTGACGTGGAAGGCCTTTGATCTGAGCTATAGTCTTGTCTACCTCGTCGGTGGTGGGATTGCGGCCGTGATCGCGGTGTTCTGCTACTTTGCCTATCCGCAATTCGAGTCACCCAATCCGCAGGTCAAAAAGATGATCCTGCGCAAGCGCTATTGGCTTTACTATGCGCTCCAGTTCATGGCGGGCGCGCGGCGTCAGATTTTCGTGGTTTTCGCGGGCTTCATGATGGTCGAGAAATTTGGCTTTGAAGTGCACGAGGTGACGGGGCTCTTCCTGATCAACCTGATCGCCAATATGGTGCTTGCTCCCGTGATTGGACGCGTTGTCTCCGAGTTTGGCGAGCGGCGCGCGCTCCTCATCGAATATGCGGGGCTTGTGACGGTCTTTCTGGCCTATGGCGGGGTCTATTGGTTCGGTTGGGGTGTTGTCGTGGCCTCGGTCCTTTATGTGGTGGACCACATTTTCTTTGCCATGGCGCTGGCGCTCAAAACCTATTTCCAAAAGATCGCCGAACCGGGTGATATCGCCCCGACTGCAGCGGTGGCTTTCACCATCAACCATATCGCGGCGGTTTTTCTGCCTGTTGTTCTTGGGGTTCTTTGGCTCTATTCGCCGCTCTTGGTGTTTGTTCTTGCCGCAGGAATGGCCTCGGTGTCTTTCCTTCTTGCGCTTTTGATCCCGCGCCACCCGATGCCCGGGAACGAGACAATCTTTGCCCGCCCTATCGCGGCTCCTGCTGAATGAGACTTTTATGACGACTTATAGCGCCATCACCACGATCAACGGTCAACTTGCGGCAGAGGCCTTGGCTGAGAAATGCGAGAACCTTCTCCCCGAACCGACAGGCGTCGGCACGTTCGAGGTCGAGGACGACTCGGGGCTGTGGGAAGTCGCGGTCTATTTCACCGAAGAACCCGATCAGGCGGGGCTTGCTCTGCTTGCCGCAATGCATGAGGCGAACGGGTTCGTGGTTTCGGAGATCCCCGATCAGGACTGGGTCGCCAAGGTTCGCCGTGAGCTTGCGCCCGTCGAAGCGGGACGATTTTTCGTTTACGGCAGCCATGACGCCGACAAAGTGCCTTCGGGCCGCGTTCCGCTTTTGATCGATGCGGCGATGGCCTTTGGCACGGGCCATCACGGCACGACACTGGGCTGTCTCAAGGCTTTCGACGCGCTGCTTGATGAGGGACTAGCAGCAGGCAAGGTTGCAGATATCGGCTGCGGCACGGCCGTGCTTGCCATGGCGGCGGCGCGGGTTTGGGACGGCGTTCCGATCCTTGCCTCCGACATCGACCGCGTAGCTGTGGATGTGGCAGAGGCGAATGTCGTCGCGAACGGGCTTGTCGGCAAGGTGACCTGTGTCGAAGCGGCAGGGTTCGACACCCCCGCATTGGCCGAGGTTGCGCCCTTTGATCTGATCTTTGCGAACATCCTCAAAGGTCCGCTGATCGCTCTTGCACCAGAGATGTCGGCGCACCTCGTAAGCGGCGGTTTCATCATCCTGTCGGGTATTCTGAACGAGCAAGCCGATTCGGTGGAAGAGACCTATCGGGCAAACGGTTTCGGCTCTTATAAGCGATCGAGCATCGGAGACTGGACAACGCTCACCATGCGCAAGGATTGATCGCGCTCTGGCGACAGTGCCATGATTTCGCCCGACTTATGCCAGTGGACCGCCACATATTTGGCATACAGCTTGGGTAGATTAGGTCCCGAGTTGAGTAATGTCACAGTCACGTCAAAACCCAGTCCAATGGCGCGAGCCGTCGTTCGAAGATCGGATGCAGTCGATCTACGGCGTCGATTTCAAGGTGGGACAGCACCCTGTGTTGCGTCCGCGCCAAATCGACGTGCGCTTTCCATTTGCGGCGCTGTTCGTTGTCGTGGGGTTGTTTTTCGTGCTCAAGACGATTGCGGTCACAAGCATCGGTGCCGATCACTTTGAAGAACAACGCCTTGCGATGGCTCAGGGCACCTTGCCCGAGCAAATAGGGGCCGCTCTTCTCAAGATCGACCCCTTAACCTCTCGGATAGCGACGTTCGTTTCCGCCGACTGATCAGATATTGTCGATCATCGAGCGCGTGAGGCCGATATCGGCAAGCTCGTGGTCGCTGAGCGCTTCGAGTTCGCGCTTGGTCTTGTGGCGGGCATAGGCATGCTTGACCGCATCGATGGCATCAAGGCAGGCAACATATGCGATATAGAATGCGCGAGGGCTGAGGGCGCGGGACTGGTTTACTTCGATCATCGGACAATCTCCTGTGGGTCAAACGCTGACCAAAATTCGTTTCGAGCGGCAGATAAACTTTGCTGCAGCGCAGCACCAGAATGTGTTTTTGCATAGTTCTTATGCATTCACAGCATGCCTCATTTCGTGCAAATCGCCTTTGTTTTGCTTGGTTTTCGGGCAAATCCGAGAACGGGCGTCGCATGTCGTTTTCGAAGGGTCGCGAATAGGCGACGGACAAAGGGCTTGGCGGGTGTTCTTGTTTTGTGCTAGTCCTTGTTCCAGAACAAAAACAAGGGGCAGAGCATGCGGGTGATCGGAATCGATCCGGGTCTTCGCAACATGGGATGGGGAATCATCGACGTTGATGGCTCCCGTTTGACCCATGTGGCGAATGGTATCTGCAAATCCGACGGGGCTGCGGCGCTGTCGGAGCGGCTTTTGTCCCTTCATCGCCAATTGACCGAAGTGTTCCGAACCTATGCGCCGACTGCCGCCGCCGTGGAACAGACCTTTGTGAACAAGGACGCTGTAGCCACGCTCAAACTGGGGCAGGCGCGCGGGGTGGCTTTGCTCGTGCCTGCGCAAGCGGGGCTCGAGGTCGGGGAGTATCTCCCGAACGCTGTGAAAAAGGCCGTGGTCGGTGTGGGGCACGCGGACAAGCGGCAGATCGACCATATGGTCAAGCTCCAGCTTCCCGGGATCAAGATCGCGGGCGCGGACGCGGCGGATGCTTTGGCCATCGCGATTTGCCATTCCCACCATTGCCAGTCTGCGGGGCATCTCCAGCGGGCCATTCTGAAAGCGGGCGCATGATCGGAAAACTTTCTGGCCGTATCGATTACAAGGGCAGCGACCATATCCTGATCGATGTGCGCGGGGTCGGATATATCGTCTATGTCTCGGACCGCGTGATGGCGTCGCTTCCGCCCAAGGGCGAGGCGGTGGCGCTTTATACCGATTTGCTCGTGCGCGAGGATTTGCTCCAGCTTTTCGGGTTCACGACGCTTGTTGAAAAGGAATGGCATCGCTTGTTGATGTCGGTCCAAGGGATCGGGGCCAAGGCGTCGATGGCGATCCTTGGGGCGCTTGGCGCGGACGGCGTTAGCCGTGCGATTGCGTTGGGCGACTGGAGCGCTGTGGCCAAGGCCAAGGGCGTCGGACCCAAGACCGCGCAACGGGTGGTGATCGAACTCAAGGACAAAGCGCCGAGTGTGATGGCGATGTCGGGCGGCACGGCCGAGGCCGTCGATGTCGAAGAGGTGATCGAGGACGCAGCGCCGAAACCCCGTAAAGCGCCCCCCGTCCAGAACATGGCGCAGCCAGAGGCTCTTTCGGCGCTCGGCAACCTTGGCTATGGTCCATCCGAGGCCGCGAGCGCTGTGGCTCAGGCTTTGGGCGAGACGCCCGATCTTGATACAAACGGGCTTATCCGTGCGGCGCTCAAGCTGCTTGCTCCAAAGTAAGGCCGTGTGATGACCGAACCTGATCCGACATTGCGCCCTGAGAGGCAGCCAGAAGACCGCGATCGCGCTTTGCGCCCGCAGGGACTTGAAGAGTTTATCGGTCAGGCCGAGGCCCGTGCGAACCTTCGCGTCTTTATCGAGAGCGCCAAGCAGCGGGGCGAAGCGATGGATCACACGCTTTTCCATGGTCCGCCCGGTTTGGGAAAAACCACGCTGGCGCAGATCATGTCGCGAGAGCTTGGAGTGAATTTCCGTATGACCTCGGGGCCGGTTCTGGCCAAAGCGGGGGATTTGGCGGCGATCCTGACAAATCTTGAGGCGCGGGATGTTCTTTTCATCGACGAAATTCACCGGCTCAACCCCTCAGTCGAAGAAGTGCTCTATCCCGCGATGGAAGATTACGAGCTTGATCTTGTCATCGGCGAGGGGCCTGCGGCGCGGACGGTGCGGATCGAACTGCAACCTTTTACGCTTGTGGGCGCGACCACGCGTTTGGGACTTTTGACGACGCCGCTGCGGGATCGTTTCGGCATTCCGACGCGGCTCGAGTTCTATACGGTCCCCGAACTCAACGAGATCGTGAAACGGGGAGCGCGGCTCCTTGGCGCGCCTGCTGACGAGGACGGCGCTCTCGAGATTGCCCGCCGCGCGCGCGGCACACCGCGGATCGCGGGTCGTCTTTTGCGCCGCGTGGTGGATTTTGCGATTGTAGAAGGGGATGGGCGCGTGACCCGAGCTTTGGCGGATCGTGCCTTGACGCGGCTTGGGGTCGATCACCTTGGGCTTGACGGGGCGGACCGTCGCTATCTTCGGCTGATCGCAGAGAGCTATGGCGGCGGCCCTGTTGGGATCGAAACGCTTTCGGCGGCCCTGTCCGAAAGCCGCGATGCTTTGGAAGAGGTGATCGAACCCTATCTTTTGCAACAGGGATTGATCCAGCGCACCCCGCGTGGGCGGATGCTGGCGCAAGCGGCGTGGCGGCATCTCGGGCTTGATGCCCCCAAGGGCCAACAGGATCTCTTCGGTAAGTAAGCGCGGCTTGGTTCTTGCGCTGAGATGTGCAAAGAGAGCGCCAAGTGACCGAAGACGCGAGATTGTGCCGATGATGACACCCGACCAGATCGAGGCCCATTTCACCCGAGCCGATGGCGAATTCCTCTGTGCGCGATGGGGGCGGCCGATTGTGCCCGTTGTCTTCGGGGTCGAAGATGCGACGCTTTCGACGATCAAGGGCGCGATTGAATTGGTGGTCGGCTTCGCGGGCCACAAGATGGCGGAAACCGATCCCGAGTTCTGCGCTAACCTGATGTTCTTTTTCTGCCGCGAGTGGAATGATCTGGTCGATGTTCCCAACCTTGACCGTTTGGTGCCCGAATTGCGCCAAGTGGTCGAGCGGCTCGAGCGCGCCGATGCCAATCAATACCGCATTTTCCGTTTCGACAGGGACGGCGCGATTTGCGCCTGTTTCGTGTTCCTGCGGATGGATGACGAGATGTCCAAGCTTCCTGCCGAAACCATCGCCTTGGGGCAGGCTGTGCAAATGCTCGTGCTTTGGTCCGAGAGTGCCTTTGCTCATGCCTCGCCGCTTGCTCTGGCCAAAGGAGTTCCAGTGCTGCGTCCCGAAATTGGTGGTGTGCTTAGGGCGGTTTATGATCCGATCCTGCCCGCCGTGGCCAAGGACAAGACACACGCCCTTCGGCTCTTTGCCCGCATGTCAAAGGAGACTCTGTCGTGATCCATACTTTTTCGTGCCGCGTGTATTACGAGGACACCGATCTTGCGGGCATCGTTTATTATGCCAATTACCTCAAGTTCATAGAGCGCGCGCGCACCGAATGGGTGCGCAGTCAGGGCGTGGATCAGGCGCGGCTTAAGGAAGAACAAGGGATCGTCTTTGCGGTGCGCCGAGTCGAGGCCGATTACCTTCACCCCGCCAAATTCGACGATGAGCTGACCATCGAAACGCGGGTCGAGTCGCTCACGGGTGCACGGATCGTTCTATCTCAGGATGTGCTTCGGGCGGGCGAAAAGCTCTTTTCCGCGCATGTGACACTTGTCGCAATCGGTGCGAATGGCGCGCCTGCACGGCTTCCGGCAATTCTCCGCCGACCGCTGCACTGATTTCAGCGAAAAACAGAGCTGTGATCGCGGTTCTATTGGCTTTGTTCGCGTAAATGGGGTAAATCGGGTCCAAATAGGCCCGAACGGCCACTAAAAACGAGCAGATTTATGGAAGCAGCGACCGACTACACCATGTGGGCACTCTTTGCGCGTGCCACCTTTATGGTGAAATTTGTGATGATCATGCTGATCGGTGCCTCGATCTGGTGCTGGGCCGTGATCGTGGACAAGATGATCCAATACCGCAAGGCACGTGCCGAGGCCGCGATCTTTGACCGTTCGTTCTGGTCGGGCGAGCCGCTGGACGAGCTTTTCGATGCCATCGGCACCAAGCCGCGCGGTCAGTCGGAGCGGATTTTTGCGGCGGGTATGCTCGAATGGCGCCGCAGCCACCGTCAGGACGGAGGTCTGATCGCGGGTGCACAGGCACGTATTGATCGTTCGATGGATGTCGCCATCGCCAAAGAGGCAAGCTCCCTTCAAAAGGGGCTCCCTGTTTTGGCGACCGTCGGTTCGACCGCGCCCTTCGTCGGGCTTTTCGGGACGGTTTGGGGGATCATGAATTCCTTCATCGAGATCGCCCAGCAACAGAACACCAATCTTGCCGTTGTGGCCCCCGGCATCGCCGAGGCGCTTTTGGCGACGGGACTTGGCCTTCTTGCAGCTATTCCCGCTGTTATTTTCTATAACAAGCTTTCGGCCGATAGTGACCGCATCCTGTCGGGCTACGAGGCCTTTGCCGACGAATTCGCGACGATCCTTTCGCGCCAGCTGGACAGCTGATCCATGGGCGCGGGTATCATGAAAAAGGCTTCGGGCGGAGGGCGGCGGCGACGTCGCGGCGGCGCCCAGCCGATGTCCGAGATCAACATCACGCCGTTTGTCGACGTGATGCTCGTGCTTTTGATCATCTTTATGGTCGCGGCCCCCTTGATGACGGTCGGTGTTCCTGTCGAGCTTCCCAAGACGCAAGCGAGTGCTTTGCCCGCCGACGAGGAAGAGCCGCTGACCGTGACCATCACCGCAGAGGGTGTCGTTATGATCCAGAATTCGGACACGAACGAAGCGGAACTTGTGGAAAAACTTCAGGCGATTGCAGCAGAGCGGACTTCTGACCGGATTTATCTCCGTGCGGATGGGTCCAACAATTGGGATCGTGTCGCTCAGGTTATGGGGCTGCTCAATGCAGGTGGCTTCTCGAATATCGGTCTTGTGACCGACATCGCAACAGCGCCTGGCGGGGCGCAGGAGTAAGGGCGCTATGCCCGTAAGTTACGGAACCTATGTCTCGGGCGCAGGCCATCTGGCTCTTCTTATCTGGCTTTTGGCCGGGTGGGGATTGAGCAGTGATCCGCTCGAGTTCGAGATCACGGAAGTGACGGTCGTGTCGGGCGAGTCTTTCGAGGCGCTTGTTCGCGCAACCTCGCCGCAACCCTCGACCGAAGTGCCGACGACCCCCGTTGCACCAGTCGTGGAAGAAGCGCCCGCGGTCGAGGCTCCGCAACAGGATGCCGCGCCCGAAGTCGTGCAGCCCGACGTGACCGAAGCCCCTGCCGAGGAAACACCGCCGCCTGCCCAGCCCGAGCGGCCGACACCGCCCGCGGAAGTGACGGATACAGCGCCCCAACCGCCGCAACCTGAAGTGCTCGCCGGAGCGCCGGATCTTCCTGTGAGCGCGCGCCCACAGGTGCGTCAGGCAGACCGCGTGGCCGATACGCCCGTTGCGCCGCCGCCCCCTGATGTAGAGACCGCTCCTGTCGAACAGGCCGCTGTCGCAGAGGATGCCGAGCAGCCTTCTGAACAGGAAACCGTGGTGCAGGAACAAGCTGCACCCGAAGAGACGACTACCGAGATCGTGACGGAGGCCGAGACGCCTGCCGGCGCACCCGATACATCGCCGCGTCCCGCCGTTCGCCCCTCACGTCCGGTGCCTGCGCCCCAAACCGAAACGGCACAGGCCGAAGAGACCCCCGCTGCGGATACGACGGATACCGAAGCCGAAGAGCTTGCCGCTCTTTTGGCAGGGGGGAGCCAATCCTCGGCCCCTGCAACCGCAACGGCGTCGGGTCCCCCGTTGTCGGGTTCCGAGCAAGAGGCCTTCCGTCTTGCGGTAAGCAGTTGTTGGTCGGTCGACCCCGGTGCCGAGTGGGCACGGGTCGTGGTGACGGTGGAGTTTGATCTGACACCTGAAGGCAAGGTGGACGGGGACGTGCGCTTTGTCTCGGCGACGGGCGGGACCGATAACCTTGCGCAGACCGCATTCCAGACCGCACGCCGCGCGGTGATGATCTGCGGTGCGCGTGGGTTCAACCTCCCTGCCGACAAATACGACCACTGGAAACAGGTGGTTTTGACATTTGATCCTGCAACAATGCGTCTAAGATGAAACAATACATCACATCTTGGCGTATTCTTGCCGGTTCGAAAGATTATCAATTGCCCGAGTCATGCGCTAACACTAGCGCTATGGGTGTGCCGCCGATGTGCGGAGCAAATGAGGATGCATATGTTTAAGAAGTTCATGGCGCTGGTTCTGGCCCTTGTTCTTGCAGGACCCGTCGCGGCGCAAAACGGTCCGCTGCGCTTGACCATCACCAATGGTGTGATCGAGCCGCTGCCCTTTGCCATTCCGCAATTTCAGGCGGAAACCGCTGGAAGCGAGGCGCTGGCCGCGGATATCAGCCGCGTGGTGGCCGAAGATCTGACGGGCACGGGGCTGTTTCGTCAAATTCCGCCGTCGGCTTTTATCAGCCAGCACGCCAGCTTTAGCCAGCCAGTCGCCTATGCCGATTGGCGGGCCATCAATGCACAGGCTCTGGTGACGGGTGCCGTTTCCGTGCAAGGCCAACAGGTTTTCGTGAAATTCCGCCTTTATGACGTTTTCTCGGGCAACGAGATGGGCGAAGGGCTCCAATTTGCGGGCACCACCCAGGGTTGGCGTCGCATGTCCCACAAGGTGGCCGACGAGGTCTATGCCCGTATCACGGGTGAAGAGCGCTATTTCGACAGCCGAGTGATCTATGTCGCCGAAAGCGGTCCCAAGGACAACCGGTCCAAGGCTATCGCCATTATGGACTCAGACGGTGCGCCGAGCAGCATCCAGTATCTGACATCGGGCAATTCTCTTGTGCTTGCGCCGCGTTTCTCGCCGACAGGCGACCGGGTGCTTTATACCAGCTACGAGAGCGGCTCGCCGCGCATCAACGTTCTTGACGTGGCTTCGGCAGTTGCACAGCCTGTTTCGACGGCGCCTGGTGAAATGTCGTTTTCGCCGCGTTTCTCGCGCGATGGCACGGCTGTGATCTATTCGCTGTCTTCCGGCGGCAATACCGATATCTGGCGCACGGATCTGCTCACGGGTCAGCACACCCGCTTGACCAACGCACCGTCGATCGAAACCGCGCCGAGCTATTCGCCCGACGGCAGCCAGATCGTGTTCGAGAGCGACCGCTCCGGTTCGCCCCAGCTTTACGTCATGACCGCAAACGGGGGCGAGGCGCGTCGCATTTCCTTTGGCGAGGGGCGTTACGGCACCCCCGTCTGGTCGCCGCGCGGGGATCTTATCGCCTTTACCAAGCAGAACGCAGGTCGCTTCCATATCGGTGTGATGCGCACCGATGGTTCGGAAGAGCGTCTTTTGTCTTCGGCTTCGGGGAGCGCTCTGGACGAAGGTCCGACGTGGTCGCCGAACGGCCGCGTGGTGATGTTCTTCCGCGAGACGCTTGGTGCGAACGGCGGGCCGTCGCTCTATTCGGTCGATGTTTCGGGCCGCAACCTGCGCCAGATCGCAACGGGGGGATTTGCCTCTGACCCGTCATGGGGGCCCTTGCAGCGGTAACAAAATCAGGAGCGGATTCCCAAGGGGTCCGCTTCGTGCTATTCTAGCACACAACGAGCACCAATAACCTATACAGGAACTTCCCATGCGCAGCCTTACCAAAGCCGCACTTATCCTTCTGGCCCTCTCGACGGCCGCGTGTACGCGTCCCGACCGCTTTGCCGATAACGGCAATTCGGTGGATCTCAATTCCGCAGGCGCGGGTTTCGGCGGATCGGCCAGCGACCCGACCAGCCCCGCCTATTTCAGCCAGACCGTAGGCGATCGCGTGTTCTTCCTTGTAGACCAGTCCACGCTGACCGCCGAAGCGATGCAGGTTCTCGACGGTCAAGCCAGCTGGCTTTTGACCAACTCGGATTACCTCGCACTCATCGAAGGCCATGCCGACGAACAGGGCACCCGCGAATACAACCTCGCGCTTGGTGCACGCCGTTCGAACGCAGTGCGTGAATACCTTGTGTCCAAGGGCGTGCCCGATGCCCGCATCCGCACCATTTCCTATGGCAAAGAGCGTCCGACCGCTGTTTGCGCCGATGAATCGTGCTATTCGGTCAACCGCCGCGCCGTGACCGTGATCTCTATCGGTAGCATCGGCTAAATCACCACTTAACAAGGAGAGCTGTATGTTCCGACGTCTTGCATTCGCAGTTGCTATTGCTCTGTCCTCGCCCTTGGCGGCGAGTGCGCAGCAAACCGAAACGCTTGCAGATATCCGGCAGCAGCTCTCCTCTCTCTATGTCGACGTGCAGAACCTCCGCTCCGAGCTTTCGGCAAGCGGCGGGTTGACCGCGACCACGGGTTCGGGGAGCACGCTTGATCGTTTGAATGCCATCGAGGCCGAGCTTCAGCGGCTTACCGCAAAATCCGAAGAGCTCGAGTTCAGGATCAACCGGATTACCGAGGACGGAACGCGCCGCATCACTGATCTCGAATTCCGTCTGTGTGAGCTTGAAGAGGGATGCGATCTTTCTCTCGTCGGCACAGGCACGACTTTGGGCGGTGTAGACAGCGCCGCGTCGATCCCCGCGCCGCAAGAGCAAACCGCGTCGACCCCGGAGCTTGCAGTCGGCGAAGAGGCCGATTTCGCGGCGGCCGAAGCCGCTCTTTCCGAGGGTGATTTCGAAACGGCGGTTCAGCTATTTGCAACCTTTGTCGAAAGCTATCCCGGCGGACCTTTGAATGCACAGGCGCATTATCTGCGCGGAGAAGCGCTCGAAAGCCTTGGAAATATGACGGATGCCGCGCGCGCCTATCTTGCGAGTTTCTCGGTGGATCAATCGGGCGAAATTGCCCCTGATGCGCTTTTCAAGCTTGGCTACTCGCTCGGCACAATCGGACAGGTGCAAGACGCTTGTATCACGCTTGCCGAGGTCGTCTCGCGCTTTCCCGACCTAGAGGCGGCAGCCGATGCCAAAGCCGCGATGCAGTCCTTGTCCTGCGGATAAGGTGCAGGACGCGTTTCACACACATTTCCTCGCTTTACCCAAAGCGCTCGCTCTTGCCGTGTCGGGGGGGAGCGACAGCCTCGGCTTGCTTGTGCTCGCACGGGAGTGGGCGGCTCTGCATGGCGTCGCGCTAAGTGTCGTTACGGTCGATCACGGATTGCGCCCCGAAGCCAAGGCCGAAGCCGCCTATGTGGGCGAACTTTGCCACGGCTGGGGCCTTGTGCACCATATCCTCACGTGGCGCGATCATCCGGCAACAGGCAACCTCATGGCCGAGGCGCGAAGCGCGCGGTATCGGTTGATGGCGGATTGGGCCAAAGCCAGGGGGATCGGGGATATCGCGCTGGGGCATACCGCCGATGATAATGCCGAAACTTTTGTCATGGGCCTCATGCGGGGCGCGGGGCTTGACGGACTTTCGGGCATGAGGCCGCAGTTCGAGACCCATGGGGTAAGGTTCCATCGTCCTGTTCTTGGGATTGAGCGCGGGGCGCTTCGGTCCTTGCTCGAGAGCCGCGGCATTGTTTGGGTCGATGACCCGACGAACGACGACGACCATTATGATCGGGTCAGGGTCCGCAAAGCGCTCGCTTCGCTTGACGGTCTCGGACTGGACTTCGGCAGAAGCATTGCCAACCTTCGGTCCACGCGCGGCGATCTGATGCACGAGCTTTGGACGAAGATCGAGGGCGGTTTGACCGTCACGCCCATTGATCTTCGGCTTGAGGAAGAGGTGTTTCTATCGCTCAGCCGCGATTTTCGGCGGCGGTTTTTGAACATGGCGCTTCGCTACGTCGGCGGGGCCGATTATCCACCCCGCGCCGACAAAGTTCAGCGGCTTGTCGATGGCGCCTATCAAGAGACGGCAACGCTTGCGGGTGCGCTTGTCTACCTTCGCAAGGGGGTGATCCATATCACCCGCGAGTTGGCCGCCGTTCAAAAGATCGAGGCCGATGTAGGGGCGCTTTGGGATCGGCGGGTCATTGCACAGGGGCCCGAGCGGACCGCCAAACTGCGCGCCTTGGGTGACGACGGACTGAGACAGATTGGCGCGATCTGGCGCGAAACCGGCCATCCCAGACGCTCTTTGCTGGGTTCTCCTGCTGTTTGGAGCGGAGAAACGGTGATTTTTGCCCCATTTGCAGGTGTTTTCCATCCCGATTGGGCGTTTAATAGCAAATGGGATGTCACGAGTTTGCGCACATTCGTATTAACGCATTGAACAACCTTTTCTGATCCCTATTTTAAGGACACGGCAGGCGCGACTCTTGCGTCTCCGACGGATTTCAAAGGAGTTCCCCTTGGGTAACGCGCGCAATATCGTTTTCTGGGTCGTTCTGTTCCTGTTGATCGTCTCGCTGTTCAATATTTTCAGCGGTGGCAGCAACAGCCTTCAGGCGTCGAGCCGCAACTATTCCGAGTTTGTTTCTGCTGTGGATAACGGCACGGTGACCGAAGTCACGATAGACGGCGAAAAGCTGCTCTATACCGCTGCCGACGGTCGCACTTATGTCACCATCAAGCCGTCTGATGCAAACATCACCGATCTGCTTTTGGACAAGGGCATTCCGGTGCGCGCTGAAAGCCAGGAGCAGTCGACGTTCCAGGCCTTCCTCCTCAGCCTTTTGCCGTTCCTTCTTCTGATCGGGGTCTGGATCTACTTTATGAACCGGATGCAGGGCGGTGGCCGTGGCGGTGCGATGGGCTTTGGAAAGTCCAAGGCCAAACTGCTTACCGAAAAGCAGGGCCGCGTCACCTTTGACGACGTTGCAGGGATCGACGAAGCCAAGGAAGAGCTTGAAGAGATCGTGGAATTCCTCCGCAATCCTCAGAAGTTCTCGCGCCTTGGCGGCAAGATCCCCAAAGGCGCGCTTCTCGTGGGCCCTCCGGGGACGGGTAAGACACTTCTTGCGCGCGCAATTGCGGGCGAAGCGGGCGTTCCGTTCTTTACCATCTCGGGTTCCGACTTTGTGGAAATGTTCGTGGGTGTCGGTGCTTCGCGCGTGCGCGACATGTTCGAACAGGCCAAAAAGAACGCCCCTTGTATCGTGTTCATCGACGAAATCGACGCCGTGGGCCGTGCACGTGGTGCAGGATATGGCGGCGGGAACGACGAACGCGAACAAACGCTCAACCAGCTTCTCGTCGAGATGGACGGTTTCGAAGCGAACGAAGGCGTGATCATCGTTGCGGCAACCAACCGTCGTGACGTGCTTGACCCCGCGCTGCTTCGTCCCGGTCGTTTCGACCGTCAGGTCACTGTGCCGAACCCAGATATCAAAGGTCGCGAAAAGATTCTTGCCGTGCATGCACGCAAGACCCCGCTTGGCCCTGATGTCGATCTTCGCATCATCGCGCGCGGCACCCCCGGTTTCTCGGGTGCGGACCTTATGAACCTTGTGAACGAAGCGGCATTGATGGCTGCTCGCGTGGGTCGTCGCTTTGTCACCATGGTCGATTTCGAAAACGCCAAGGACAAGGTGATGATGGGCGCAGAGCGCCGCTCGATGGTTCTCACCGCCGAGCAAAAGGAAAAGACCGCCTATCACGAAGCAGGTCACGCGGTCGTCGGCCTTGCTCTTCCTAAGTGTGATCCCGTCTACAAGGCGACGATCATTCCCCGTGGTGGCGCGCTTGGTATGGTCGTGTCGCTTCCCGAGATTGACCGCTTGAACTGGCACCGCTCTGAATGCGAGCAGAAGCTTGCGATGACCATGGCAGGTAAGGCCGCCGAAGTTCTCAAATACGGTGAGGACGAAGTGTCGAACGGCCCCGCAGGCGATATCCAGCAGGCCTCGCAGCTTGCGCGTGCGATGGTGCTTCGTTGGGGCATGTCGGACAAGGTCGGCAACATCGACTACGCCGAGGCGCACGAAGGTTATTCGGGCAACACGGCGGGCTTCTCTGTTTCGGCGAACACCAAAGAGCTCATCGAACAGGAAGTGAAGCGGTTTATCGACGAGGGCTACCAGAACGCTCTGCGTATCCTCAAAGAAAAGCATGACGAGTGGGAGCGTCTTGCTCAGGGGCTTTTGGAATACGAAACCCTCACGGGCGAGGAAATCGAACGTGTTATGCGTGGCGAGCCCCCCCAATCGGGCGGAAACGGTGGCGAAGCGGCGGAAGAGACCTCTGCATCGGTGACCGAGCTTCCCAAGACGCGCAAGCCGCGCAAGCCCAAGGCGACCGATCTTTCGGGTGAGCCCGAACCGACCGCCTAGGCCTTATCAAGTAGGAAACCAGCCCCTGAAACTCACCGAGTTTCGGGGGTTTGCATTTGTGGCGCAGTGTTTTTTTGGATAGCTCTTTCAGGGTTCGCCGCTGCAACCAAAGGTGTCCGTCATGCCCGCTTTGAAACCGACCGATTTTACCGGAACAATCGTCTGGCTCGGATTGATGCCCGAACGCTCGGGAAAACAGATCACAGCCGAGCGGCGCGAGACGCTCGATCTGACTTTTGCGGGGGCGGTCGGCGACGCGCATTATGGCGAAACACGTCCGTCTTGTGTGCGGGTGACAGCGCAATACCCCAAAGGCACCCCTATTCGGAACACCCGCCAGATTTCGCTGGTGAGCGAGGAAGAGTTGGCGCAGATCGCGCTCCGGCTCGGAATGGAGAGGATCGATCCGCTCTGGCTCGGGGCGACGGTCGTGGTGCGAGGCATCCCCGATTTCAGTTTCGTTCCTCCGTCCTCGCGGCTTCAATTCGAGAGCGGCGCAACGGTGACGGTCGACATGCAGAACCGCCCTTGTAGCGTTGTGCGCGATACGATCGCCGCCCATGAAAACGGGCAGGGCGCGGCATTTGTCCAAGCGGCACGCGGTCGTCGCGGTGTCACTGCTTGGGTCGAACGAGAGGGAAAGATCGCCGTCGGAGATGCGCTTCGGGTGCATGTTCCCGACCAGCGCGGATGGAAGCCCTAGGCCACAAAATGTTCCTATCGTGGAATTTGGTTTCCACCTTGGGCGATTCCGCCCTCGAAAATGTCGGAAACGACCCCGTTCCTCTCTGGCGCTCCCGTTAGACCTAGGGCTAGAGAGCCGCGTGACATGTGCGGCGTTAGTTCTATGGAGGAGCAATGAGCTACAAGACCGATATCCAGATCGCACGCGAGGCAAAGAAGAAACCGATTCAGGAAATCGGCGCCAAGCTTGGGATCGCAAGTGAACATTTGCTTCCCTATGGTCATGACAAAGCCAAACTGTCGCAAGATTTCATCAACAGCGTTCAGGGCAAGCCGAACGGCAAGCTTGTTCTCGTCACCGCGATCAACCCGACCCCCGCAGGCGAAGGCAAAACCACCACGACCGTCGGTCTGGGGGACGGCCTTAACCGCATTGGCAAGAAAGCCGCGATTTGTATCCGCGAAGCATCGCTCGGGCCGAACTTTGGGATGAAGGGTGGCGCTGCGGGTGGCGGTATGGCTCAGGTCGTTCCGATGGAAGACATGAACCTGCACTTTACAGGTGACTTCCACGCGATCACCTCGGCGCACAACCTTCTCGCTGCGATGATCGACAACCATATCTATTGGGGCAACACGCTCGATATCGATATCCGCCGCGTGGCTTGGCGCCGTGTGATGGATATGAACGACCGCGCTCTGCGTCAGATCAACGTCTCGCTCGGCGGTGTGGCCAACGGCTTCCCGCGTGAAGCGGGCTTCGACATCACCGTTGCATCCGAAGTGATGGCGATCCTTTGCCTTGCAAAGGACCTCGAAGATCTCCAGCGTCGCCTTGGTGATATGATCGTCGCCTATCGCCGCGACAAAACCCCCGTTTATTGCCGCGATATCAAGGCCGATGGCGCAATGACCGTTCTTCTCAAGGACGCGATGCAGCCGAACCTTGTCCAGACGCTCGAAAACAACCCTGCCTTTGTGCACGGCGGACCTTTCGCCAACATCGCACATGGTTGTAACTCGGTTATCGCTACGACCACCGCTCTCAAGATTGCGGATTACGTTGTGACCGAAGCCGGTTTCGGTGCCGACCTCGGTGCGGAAAAGTTCTTTGACATCAAGTGCCGCAAGGCAGGTCTAAAGCCTGATGCGGCCGTGATCGTCGCCACCGTGCGCGCGATGAAGATGAACGGCGGTGTTGCCAAGGCTGACCTTGGCGCGGAGAACGTCGATGCGGTCAAGAAAGGCTGTCCGAACCTTGGTCGCCACATCTCGAACGTCAAATCGTTCGGTGTGCCTGTTGTCGTCGCCATCAACCATTTCGTCACCGATACCGACGCCGAGGTCGAAGCCGTCAAAGCTTATGTTGCCGAAATGGGCGCGGAAGCGATCCTGTGTAAGCATTGGGCCAAGGGTTCGGAAGGTATCGAGGATCTCGCCAAGAAAGTCGTCCAGCTTGCAGAAAGCGGATCGTCGAGCTTTGCGCCGCTCTATCCAGACGATATGTCGCTCTTCCAGAAGATCGACACCATCGCCAAGCGTATCTACCACGCCGACGAAGTGATTGCGGATAAGAAAATCCGTGACCAGCTCAAGGAATGGGAAGCTCAGGGCTATGGCAATCTGCCGATCTGTATGGCCAAGACCCAGTATTCCTTCTCGACCGATCCGAACCTGCGCGGCGCGCCGACGGGTCATTCTGTTCCGATCCGCGAAGTGCGTCTTTCGGCAGGTGCAGGGTTCGTTGTCGTGATCTGCGGCGAGATCATGACCATGCCCGGTCTGCCCAAGGTGCCTTCGGCGGAAAACATCTGTCTCAATGACGACGGTCAGATCGAAGGTCTGTTCTAAGGTTATTGAAATCCGAACACGGCGGGGGCAGGACGCGTTAACTTCTGCCCCCGTCACCTACCGCTGTTGCGGCAATTTTGAACTTTCGGCCCGCGACACTGGGCCAATGTTATTTTTGGAGGTCGCCTGAATGGCTGCAAAAGTGATCGACGGCAAAGCCTTTGCCGCTACCGTCCGCGAGAAAGTCGCTTCGCATGTTACCCGTCTCAAGGAAGAGAACGGAATCACGCCCGGGCTTGCCGTCGTGCTGGTGGGCGAAGATCCTGCCTCTCAGGTCTATGTGCGCTCCAAGGGTAAGCAGACGGTCGAAGTCGGTATGAATTCCTATGAGCACAAGCTCGACGCCTCCACATCCGAGGCGGACCTTTTGGCTCTTATCGACAAGCTGAACAACGATCCCGCCGTTCACGGTATTCTCGTGCAGCTCCCGCTGCCTTCGCATCTCAATTCCGATCTGGTGATCAACTCCATCGATCCCGCCAAGGATGTCGACGGCTTCCATATTTCCAACGTGGGACTTCTCGGGACAGGCCAAAAGGCCATGGTGCCCTGCACCCCGCTTGGCTGTCTGATGATGCTGCGCGACTATCATGGGTCGCTCTCGGGCATGAATGCCGTTGTCATCGGGCGCTCCAACATCGTTGGCAAGCCGATGGCAAATCTTCTTCTCGGTGATAGCTGCACCGTCACGATCGCCCATTCGCGGACCAAGGATCTTGCCGCTGTTGTCCGTCAGGCCGATATCGTCGTTGCGGCTGTCGGTCGCCCCGAAATGGTGCATGGCGACTGGATCAAAGAGGGCGCGACTGTGATCGACGTAGGTATCAATCGCGTGGATGCCGGCGAGGGGAAAACCCGTCTGGTCGGCGATGTCCACTATGAGAGCGCCTCCGCGGTTGCCGGAGCGATCACCCCTGTTCCGGGTGGTGTCGGTCCGATGACGATCGCTTGCCTTCTGGCGAATACGCTCACCGCATGCTGCCGCGCGAACGGACTTGCCGAGCCCGAGGGCCTTACGGCTTGAACAACGAACTGCAGAAAAACCCGCAATTAGGCGGGTTTTTTTGTGCCTTGCGCTTGGTTTTTGGATAAGCCTCTGTCAGGTCAGACATGATTTGATATGAATTTCAGTATGTTTCAAGATTTCCACATTTTACCCGACAAGAGCAGGTTTCGGCGTTATGTGTTCATCTGGCTGATCGCGTGCTGTGTGCTCATGGTTTCGGCCCCCTTCGGCACATCGTTTTTGTCCTTTGGCCAGAGGCTTTTGTACTGGCCGATCATGGTCGGTGCGGCCCTTGCTCTCTCTGGCATACTCCGGTCCGTCATCCCGTCATTCGGCACCCTGACCGTCCTGTGGGACGCTGTGATCGGTGCGGTTTTTGCCCTCTGTTTCGTGCCCGTGATTTGGATCATGACGGAATTCGTGTTGCGCTTTTCGACCCTGACGCGTGATGATCTTGTCGTCCTGCTCAGAGATATTACGGTCTTTTCAATTGCGGTTTCGATTGTGCGTGGACGTCTGGAGCGGCGGCGGGCTCCCCTTCTGACCGAAGAGGTTGCTGCTAGCGCAGAGAAGCCGCGGCTTTTCGAGCGATTGGAGGCCAATGGCGACGTGCAGTTCATGCGGCTTGTCGCGAATGATCACTATGTCGAGGTGGTGCTCGATAACGGAAACTCCGAGCGGCTGCTCCTAAGGCTGAGGGACGCAGTGGCGGAAATCGAACCGGTCGAGGGCCTTTATACCCACCGCTCGCATTGGGTGTGCCGGGCGTTCGTCGTCAGAGGTCGACGGATTGAAGGACGTGATTTCATTGAGATGGCCGATGGCGCCCTTGTGCCGGTCTCTCGGACTTTCAAAGCAAATGTCATTGAAAGCGGGATCACATTCTAGACCACGCGTGTCACCAATCCGCCCGCATGGCGCTGGATCTGCCCTTCGAGTTCGAGCGCGACCAAGAGGGGCGAAATTTCTTTTGCTGTCGACGCAAGGTCGCGGATCAATTGATCCTCGGCAAGCGGTGAAGGGCCGAGCTTGTCGAGGATCTGGCGGTGGAGCACCGCCGCTTCGCGTAGGGGAAGCTGTCTCTGGGTCGGCGGGACAGGGGCGGGTTCGCAGAGGGTTTGCGGTGGCTTCGTCTGTTGCAAGGCGTCGATCACATCCTCGGCCGAGCGGATCAAGGTCGCCCCATCGCGGATCAGGGCATTACAGCCCCCCGCGCGCCCATCGAAAGGGTGACCGGGGACAGCGAAGACCTCTCGCCCTTGGGAGAGTGCGCTTTGGGTGGTGATGAGGGTGCCCGAGCGTGATGCCGCTTCGATGACGACGACGGCTTGGGCGATCCCCGAGACGATTCGGTTGCGCGGCGGGAAATGGCGGGCTTGTGGGACAAGGCCCATGGGTTGCTCGGAAATCCGAAGGCCGTTTTCCACGATTTTTGCCGCCAGTGCTTCGTTTTCCTTGGGGTAAATCACATCCACGCCGCCTGCTTGGACAGCGATCGTTCCGACGGGAAGTGCGGCGTCATGCGCGGCGGTGTCGATCCCGCGTGCAAGGCCCGAAACCACGCAATACCCCGCGGCACCAAGATCAACGGCAAGCTTTCGCGCCATACGAAGGCCAAGTGAAGAGGCATTGCGCGCGCCGACGATCGCGATTGTCGGCTTTGCAAGGACGTCCGACGTGCCAAGCATCCACAGAAGAGGCGGCGCATCCGATATCTGGGCAAGGAGATCGGGATATACTGTTTCACCGATGGCGACGAGACGGGCACGGGCCTTGCGACCTGCGTTGAATTCGGCGGCAATCACGCCCTCGGGGCAGGGGGTATAGTCATTGACACCCGCAGCGCGTGCCACTTCGGGGAGGGCGGATAAGGCAGCCTTGGCAGTGCCGAATTCGCCCAGCATCCGATAAAACGTTGAAATCCCGACACGGCGCGAGCGTAACAGGCGGAGCCAAGCGAAGCGTTCTTCTTCCGTGGTGGGTGGGAGTGGGGGGTGAGTGGAAGAGGTTGTGTCCTCGGTCATCCTTCGCTCCGTCCTGTTACAGGATCATGTATAGGAGCGAAGGGTTAACCCAAGATTAAGAGCGGAAAACTTTTATGCTCCGCTCCCGCCGACCGTAAGGCCGCCGATCAGAAGCGAGGGCTGACCGACGCCTACAGGCACCCATTGACCCGCTTTGCCACAATTTCCGATGCCAGGATCAAGCGCCATATCGTTGCCGATCCCGCGGATTTTTTTCATTGCGGCAGGACCATCGCCGATGAGGGTCGCGCCCTTGACCGGCGCGCCCACGACACCGTTCTTGACGCGGTAGGCCTCTGTGCAGCTAAAGACGAATTTGCCGTTGGTGATATCGACTTGTCCCCCGCTGAACCCGACCGCATAGATCCCGTCCTTGAGTTCGGAGATAAGTTCGGCGCGGGTCGCGTCCCCGCCAAGCATATAGGTGTTCGTCATGCGCGGCATCGGCATGTGTTCAAAGCTCTCGCGGCGACCGTTTCCTGTCGCGGGCACGCCCATCAGTCTGGCGTTCTGGCGGTCCTGCATATAGCCGACCAGAATGCCGTCTTCGATCAGAACGTTTTTGCCCGATGGGGTGCCTTCGTCGTCGACCGTGATGGAACCGCGACGTCCGGGGATCTTGCCGTCGTCCAGAACGGTGACCCCCTTGGCCGCGACCTGTTGGCCGACCAGCCCTGTGAAGGCGCTTGATCCTTTGCGGTTGAAGTCCCCTTCAAGTCCGTGACCGACAGCTTCGTGCAGCAAAACCCCGGGCCAGCCATTGCCAAGCACGACGTCCATAACACCTGCGGGCGCGGCTTCGGCTTCGAGATTGACGAGCGCCACCCGAAGCGCTTCGCGCACGGCTGGTTCCCAATTATCGCGGCTGATCAGACCGATGAGACCTTCTCGACCACCTCCACCGTGGCCGCCGCTTTCCCGACGACCGTTTTCCTCGACGATGACCGAGACGTTCACACGGCTCATCGGGCGGGTATCGGTCACCATCGTACCTTCGGGACGGAGGATCACCACTTCCTGAAGCGAGGCGGCGACGGTTGCCGAGACCTGAACGACGCGCGGGTCGAGTTCACGTGCAAACGCATCGATTTCCTTGAGTGCGTCGATTTTGGCGGGAAAGGTCGCTTGGGCGATCGGGTCTTCATCCGTGTAGAGCTTGACGTTGGTCGGACGCGGCGCCTGCGCCAATGTGCCGCCCCCTTCGCCGATGGCAAGGCGGGCGGTCGCAACAGCGCGCTTGATCGCGTTTTCGTCAATGGTCGTCGAATGGGCATAGCCCGCTGTTTCGCCGCGCACCGCACGAAGACCGAATCCCTCGGAGGCGTTGTAACTTGCTGTTTTGACGCGACCATCGTCGTAAGAGAGAACCTCGGAGCGGCGACGCTCTAGAAACAATTCGCCGTCATCCGCGCCCAGAGTCGCCTCTTGAAGCAGTTTCAGGGCCGAATCTTGGTCCAAATTGGTCTCGAAGGGGCGAAAAGCGTCTTGTGTCATGTCTCGTTTTCCCGCGGCAACGTTGATTTAGATCAAAAAGCGTCCGTTTGCCGCAATACCAGTTCTTGAGTTGTGCGTCAGGATATGGGATCAGCGACACCGGATACAACGGGATTCCGTCCAATTGATTTGTGCGGGGTTCTCACGGGGCTAGAATGCGCTCCATCAAGAACAGGGTATGACATGCGAATGACCAACTTTGTCACCAAGCTTGCGGCAGCTGCCGGGCTGATCCTTTCGGGCGCCGCAGCCTCCGCTCAAGCGGTAAACCAGAAACTGGAAATCATCGGCCAGCCGACCCCGGATGCAATGGGCTTCCAGCCTGCATCGACCGAGCTTGCTCGTGACCTTCAATGGCTCGACGGCCTGATCCTTTTCATCATCACCGGCATCGTGATCTTTGTTTGCGCGCTGCTCGTTTGGGTGATCGTGCGCTATAACCGCCGTTCGAACCCGAACCCCGCGACGTTCACGCACAACTCGCCGCTTGAAATCGCATGGACGATCATCCCGATCGCGATCCTTGTTTTCATCGGTTCGTTTTCGCTTCCGGTTCTGTTCAAGCAGCAGGAAATCCCGCAGGGCGACGTGACCATCAAGGTCACCGGCTACCAGTGGTATTGGGGCTATGAGTATGTTGACGAAGGTATTGCCTTCGACAGCTATATGATCGGTGCCGATGCGAACAACATGCTGACGCCCGAAGTTTCTGCCCAGCTTGCCGAAGCAGGCTACACCGACCAGCAGTTCCTTCTTGCCACCGATACCGCAGTGGTCGTCCCCGTCGGTAAGACCATCGTCATGCAGCTGACGGGTGCGGATGTGATCCACTCCTGGACCATCCCTGCATTCGGTGTGAAGCAGGACGCTGTTCCCGGCCGTCTTGCCCAGCTTTGGTTCGCGGCAGAGAAAGAAGGCATCTATTTCGGCCAGTGCTCGGAACTTTGCGGTATCGCGCACGCCTATATGCCGATCACCGTCAAAGTGGTGAGCGAAGAAGCCTATGCCGAGTGGCTTGAAGCCGCCAAGGTAGAGAACGGCGTCTAAAGCGCCGCGCCGACACCTGATCAAGGTCGCAGCGATGTGAATGGGCGAAGGTAAACTTCGGCTTACCTTCAACGCCATCGAAAACCGCAGATGGATTTGGACCGAATGACCGACGTGAATATGCAAGACACGACATACGAGGCAGGGATGGGCGACTACTTCGCGCTCCTCAAGCCGCGCGTCATGTCGCTTGTCGTGTTCACCGCTTTGGTGGGCCTTTTTGTGGCACCCGTCCCGGTGCATCCGTTCATCGCCTTTGTCGGCATCCTCTGTGTTGCTGTCGGCGCCGGTGCTTCGGGCGCGCTGAACATGTGGTGGGATGCGGACATCGATCGCATCATGCGCCGCACCGCCAAGCGTCCGATCCCCTCGGGCCGTGTGCAACCCGAAGAGGCTTTGGCCATCGGTCTTGCGCTCTCGGGGTTTTCGGTTGTTCTACTGGCGTTGGCCACCAACTTTCTGGCGGCCTTCCTGCTTGCTTTTACCATTTTCTTCTATGCCGTCGTCTATTCGATGTGGCTCAAGCGCTCGACGCCGCAGAACATCGTGATCGGCGGACTATCTGGTGCCTTGCCGCCGATGATCGGTTGGGCGATTGCCACGGGTTCGATCAGCGTTGAATCGGTGTTGATGACGGCTCTGATCTTTATGTGGACGCCGCCCCATTTCTGGGCGCTCGCGATCTTCGTGAAATCGGACTATGGAAATGCAGGTGTGCCGATGCTCACCGAGACCCATGGCCGCCGCGTGACGCGCAACCACATCATGGGCTATATGGTTGCCCTTGTTCCCGTTTCGCTTGCCATTGCCTTTACCTCGATCGGTGGCCCGATCTATCTTGCGGTTGCGCTGATCTGGAACGCTTGGTTCCTGAGCGCCTGCTACAAGGTGTGGCGCCGCGACGAAGAGACCGCCGAAGCGGATGGCTTTGCTGCCGAGCGTGCAGCTTTCAAGGTATCGCTCGCCTATCTCTTCTTGCACTTTGTCGCTTTGTTCGCCGAAGCAGCCCTTGCCCCCCTTGGATTTGGAGGCTGGTCATGGCTCTGAAGGTAGAACACGAGCTTCATGCACGCCGTAAGAACCGTAACTTCGGTGTTCTTGGCCTGCTTATTGTCTTTGTTGCGATCGTCTTCGGCTTGACCGTCGTCAAGGTTCTCCAACTCGGAGACGCGAAGAAGTTCGAACGTTTCGACCATGTCGCCCGTCCCGCACTGGCTGTTGGTGCGCAGGAGGGTCAATCAGCGGAGGGTGCCTCTCAATGACGCTTTTCCCGAATATCAAAGGACCGAAGCGGACTGTTATCCAACTCGTGAGCGTCGTGTTCATCATGGGCGCTTTGGCATGGGCCTCAGTCCCGTTCTACTCGTGGTTCTGCCGTGTCACCGGATTTGGCGGTGCGACCAATATCGCGACCTCGGAGAGCGATGTGATCCTCGATCAGGAGATCACGATCCGCTTTGATGCGTCGACCGATCGCGACATGCCTTGGCAGTTCACCCCGTCGCAGCGCGAAATGACCGTAAAGATCGGCCAGACCGCACTCGCGTTCTATGAAGCGCATAACCCGACCGACAAACCAGTTGCTGGTCAGGCCGCTTATAACGTGACCCCCTATGCCGCAGGCGGGTTCTTCGACAAGATCGAATGCTTCTGCTTTACCGAGCAGGTGCTTCAACCCGGTGAAACGGTGCAAATGCCCGTGAGCTTCTTTGTTGATCCCGCTATCGTCGAGGACCGCGAAGGAAAATACGTGCATACCATCACGCTGAGTTATACTTTTTACCAGATCGACCTGCCCGAGGAAGAACGGCAAGCTGCTCTGGACATCGAGGCGCCCGTCGCCACCACTGACCTGAATTAAGACCAAGCCGCAGGGAACACTGACATGGCTCATGAAAAGAACCACGATTACCACATCCTTCCGCCGTCGATCTGGCCCTTTGTCGGCGCTGTTTCGACCTTTGTTATGCTTTTCGGCGCCGTTATGTGGATGTCGGCAGATATGCCGTATTTCTTCCTGATCGGTCTCCTTGGCGTTCTTTACACCATGTATGCATGGTGGTCCGACGTTGTGGTCGAGAGCCATTCGGGCGATCATACCCCCGTTGTGCGCATCGGTCTTCGCTATGGTGTGATCTTCTTCATCATGTCGGAAGTCATGTTCTTTGCCGCATGGTTCTGGTCGTTCTTCAAGCACGCCATGTATCCGATGGGCCCCGAATACCCGCTCGTTGACGGTGTTTGGCCGCCCGCAGGCATCGAAACCTTCGATCCTTGGCATCTTCCGCTGATCAACACGCTGATCCTTCTTTGCTCGGGTGCCGCTGCAACTTGGGCGCACCACGCGATCGCGCACGAGAACAACCGCAAGGACCTCAAGTCGGGCCTTTGGATCGCTGTTCTGCTCGGTCTGATCTTTACCGTGTTCCAGGCTTATGAATACAGCCACGCCGCCTTCGGTTTTGCCGGCAACATCTATGGCGCGAACTTCTTCATGGCGACCGGTTTCCACGGCTTCCACGTCATCATCGGCACGATCTTCCTTGCGATCTGTCTGATGCGTGCCTATCGCGGCCACTTCACCAAAGAACAGCACCTCGGCTTTGAAGCTGCCGCTTGGTACTGGCACTTTGTAGACGTTGTTTGGCTCTTCCTCTTTGCTGCTGTCTACATCTGGGGTCAGTAAGCCACGTGTCGGTGGGTCTTGACCCATCCGAGCGAAAGCGACATTGAACAAAACGCGCGGGTCAACGCCCGCGCGTTTCTCTGTTGAATGAGGGGAGCCGATGCGCCGAATTCTCTTTCTATTGACCTTTGGCCTCGGTGGGCTTGCGATCCTTCTCTGGCTCGGCTTCTGGCAGGTTCAGCGATTGGATTGGAAGCGCGACATTCTGGATCTTATCCAGAGCAGAATAGACGCGCCTTCCGTGTCGATCCCCGCTGATCCGAATGAAGACACGATGGAGTATGGCTCTATCGCGGCGGTCATTGAACCCTATGGCCCCGAGCTGCATGTCCTCTCTTCGGGGACGGGCGCCGGAACTGGGTATCGGGTGATCCGCGCCGCCAAGATCGAGGACGGTCGTTCCATCATGGTCGATTTTGGTGTGCTCCCGCTTGAAGCCAAGGATCTTCCGCCGTTTGACGGGAGGCAAGAGATCACAGGCAACCTTCTTTGGCCCGACGACAAGAATGATTCCACGCCCGCGCCCGATCTGGGACGCAATATCTGGTTCGCGCGCAATGTGACGGATATGGCGCAAGCGCTCGGGACCTCGGAAATCATGGTTGTTCTGAGGAGTTCGAGCAACCCTGACCCGCGTCTCACGCCTGTGCCGGTTGACACTTCGGGGATCAAGAACGATCACCGTGAATATGCAATCACCTGGTTCTTGCTTGCCGCTGTATGGGCTGTGATGACAGGCTTCTTTGTAAAACGCACCGCTGCGCGAAAGGACTGAGACATGCGCTATATTTCGACCCGTGGACAGGCTCCGATCCTCACGTTCGAAGAGGCGATGATGACCGGTCTTGCACGCGACGGCGGTCTTTATGTGCCCGAAACGGTTCCAACGCTGAGTGCCGAGGAAATCGCGGCGATGGCGGGCAAATCCTATGAGGAAATCGCATTTCAGGTCATGCGCCCCTATGTCGGCGACACCTTTACCGATCAGGAGTTCAAAAGCCTGATCGACAAGGCCTATGCAGGCTTTGGCCATGCCGCTCGCGCGCCCTTGGTTCAGCTTGGGCCGAACCACTTCCTTCTCGAGCTATTCCACGGCCCGACACTTGCGTTCAAGGACTTTGCGATGCAACTCATCGGCCAGATGATGCAGTTCGCGCTTGGGCGTTCGGGCAAGCGGATTACCATCGTGGGCGCGACCTCGGGGGATACGGGGTCTGCGGCGATCGAGGCGTTCCGCGGGCTTTCGAATGTGGATGTGTTCATTCTCTTCCCGCATGGGCGCGTCTCCGAAGTTCAGCGTCGCCAGATGACGACCCCTTCCGAGCCTAATGTTCACGCCTTGGCCGTAGACGGAGATTTTGACGATTGTCAGGCCGCTCTCAAGGATATGTTCAACGACTTCGACTTCCGCGAGGAAGTCGCCCTTGCCGGTGTGAACTCGATCAACTGGGGCCGTGTTCTGGCTCAGGTGGTCTATTATTTCTCCTCTGCCGTGAGCCTTGGTGCGCCGCATCGCAAAGTCTCGTTTACCGTGCCGACGGGCAACTTCGGTGACATTTTTGCAGGCTACATCGCCAAGAAGATGGGCCTTCCGATTGAAAAGCTGATTGTCGCGACGAACCAGAATGACATTCTGGACCGCACTTTGAAAACGGGCATCCAAAAGAAAGAGGGCGTTAAGCCTTCGATTAGCCCGTCGATGGATATTCAGGTGTCCTCGAACTTTGAACGTGCTTTGTTCGATGCTTATGGGCGTGACGGCGCAGTTGTGACGCAGCAGATGGAAGACCTCAAATCCAAGGGCGAGTTCACCATTTCGCAAGGTGCGTTCGATTTCCTCAAGGCAACCTTTGACTCGGGCCGTGCCTCGGAAGAGGAAACTTCGGCCACCATCACGGCGCAGCGCGCTCTGACGGGGGAAATCCTGTGTCCGCATTCGGCCGTCGGGGTGAAGGTCGCAGAAGAGCATCTTTCGGATGTTCCGATGATAACCCTTGCGACCGCACACCCTGCAAAATTCCCCGCAGCGGTCGAGGCTGCAACGGGCATCTATCCGACCCTTCCTCCGCGCATGTCCGATCTTTTCGAGAGAGAAGAGCGCGTGACCCGCGTTGCAAATGATCTTTCGGCTCTTCAGAGCCTTATTCGGGAGCGCCGTTCGCGTTGACGATCCAACTTCATACCCTTTCCAATGGGTTCCGCGTCATTACCGAGCATATGCCGTCGCTGCAGACGGTTTCGGTCGGTGTCTGGGTTCTTGCAGGTGCGCGCCATGAGCGCATCGAGCAGAACGGTATTGCGCATTTCCTTGAGCATATGGCGTTCAAAGGTACGAAAACGCGCACGGCCCTGCAAATCGCCGAACAGATCGAGGATGTGGGCGGCTATATCAACGCCTATACCAGCCGCGAGATGACGGCCTATTACGCCCGCGTTCTCGAACAGGACACGCCTTTGGGTATCGAGCTGGTTGCTGATATCCTGCGCGAGCCGATTTTCGATCCGAACGAGATTGAGGTCGAGCGCGGTGTCATCCTTCAGGAAATCGGGCAAGCGCTCGATACGCCTGACGATGTGATTTTCGACTGGCTCCAAGAGGTGTCCTATCCCGATCAGGCGCTCGGCCGCACCATCCTCGGACCTGCCGAGCGGGTCAAAGCCTTTGGTCGGTCCGATCTGTCGGGTTTTGTGAGCGAGCATTATCGCCCCGAACAGATGATCCTTGTTGCGGCGGGTGCCGTCGATCACGAGGCAATCGTCAAACAGGCCGAGGCTTTGTTCGGCGATATGAAAGGCGGGGGCGGTCTCTCGCTTATCGAGCCTGCAAAGTTTGTCGGCGGCGAACGTCGCGAAACCAAAGCGCTCGAGCAGGTGCACTTCACGTTGGGCCTCGAAGGTCCCGATTATCGCGACGACGACATCTTTACCGCACAGGTCTACGCCATCGCGCTGGGGGGCGGCATGTCCTCTCGTCTGTTCCAAGAGGTGCGCGAAAAGCGCGGCCTTTGCTATACGATCTTTGCCCAGACAGGCGCCCATGAAGACACGGGCATGATGACGATCTATGCGGGCACTAGTGCCGAACAGATCAACGAGCTTTCGGCGATCACCATCGACGAGATGAAGCGCGCCGCAGAAGACGTGACCGAAGCCGAAGTGGCCCGCGCTCGTGCACAGATGAAGGCTGGACTTTTGATGGGACTGGAAAGCCCGTCGAACCGTGCCGAGCGACTTGTGCGGTCGCTGTCGATCTGGGACCGCGTGCCCGACCTCAACGAGACCATTGCCAAGATCGACGCCGTTGATGTGGCAGGGGTCAGAGCCTTTGGCGAAAAGATGGTCGCCGACACAGGGGTTGCCATGGCGCTCTATGGTCCCAAAAGCGACGCCCCCGCGCTTGACGAGCTCAAGGGGAGACTCGCGGGCTGATGTTCGGACGGCGCAAGAAAGTCCAGCTCGAGACCGAGCGGCTGACCTTGCGGCCGCCCATCCACAGCGACTTTGTGCCTTGGGCTAATCTTCGGCTTGAAAGCCAAGCCTTTTTGACACCATGGGAGCCGACCTGGTCGCAGGATCATCTCTCGCGCAAGGCGTTTACCAATCGTGTGTATTGGGCGCAGCGTTCGATGGTGAACGGAACGGCTTATCCGTTCTTTCTTGTCCGTAGGAGCGACAATGCGCTGATCGGTGCGATCACGCTCGACAACATCCGCCGAGGCCCTGCCCAGTCCGCGACCACCGGCTACTGGACGGGCGAGCGTTTCACCCGTCAGGGCTATATGCGCGAGGCGATCAAAGCGGTCGTGCATTATGCGTTCAACACGCTGGATCTAAGCCGGATCGAAGCGGGCTGTTTGCCAGAGAATACGCCGTCGCGGCGGCTTCTTGAAAGCTGCGGCTATAAATACGAGGGGGTGGCGCAGAGCTATCTCCAGATCAACGGGCGCTGGCGCAATCATGTGCTCTATGCCAACCTTCGAAACGACAGACGCGGCAAGACCGAAGTCGGTTTGGCCTGATATGGATATGACATGGCTTTGAATCCTGCTGACGATACTTTTGTTTCTTTATTGAAAACACGTCTGCCTGCAGCCTGTTTCAAAGAAGACACCGCGCAATATTTCGAAGAGCCGCGTGGCCGCTACGAGGGGCATGGGGTCGTTCTTGCTCCCGCTTCTACCGACGAGGTGGCGATCATCGTCAAAGCCTGCCGCGATGCGCATGTGGGCATAGTGCCCTATAGCGGCGGAACAGGTCTCGTCGGGGGGCAGATCATGCCCGATGGCGCACGTCCGATCGTTCTTTCGACGGAGCGGATGAAATCGATCAGAGCTGTCTATCCGACCGAAAATGTAATTGTTGCGGATGCGGGGGTGATCCTTGCCGATGTGCACCGCGCGGCCGAAGAGGTGGATCGTTTGTTCCCGCTGTCGCTCGCCTCGGAAGGGTCGGCGCGGATCGGCGGTTTGCTGGCGACCAATGCCGGCGGTGTAAATGTTCTGCGCTATGGAAATGCCCGTGCGCAGGTGCTCGGCCTTGAAGTTGTGACGGCAGACGGCGAGATCTGGAACGGCCTCACTCGGCTTCGCAAGGACAACACGGGCTATGCCTTGCGCGATCTTTTCATCGGATCGGAGGGGTCCTTGGGGATCATCACAGCCGCCGCGCTCAAGCTTTTGCCGCGCCCTGCGCAATATGGAACTGCGCTCTTGGCGGTCCCTTCGCCCAAAGCCGCTTTGGATCTTTTGGCGCTTGCCGGTTCGCAGGTTGGTGAAAGCATCTCTGCCTTCGAACTGATCCACCGTATGGGGCCGAGTTTTCTTGAAGAGACGGGCTTTGATGTCGCAAAGCCGTTTGACGCGTGGCCAGAGTGGATGGTTCTCGTCGATCTTGGGTTGCCTGCCTCGGTTGATGCAACCGAGGTCCTAGAAACCCTTTTCGTCGCTGCTGCAGAAGCGGGCTATGTGACCGATGGTGTCATCGCTTCGTCCGAGGCCCAGCGTCAGGCCTTTTGGAAAATCCGCGAGATGATCCCGCAGGGGAACAAGCGGATCGGATCAGTGTCGTCGCACGACATTTCGCTACCGCTCTCGGCTATCCCCGAATTTATCGAGCGCGGTCCAGGCGAGCTGGCCAAGCTCGGAGATATGCGGATCAACTGTTTCGGCCATCTTGGGGATGGAAACCTTCATTACAACGTGTTTCCCGCCCAAGGTCGTGACCGCAAGGACTATGACAATGTGCGAAACGATGTGAAGAAATGCATCCATGACCTTGTGCATGCCTACGACGGTTCAGTGAGTGCAGAGCATGGTGTTGGGCGTCTCAAGGTCAAAGATATCGAGACCTATTCCGACCCCGCCAAGCTTGCCATGATGCGTGCGATCAAAGCCTCGCTCGATCCGTTGGGTATCATGAATCCTGGGGTCGTTCTTCGGGCTGCTGATTGATCGTCCGAAACGCGACTTTGCCGTGAATTGAAAAGGGCGCCGTTTGGGGCGCCCTTTTGTCTTAGTGGGTTCCGAGAATGCCCGTCCGCACTCCGTAGTCGACCGCGATCTCATAGTCGGGATCATCGTCGCTATCGACCATCAGATGGCCCGCTTTGGAGAGAAGACGGTGACAATCGCGGCTCAGGTGACGCAGCTGGATGCGTTTGCCCACCTCTTCGTATTTTGCGGCGACGGCTTCGATTGCCTGAAGCGCGGATTGATCAACGACGCGGCTGTCCTGAAAGTCGATGATCACCAACGACGGATCGCTCTCGACTTGGAACGTTTCCATGAAACCGTCGGTCGAACCGAAGAACAGCGGTCCTTGGATCTGATAGACCTTTGCGCCTTCGGGGGTTTCATAGGTCTTGGCGTGGATACGCTTGGCATTGTTCCATGCATAAGAGAGTGCCGAGACGATCACGCCGACCACAACCGCAGTTGCCAGATCCGTCCAGACCGTCACAACGGTCACAAGGATGATCACAAAGGCATCGGTCAACGGGACGCGGCGCAGGATTTTGAACGAGTTCCACGCAAAAGTGCCGATCACCACCATGAACATCACGCCGACGAGCGCAGCGAGCGGGATTTGTTCGATGAGCGGGGATGCAACGACGATAAAGAGAAGCAGGAACAGCGCCGCCGAGGTTGCGGCGATACGGGTGCGTCCGCCCGATTTCACATTGATCATCGACTGGCCGATCATCGCGCATCCGCCCATACCGCCGAAAAAGCCTGTGACGGTGTTGGCGACGCCTTGCGCGATGCATTCCTGACTTGCGCCGCCGCGTTTGCCCGTCATTTCACCAACAAGGTTGAGCGTCAGAAGGCTTTCGATCAGGCCGATCGCAGCAAGGATGAGGGAATAGGGCAGGATGATGTAGAATGTCTCGAGCGAGAGCGGAACCATAGGGAGATGGAACGCAGGCAGCCCGCCTTCGATCGAGGCCATATCCCCGACGCGCGGCACGTCGATCCCGAAAACGATGACGATCAGCGCCGTGATCCCGATCCCTGCCAGCGGTGCGGGGATGGCCTTGGTGAAGCGCGGCAGCACATAGATGATCGCCATGGTCAAAGCGACGAGCGAAAGCATCATCACAAGGGGCATTCCCGAAAGCCATTCGCCGCCGCCCATTCCGTGACCCGAGGCTTCGGCCGAACCGGGCACCTTGAACTGCGACAGCTGCGCCAGACCGATCACGATAGCCAGACCGTTGACGAAACCGAGCATCACGGGATGCGGCACGAGGCGAATGAACTTGCCCCAGCGCATGATGCCGACAAAAATCTGGATCAAACCCATGAGGACAACGGTCGCAAAGAGATATTCGACGCCGTGTTCTTTCACGAGGCCTACCATCACGACTGCCAGAGCGCCCGTCGCACCCGAAATCATGCCGGGACGTCCCCCGAAGAGTGCGGTGATCAGACCGACGATAAAGGCGGCATAAAGACCGACGAGAGGGTGCACATTCGCCACAAAGGCAAAAGCCACGGCTTCGGGCACCAGAGCAAGTGCAACGGTCAGACCCGAGAGTAGGTCCGTTTTGATCTGCATCGGGGTGAGTTGGTTCTTGTCGGCAATGGTGAGGCGTTCGGCAAAGGCCGCCAGCGAGGCTTTGGGCATCGGCTTGTCCTGTCTATGTTCGCGTGGGGTCCGCCTAACCCAGAACGACCCTGAATTAAACCCGCGTGATCTCCCACCGCCAAGGTGTTGCCGATCTGCACGGTGGTCTTGCAGCGAAGCGTCGATCCGCTAGGCTGCCCTTTGGGGGATTTGAAAGGCAGATCATGAAAGCAAAGATCGGGATTATCGGCGGCTCTGGCGTTTATGAAATCGATGGGTTGATGGACGCGGCATGGATCACAGTCGACACGCCTTGGGGTAAACCTTCGGATCAGGTTTTTACGGGAACATTGGACAGCACCGAAATGGTGTTCTTGCCCCGTCACGGTCGGGGTCATGTGCATTCTCCGACCGAAGTGCCCTATCGTGCAAACATTGCAGCGCTCAAGTCGCTTGGCGTGACGGATGTTGTCTCGGTGTCTGCTTGTGGCAGTTTCCGCGAAGACTATGCCCCTGGGGACTTTGTGATCGTCGATCAATTCATCGACCGCACCTTTGCGCGGGATAAGAGCTTTTTCGGGACCGGATGCGTCGCGCATGTCGGCTTCGGTCATCCGACCTGTAGGCGGCTCATGGACTTCTGCGAGGACGCCGCACGCGCCACAGGAGTGTCTGTGCATCGCGGAGGGACCTATCTGGCGATGGAGGGGCCACAGTTCTCGACGCTCGCCGAGAGCAAGCTCTATCGTGACGTATGGGGATGCGATGTGGTGGGCATGACGAACATGCCCGAGGCCAAGCTCTGCCGCGAGGCCGAGATGTGTTATGCCACTATCGCGATGGTGACGGATTACGACTGTTGGCACCCCGATCATGATGCCGTGGACGTGACGGCAGTGATCAAGACGCTTCAGGGGAACGCCGCACATGCAAAAGAGACCGTCGCAGGGCTTCCTCTGCGGCTAGGCGGGGATCGCGGGGTTTGTCCTTGCGGCTGTGACCGCGCCCTCGAATTCGCGATTATGACCGCGCCCGCCAAGCGTGATCCCGAAATGGTGGACCGCCTCAGGGTCATTGCGGGGCGTGTTCTTTGAATGAGGTTGAACAATAGTCGCACTTGGGTGCATTGAAGCGCAGCAACGGGGGCTGTATCACCGCCCACGAAGGAGACCGACATGCCGCATTTTCTCGACACCAAAGACGCAGGCTTTGAAGAGGCGTTCACCGCACTTCTGGGAATGAAGCGCGAGGATAGCCCCGACGTGGACGCGGTTGTTGCTGGGATCATCGCTGATGTGCGCACGCGTGGCGATGCCGCAGTCATCGAGCTCACCGCCAAATTCGACCGAATGCAGCTGACGCCTGAAACCTTGCGGTTCTCAGAAGCCGAAATCGAAGCCGAATGCGCCAAGGTTTCCGCCGAGGATCGTGCCGCTCTGGAGCTTGCTGCTGAGCGCGTGCGTGCCTATCACGCTGCGCAAATGCCCGAGGATAAACGTTGGACCGACGAGGTCGGGGCGTCGCTCGGTTGGCGCTGGACAGCGGTGTCTGCGGCGGGTCTCTATGTTCCGGGCGGTCTCGCGTCCTATCCGTCGTCTGTCCTGATGAATGCTATCCCCGCGAAGGTCGCGGGCGTCGAGCGTCTTGCTATCGTGGTTCCGACGCCCGATGGGGTTGCAAACCCGCTGGTGCTCTTGGCGGCGCGTATTGCGGGTGTGGACGAGGTCTATCGGATCGGCGGGGCACAAGCGATTGCCGCCTTGGCCTATGGCACCCAGACCATTGCGCCCGTGGACAAGATCACGGGCCCTGGCAATGCCTTTGTTGCGGCCGCCAAGCGCCGCGTTTTTGGTAAGGTCGGTATCGATATGATCGCGGGTCCGTCTGAAATCCTCGTGATTGCGGACAAGGACAACGATCCTGACTGGATCGCTCTCGATCTTCTGTCGCAGGCCGAGCACGATGAAAGTGCACAATCCATCCTCATCACCGATGATGCCGACTTTGGGCGCGCCGTCGCCGCTGCAGTCGACAAGCGGCTTGAAACACTCGAACGCCGCGCGATTGCGGGCGCAAGCTGGCGCGACTTTGGTGCTGTCATCACCGTGCGCGATATGGATGAAGCCGTGCGTTTGTCCGACCGCATTGCGCCTGAACACCTTGAGCTTTGCGTTGATGACGCGGATGCGCTCTGCGAGAAGATCCGTCACGCAGGTGCGATCTTTATCGGCGCTTGGACGCCGGAAGCCATCGGCGACTATATCGGCGGACCCAACCACGTCTTGCCGACGGCGCGTTCGGCGCGGTTTTCGTCGGGTTTGTCGGTCATGGACTTTCTCAAGCGCACTACGCTTTCGCGTATGACTCCCGAAGCCATCGCCGCGATCGGGCCGAGCGCAGAGCGTCTTGCACAGTCTGAAAGTCTTGAAGCCCATGGGCTGAGCGTTCGCGCTCGACTCGACAAGCTGAATGGATAAACTGCGCTTGGGTCGCATTGCCTCTGGGCGTGGAGCGGGCTAACTAAAAGTATAGATCAAGGACCGCTCCTCCCATGTCCAGAATTATACATATCGAACTCGACGACAGCGCCTTGCCGCCTCCGACACCGGAGATCGAACAGGAACGGCGTGTCGCCATTTTTGACCTTCTCGAGGCCAACAACATTATTCTTCCCGCACGCGATGAACGTTCTGTGCCCGAAGGCCCATATAAACTCTCACTTTCGATCCGTGATCGCCGTCTGGTTTTCGCTTTGACGACCGAAACGGATGATCCCGCAGCCGAGTTCCATCTCAGTCTTGGGCCGTTCCGTCAGGTGGTGAAAGACTATTTTCAGATCTGCGAAAGCTATTTCGACGCGGTAAAGACCCTTCCGACGAACCAGATCGAAACGATCGATATGGCCCGTCGCGGCATTCATGACGAAGGCGCGCGCGTTCTCCAAGAGCGGCTCGAGGGTAAGGCCGAGGTCGATTACGACACTGCACGCCGTCTTTTCACACTGATTTGCGTTCTGCATTTCGGAGGGTGAGCGCCGTGACGGACATCGACAAGAGCTTCGATCCTTTGCCACAGTCGGTGCTCTTTTGTTGTGACCACAATTCCGTCCGTTCCCCCATGGCCGAAGGGATCATGAAAAAGTTCTATGGGACCGAGTGCTATATCCAATCCGTCGGTGTGAAGAACGATCTTGAAATCGACGGTTTCGCTGTGGCGGTGTGCCAAGAAATCGGGGTCGAGCTGTCCCGCCATCGTTCGCGCTCGTTCGACGAAATGCAGCAATGGGGCGACGATCTTTCGTCGTTCGACCTCGTGCTGGCTTTGTCGCCCGCAAGTCAACGCCGTGCGCTGGAACTGACCCGCGTTTTCCATCTCGATGTGGAATATTGGCCCATCATGGACCCGACAGGTCTTGGAGAAGGGCGCGAAGCGCGGCTTGCCAGCTATCGGCAGACCCGTGACCAAATCATAGCCCGGCTAGAACAACGCTGGGGACCAGCAAGGGAAAATCCATGACGACCGATGCAAAATCCGTTCTGACGCGGTATTTCAGTGCTTTTAATGCAGGCGACAAAGCCGGCATGTTGGCCGAGCTGTCCGATGACATCGCGCACCACGTGAATGAGGGGCAGGTCCGCCGCGGCAAGGTGCTTTTTTCCGAGTTCTGCGACCACATGAGCCGCTGTTATCACGAGACACTGACCGAGATCGTCGTCTTCGCGAATGAGGATGGCACGCGCGCCTCTGCCGAGTTTGTCGTCAACGGCAAATATCTTGTGACGGACAGCGGACTGCCCGAAGCGCATGGCCAGACCTATGTTCTTCCTGCGGGCTCGTTCATGTCGCTCGAAAACGGCAAGATCACGCGTGTGACCACCTATTACAACCTTGCAGATTGGATACGTCAGGTTTCGCAATGACCTTGGACTTCCGGCGCTTGACGGGAGAGGCGCTCGAAGCCTCGCTCGAGGATGTGGCGCGGCTGCGCATGACGGTATTTGCCGAGTGGCCCTATCTTTATGCGGGCACATTCGACTATGAACACCGCTATCTGCAAAGCTATCGTGATAATGCGGGCGCGGTTCTGGTCGGTGCCTTTGACGGCACACGGCTCGTCGGCGCGGCCACGGGCACCCCGATGGAGGACCACGCTTCGGACTTTGCCGAACCGTTCAAAACCGTTGGCATCCCGCTCGAACATATCTTCTATTGTGCCGAGTCCGTGCTGTTGCCCGAGTATCGCGGGCAGGGCGCGGGGCATCACTTCTTTGACCACCGAGAAGCCAAAGCGCGCGAGCTTGGGCGCAAATATTCCGCCTTTTGCGCTGTGATCCGTCCCGACGATCACCCCGCACGGCCATCTGGTTATCGTGCACTGGACGGATTCTGGCGCAAGCGTGGGTATGAAATCCTCGACGGTGCCGTCGCGCGGTTCAAATGGACCGATCACGGGCATGCCGAACAAACCGAAAAGCCACTTCAATTCTGGATCAAAGAGCTATGAAAATCGCAGCCTCTGCATATCGCCCCGAATGGCATCCCGACTGGGCTTCGCTTGCGGCAAAGATCGAGGCTTGGGTCAGCGAAGCCGCCGAAGCGAAAGCCGAGCTTTTGCTCTTTCCCGAATACGGTGGTTGCGAGGCCGCTTTAATCGGCCTGCAAGAGGACGCTTCGGCCAAAGACTGGGCCGCGCGGATGGTCGCGGCGTCAGAGGCCTGGCTTGACCTTCATGTCGGTCTTGCGCGGAAATACGGGGTTCATATCCTTGCCGGATCGCTTTGTGCCGCGGACGGGGATCGGACCGTGAACCGCGCCTTTCTTGTGGCGCCGAACGGAGCCCATACCTTTCAGGACAAATTGATCCTCACGCCCTATGAGCGCAACCAGATGAAAATCCAAGCGGGCCGCGAGATCAAAGTGTTCGATACAGCTCTCGGCAAAATCGGTATTCTCATCTGTTATGATAGCGAATTTCCTGTGCAGGCGCGCGCGATGACCGAGGCAGGGGCCGAGATGATCCTTGTTCCTTCGGCCACCGATTTTCCCGCAGGCCAGACGCGGGTGCGCCAATCCTGCCGTGCACGGGCCATCGAAAACCAGTGTCTTATCATCCAATCGCCCGTCCTTGGCCCTGTGGCTGACTGCGACGTTCTGGACCAAGGCACGGGGCGCGTCGGCTTTTTTTGTCCGCCTGATCATGGGCTTCCGTCCAATGGCATCATTGCTCAGGGTGATACGGACAAGGCGGCTTGGGTCTATGCAGAGGTCGACCCAAAGGCCATCAGCGCCCCGCGCCAAACGGGCCAAGTCGGCAATTTTGCCCATTGGATCGAGCAGGATGAACGCACTCTGCATGTGAAATCAGAGAACCTGCGCTGATTAACCCTTGAAAATATGTAAATCTGGGCGCATTTAGGCGCGGTCCGCAGACTCTGGCGGATCACACAACTATGGAGATCACATGGCCAAGGAAGAACTGCTCGAATTTCCCGGCGTCGTGAAGGAACTCCTGCCTAATGCGACATTTCGGGTCGAGCTGGAAAACGGCCACGAGATCATCGCACATACGGCAGGCAAGATGCGCAAGAACCGCATCCGCGTTCTGGCCGGCGACAAGGTGCAAGTCGAAATGACACCTTACGATCTGACCAAGGGTCGGATCAACTATCGCTTCAAGTGACAGTGCTCCGGGCTACGCCTGGGCTCAAGCTTGTTCTCGGCTCCGGGTCACCTCGGCGGCTGGAGCTGCTTGCGCAAATCGGCGTGACGCCGACCGCTGTGCGCCCCCCAGATATCGACGAAGACCCGCGCAAAGGCGAGATCCCGCGTGACTATGTCCGCCGTATCGCTGCCGAAAAGGTTGCAGCGGTTGCCTGTGCCGAGGACGAAGTTGTGCTCTGTGCGGATACGACCGTTGCGATGGGGCGGCGGATCATGGGCAAACCCCAAGACGAAAAAGAAGCCGCAGCATTCCTTCATGCGTTGTCGGGTCGGCGTCATCGCGTCATCACGGCGGTTGCCGTGAAGCGCGGGGATAAGGTCTGGCTCAAGGACGTTGTAACGACAGTCGCAATGAAGAGCCTGAGCAACCCCGAAGTGAATTCCTATCTCGCAAGTGGAGATTGGCGCGGCAAAGCCGGTGGATATGCGATCCAAGGCCCCGCAGGTGCGTTCATCCCGTGGATCAACGGTTCCTTTACCGGAGTCGTAGGTCTGCCGCTTGCTGAAACCGCAGGTCTTTTGACCGCTGCGGGTTACCCGCTCTATGGAGATACCGAATGAAGGGCCGTACGATTGTCCTCGACCACATTGGTGATGTCGAAGCCGCTGCTTTGATGGTGGATGGCAAGATCGACGATCTGTTGATCGACGATACCGACGCACCGCGTCCGGGGGCGATTTTCCGTGCGATCTGTGACCGTCCGATCAAAGGGCAGGGCGGTATGATGCTTCGCCTTCCCGCTGGGGACACCGCTTTCTTGCGCCAGAGCAAAGGGCTCCGTCCGGGGCAGGCGATGCTTGTGCAGGTCACCGGTTATGCCGAGGGCGGCAAGGCCGTTCCCGTTACCGAGCGCGTTCTTTTCAAAAGCCGTTTCGCAATCATCACGCCTGGAAAGCCCGGTATCAACGTAAGCCGTCAAATCGAGGACGAGGACGAACGCAATCGCCTCCTTGAAATCGCGCATGGCGTCATGGAAACCGAACACGGGCTGATCCTTCGATCAGGTTGCGAGGGTGCCGATGAGGACGAGATCGCCGAAGACATCGCCGCTATGCAGGACCTTGCCGAAGCGGTGCTTGGCGATGCCGAAGGCACCGAGCCGGAGGCACTGACCGAAGGCGACGGGCCGCATATCCTTGCTTGGCGCGAGTGGACATCGGCCGCCGAAGTCGTAACCGAGGCGGGGTCCTTCGAGCATCTTGGAGTGATGGATCAGATCGAGGACATCAAAACTGCCCGTGTGGACATCGGCGAAGGTTATATGTTCGTCGAAGGCACACAGGCGCTTGTCGCTGTGGACGTTAACACGGGCGGCGATACTTCTGCGGGTGCAGCGCTCAAGGCCAACCTTGCCGCCGCGCGCGCCCTGCCGCGTGCGTTGCGCGTTCGGGGGCTGGGCGGTCAGATCGTGGTCGATTTCGCGCCCATGTCCAAAGCGCACCGCAAGCAGGTTGAGCAATCGTTGCGCGCTTCGTTCAAGAACGACCCGATCGAAACCTCTTTGGTCGGTTGGACGCAAATGGGGCTTTTCGAACTCCAACGTAAGCGGGAACGCCTGCCATTGGTGCGGACGCTCAGGGGGCTTTGATGGCCTGTCCGATTTGCTCGAAAGTAACAGATCAGAAATATCGTCCGTTCTGTTCAAAGCGGTGCGCGGATATCGACTTGGCCAAGTGGCTGGGCGGGGGTTATTCAATCCCCGCGAGTGACGAGATTGATCCCGAAGACCTCCCAGCGGTTGAAGGCGACGATTCGCGGCTCATTAATTAACCCCGAACATTCGCAGATAAGGCTCTATTTCCGTGCAAAGCGGGATATCCTTATGGTTAATTTTCCCTAATCTTCCTGATGGAACAATTACCCTGTCACTTTGGATATATTTTTATTCCAAAGTCGATCATTGATGTTCTTCAAGTCAGTATAAACATCTGGAAAGGGTTAACTAATTTACCTCGAATTCTCCAGATATCACCCAAAGGTATCCTGTCTATCCTGCTGATATAATTAAGTAAATCCGCCTCTCATTCTAGGTTGAAAACGTAGCGAGCGTCGCTGCCAGAGCATTTTTCAAGCTCTGTGTTTTCAGCACCGGAGGCGGGTATTATATCCGCACTTTCATTCAAATTCAGTTCCGCGAGCGCCACCTCAGACGCTATTTCGAATGATTTCTTCGGAATGAACACTCTGTTCACGCGCGACAATTTGGTCGAAGGCGGTGCGTATGACCAATTCATCGAAAAAATGGGAACGAGCTCGCTCCGGTTTCCTGGCGGCACGATCACCGAAGAGCTTTTTTCGCCCGATAACGAGGTAAGCGATAAATTCTGGTCGCGTCAGCCATCGGTCGATGCAGAGCGCGGTTCGGACATTTTTACAAACGTTCCCCGCTTTATCGAATATGCCAATTCGATCAATGCCTCAGTGGATTGGGTTCTTCCGTCCGAGAGCCTTTTGTCGGACGAGCGGGATGCGGACGGGGATCGGATCGTATCGGACTATGCCGTCTACAATTTGCTGGACCGCGTGGATGCGCTGATCCGTGGCGCTTACGGTCAGATCGATATCAACACGTTCTCGATCGGGAACGAGTATTGGTATCAGGATCGCATGACCTCGAGCGAGTATGGCAAACTTGCCAATACGGTTGCAAAAGGTCTTCAGCGCGTTTTCGATACCTATCGCGATGAACTTGGCGAAAACGCAGAGTGGAATGAACCCGATATCGCAATCCAGACCTCGCTTTCGTTCGACGCGGCGGGCGCGCAGGACATTATCGAGCAACTCGACCTGGATGCACGCGATGCCATCGATACGGTCGAGCAGCACTATTACGTCAAAGACTTTCAAGCCGCAGATACCTCGACCAAGCATTTCGACCGGATGGACGACTTCCAGAATGCCGAAGGGTTCGGGGATCTGAATTATTATGTTTCGGAATGGAATGTCCGTCTCGGTGACGAAGCCGATATGGGCATGCAAGCTGCCTCGACCTTGATCGAGATGACCCAGACGATGCTTGAAAACGGGGTCGACGGAGCATCCCTTTGGGGGACCGCTTATCAGTCGCTTCAGGATCGTCTTGCGGCGCTTTCCCCCGACTCCTCCGTGCCGGGCGGTTGGGCTCTGAACCTGACGCCGTCGGGCGAAGTCGTGCGCATGATGTCGCTCGGTCTCGAGGGGACCCGCGCGCTCGACCTCCAATTCCCC
This sequence comes from Marivivens sp., assembly GCA_023255435.1. Lineage (GTDB taxonomy): Bacteria > Pseudomonadota > Alphaproteobacteria > Rhodobacterales > Rhodobacteraceae > Marivivens. The sequence goes on from JALRIK010000005.1 coordinate 47,648, forward strand.
GGCGAGTATACCAACTCGACCCGCGTCGACGGAGCACAGGACCAAGTTCTTTTGCATGCCTTTGGCAGCGAAGACAAAATGGTGTTCTTTCTTTCGTCGCGTTCGGATCACGAGATCGACCTCACGCTCGATCTGAGCGATCTTGTCGGAGACTATTCGCGTGTCTGGGGACAGCAGCTGTCTGCAGTTGACGACCCCGATACGCTCAAGGATGAGGGCGACGCCACCTCCAAAGACGCAGCCGCCCATCTGCGCACTCTGACCGAGGCAGAACTCACCTCTGGTTCGGATTATCACGTTTCGCTCGGGGCCTATGACATCGTACGGATCGAGTTCACCTATGCCGGTGCAGGCACCACAATGTGGGGTGCCGATCAGCTTATCGATCCGGCAAGCGATTATGACGACGAGCTCGAAGGCACGAGCTGGGACGACACTATTTACGGCAACCTCGGGGATGATATCCTGCGCGGTCGCGGTGGTGATGACATCGTCGATGGTGGCGAAGGCGATGACGTCATTTACGGCGGTGACGGAAACGACATTCTTTTCACCGGCGACGGCAACGACACTGTTTACGGCGGGCGCGGCGAGGATATTTTTGTTGCCCAAGGCGGCACGAACCTTATCAAGCCCGTTGAAGGCATCGCCCATATCATTGCATCGACCGAGGGCGATACGACCATCGAAGGTTTCGACCTTGCTCGTGGCGACACCCTCAGCTTCATGCGTGCCTATGCGACAGCAGAAGATGCACTAGAGTTTGCTTCGGTCCAAGGTGATGATCTTGTTTTCTCGCACGAAGACGGCGGTCAGACGGTCATCCTCGGCGCAGCCTCCAGCCTTGATGCCATTTCGGCCGCCTTCAGCGATTTCAGCGACACCGCCGTTGTCGCGCCGCTGCTCGATGACCTTGTTGGAGAAGATCCGGACGATCTTGCAGCGTCTTACGCTGCCGAAATTAATGCCGACCCCGAAGTTGCGCGCCTTCTTCTCGATGGCGAGCCGCAAGACATCACCGACTATATCGAAGGCCTCGATGCGGGCGCAGCCCAAGAGCTGATACATTCGCTCAACATCGACGCGCTGGCGTCGCTCATCGATGCAGACAATATGGCCGCTTTGATGAACGCCCTCGACTCGGACGCGCTTGGCGAATTTCTTGATGCTGTGAACCCCGATACGCTTTTGTTCCAGCTTGCCATGATCGGTGACAATGTCGACGACATGCTCGATGCTTTTGACGAGGATGTTCTCGACGTTTATCTCGACCGCCTTGCCCAAGCCGATTTTTCCGCGACACCCCAATCGATGCGGGCCGAAGAGCTTCGCTTTATCGGCAACGCTCTTGCCAACGACGGCCATACGCTCGACGACGACTACATGCGTGTCCTTGATGACGCAGAAGACGAAGAAGCAGAGGCCGAGGAAGCACAGACCATTACTGGCGCTGAATGCTTTGTCGCAACGGCGGCCTATGCGGACGGCAACCACCCCGATGTGGAATATCTGCGCAATGTGCGTGACCACATTCTGGTGCATAGTGCCTTGGGCCGTGCTTTCATCTGGACCTAC
>JALRIK010000060.1:0-11013 GCA_023255435.1 Marivivens sp.
GTCCGCTGGGGCATGGCAACAGGCGGGCTCATCGCCTCCTATACGGTGATCGATGCCTATGCCGTCAAGGCCTTGGGCGTGGCACCTGTGGTGCTCGACTGGTTCAACAATCTTCTGCGCTCTGTCATGCTTGCGCCGATCGTGCTTCGCAACCCGCGCGCAGCGGCCTTGCGGATGAAAGGGCATTGGACGACCGCCCTGATCGTAGGAATCTTGTCCCCGCTCTCCTATATCCTTGTTCTGATGGCGCTTTCGATGGATGCCCCGCTCAGTCTCGTGGCACCGATGCGGGAAATGTCGATGATGATCGGCGCCGTGCTCGCGCTTGTCATCCTGCGTGAACCTGTCGGGACTTGGCGACTTGCAGGGTCCGCTCTTTTGCTGATCGGTGTTGTCCTCCTCGGGACGAGCTAGCTCGCCCGCCCCTCGGATTTGAGCCGAAGCGCCATGCGGCTCGCCACCTCGTAAAGCTCGCCCGCATCCTTGCTCCATGCTGCCACCTCGGCCCCTTGCGCAGCAAGAACCGCGTGGTCCCCCCGCGCCGCAGGACCGGTGAGCGCCGCTTGTGGACCAAGCCTTGCCACATTCACGGCAGCCCCCTCGAGAAGCGTTCTGCACAGAGCCTCTGCGATGTCATGAGGAACGCCCGAAGCGGCATAGGCTTCAAGAGCGATACCCTGAAGCAATGTGGAAAAGTTGTTCGAAAAAACGGCAGCCGCATGATAGAGCGCCTTTTTCGTCGGATCGACGTGGAACGGGATCGCACCGAGCGTTTCGCAGAGCGCCCAGAGCACAGCGACCGCCTCCTCTTGGCCTTCGATCGCACAATTGGTGCCGATGAATGACCCCGCTGCCACCTGCGGATCGGCAAAGCTCTTTACGGGATGAAAGGACGCGGTGCGCCAGCCCTTTTCGGCCAGAGGTTCCAAGACCGAAGAAGAAGAAAACCCGCTGCAGTGGACGGCAATCGACGGTGCAGCACCCGCGTCGGACAAGGCTGTGGCAACCGTCGTTATCATGTCGTCAGGAACGGTAAGAAACCAGAGATCCGCATGTTCCATCTCTGCGAGCGAGGCAACCGCCTTCCCCGCACCAATGGCCTTCACCGCATCTGCGCTCGTCTCGAAACGGCGGGCGGCCACAGACCCCAAGGCGTATCCATCGCTCGCCGCGATCAAACGCATCAGGGTTTGCCCAACCTTGCCCGCACCGATGATGTTGATCCGCATAGCCGCCTCCTCTTTCTGCTCGACCATAAAATCAAGATCGCAATTCCGACAGACCCAAAGCGATTGGCTATTTACAGCGCGCCCCAGTTCTCTACCCTCGGGTCGGTATACCATTTCGGAGGACCCCATGGGGCTGATCAACTATGTCACGCGCATTCAGTTTGCGAGCGGCGCCCTCTCGACACTCAAGGACGAAGCCGCGCTTGCCGGCATCAAAAGACCGATGATCGTCACAGACAAAGGCGTCAGCGCGCTGGGCTATCTCGCACGCATCGAAACCGCCCTCGGCCAAGCGCCAGTTACGGTTTTCGACGACACACCGAGCAACCCGACCGAAGCCGCCGTGCGCGCCGCGACCGACGCCTTTCTTTTGGCAGAGGCCGACGGGATCATCGCCATCGGCGGCGGATCGGCGCTTGATCTGGCCAAGGCGGTCGCCATCCTTGCTGCCCACGGCGGCGAGATGAAAACCTATGCCGTGATCGAAGGCGGGCTTGAAGAAATCACGAACCGCACCTTTCCGACAATCGCCATTCCGACAACTTCGGGCACAGGCTCCGAAGTTGGGCGCGGCGCAATCATCATCCTGAACGACGGTCGCAAGGTCGGTCTCTTGTCGCCCTTTATCATCCCCAAAGCGGCCATCGTCGATCCCGACCTGACGACCTCTTTGCCGCCGCATTTGACCGCAGCCACGGGGATGGACGCGATCAGCCATTGCATCGAAACCTTCCTTGCTTCGGCGATCAACCCGCCTGCAGACGGTATCGCGCTCGAAGGGCTTCGCCTTGCTTGGGGCAGCATTGAAACTGCGACCCATGACGGGCAGAACGCCCAAGCGCGCGCGAATATGGCGATTGCCGCAACCATGGGCGCGATGGCGTTTCAAAAGGGGCTCGGCTGTGTTCACAGCCTTAGCCACGCGCTCGGCGGCGCGGACCCCAGACTTCACCACGGGATGTTGAACGCGGTCTTTATGCCCGCCGTGCTCGAATTCAACGCGGACGAGCCTTCTGTCGTCGCCTTGAAGAAATTCGACCGCCTCGCGGCGGCGATGGGTCTTTCGTCGGGGGCCGAGGTCGTGCCCGCCCTTCGGGAAATGACCAAACGTCTCGGACTTCCCGAAACGCTCTCGGCTATGGGGGTCAAAGAGGACCTTTTCGGTCGGGTGATCGAAGGCGCGCTCAAGGACCACTGCCACAAGACCAACCCGAAAATGGCGAGCGCCGAGGATTATCGCGCGATGCTCGAGGCCTCGTTCTAGAATGAATGCGATGGGCCTTAGCGGCCCATCGTGTAGAATTCTGGGTTCGCGCGCATACTGGTGACATTGGCCATTCGGTTCGACATACCGAAAAACGCCGAAATCGACGCAATGTCCCAAACGTCCTCCTGACTGAACCCGTGAACTGCAAGTGCCTCGAAATCGGGCTCACCCACTGTATGGGCCTGCTGCGAAACCTTGACCGCAAAGTCGAGCATGGCCATTTGCCGCGGCGTGATATCGGCCTTGCGATAGTTGGTGGCAAGCTGATCTGCAATCAGCGCGTCCTTGGCCCTGATCCGCAGGATCGCGCCATGAGCGATCACGCAATACTGACATTGATTGAGCGCCGAAGTGGCGACGACAATCATTTCGCGCTCGGCCTTGGACAACCCGCCCGGCTTGTCCATCAATGCATCGTGATAGGCCATAAAGGCGCGAAACTCGTCGGGACGGCGCGCCATCACCAAAAAGACGTTGGGAACGAACCCCGACTTTTCCTGAACCGCTTCGATCCGCTCGCGAATATCCTGAGGGAGATCGTCGAGCGCAGGAACGTCAAAACGGCTAATGGGGTGTGACATGGGCAATTCCTCCTTGGCTTGGGCCGACCCTGCCGCAATAGGCAGCGCATGTCACCTGTCTGATTTATATCAAGGACGGGACACATTCACGCATGCAATTGCCATGATGTGTAACCGCGATAGGACCAATCATGACGTTGATCGACTTGACCGAAAGACTTGGAGACGCCCCCGTCGCGGCGCTCTTCGGTTTGCTGACGGGCCTGACCTTTGGAGTCGCAGCGCAGCGCTCGCGGTTCTGTTTGCGGGCGGCGACGATCTCTTTTGCCCATGGAAGGCTTGATGACAAGGTTGCGGTTTGGCTTTTGACCTTTTCAACCGCCGTCGTCTGGGTTCAGGGTGCCTCGCTTCTGGGACTTATCGCCATTCCCGAGGCACGGATGATGTCCGTCACAGGGAGCTGGTCAGGCGCCATCATCGGCGGGTTGTTGTTCGGGGTGGGCATGGTTCTTGCGCGGGGATGCTCAGGCCGTCTGTTGGTTCTGGCTGCAACGGGAAACCTGCGTTCGGTAGTTTCAGGGCTTGTCTTTGCCGTAGTGGCCCAGATGACGCTCGGCGGAGCTTTGAAACCGCTGCGCGACACGCTCGCATCGCTTTGGACGACCAAGGGCGGACGGAACCTTGATCTGCTTTCGGCGCTTCATTTGCCCGACTGGTCGGGCCTTGTCATCGGGGTGGTCTTTGCGCTTCTCGCGCTTGAAATTTCACGGCGCAACAAGATCGGAGCGGCGCGGCTTGTCTTTGGCGCAGGCGTAGGTTTTGCCGTAGCGTTGGGATGGGGTCTGACCACAGCGCTTGCGCGGATATCCTTTGAACCGATGGCGATAGAAAGTGCCACATTCACAGGGCCTTCGGCCAATATGCTCATGTTTTTCCTAGAGGAAAATCCGCTTCTGGAATTCGACATCGGGCTCGTTCCGGGGGTATTTATCGGCGCCTTCGTCGCGTCGATCCTCTCGCGCGAATTCCAGTTCCAAGGATTCGAGAACGAAGCCAATATGCGCCGCGCCTTGACGGGAGCCGCCCTCATGGGCTTTGGGGGAATGCTCGCGGGAGGTTGCGCGATCGGTGCAGGCGTGACAGGCGGTTCCATTTTTGCCGGAACGGCTTGGGTCGCGCTCTTTGCCTTCTGGATCGGCGGGATGGCGACGGAGCGGATACTAGCCCCATAGCGCCAAAGAAAAGGGCCGGTCGAGCCGGCCCTTTCGTCGTTATTTCTTCGAGCCGGCCATGCCGCCCGACATTTCCTCGGTCGCTTCATCCGCGAGCTCCGCAGGAAGGATGAGGTTCAGAACGATCGCGATCAAAGCGGCCGGAAGAATGCCCGAAGCGCCAAGGATCTGGAGGCTCGACGGCAAGTGCTGAAGAGCATTCGCCGAACCGGGTGCAAGGTTCATAACTTCGAGCTGAAGTCCAAGACCGACGGAAAGCGCAACCGCAAAGATCACCATGTTGCGGCGGTTCCAGACCACGTCCGAGAGCATCGATACACCCGATGCAACAACCATGCCGAACATCACGACAACACCGCCGCCGAGCACTTCGATCGGAACGGTGCGGATGACGCCGCCCACTTTGGGGATTAGACCGCAAATGATCAGGAAGATGGCGCCGATCGTCACAACGTGGCGGCTCATGACGCCCGTCATCGCGATCAGACCAACGTTCTGGCTGAACGAAGTGTTCGGCAATGCACCGAAGACGCCCGCAACCGCAGTGCCCAGACCGTCTGCATAGGTCGCCCCTGCGATTTCCTTGTCGGTGGCTTCACGGCCTGCGCCGCCTTTGCAGATACCCGAAACGTCGCCAACGGTTTCAACCGCTGAGACAAAGGCCATAAGGCAGAAGCCGATGACAGCCGCCATCGAGAATTCGAAGCCATATTTGAACGGAATGGGAAGCGAAAAGACAGCCGAACGGGTCCAGCTGTTCGCAACCGCTTCGAACGAGAGAAGACCGATCGCCATCGAATAGAAATAACCGACCACGATCCCGATCAACACGGCGGACACCGCCAGCATGCCGCGGGCATAGAACTTGAGACCGAGGGTGACAAAGATCACGACCAATGCCGCCGACCAGCTCTTGAAACTGCCATAGCTTTCGGCGCCTGCAGCCTTGGCAGGAACGCCGCCTGCTGCGTATTCGATCCCGACCTTGACCAGTGCAAGACCGATGAGCGTCACAACAAGGCCTGTCACCAACGGCGGAAGTGCAAAGCGGATCTTGCCGATGACGGTCCCGAGGGCAGCATGGAAAATACCGCCGATGAGAACGCCGCCATAAAGCGCGGCAAGGCCGTCAACACCCTTGCCCACAACAAGCGGGATCATGATCGGAATAAAGGCGAACGATGTGCCCTGAACAATCGGGAGTGCAGCGCCGACGGGCCCAAAGGTGATGGTCTGGAAAAGCGTGGCAATACCCGCAAAGAGCATCGACATCTGGATCATGTAGAGAAGTTCGGGAAAGTCGGGCGAATTCGACCCGAATCCAAAGCCAGCCGCACCGGCCAAAACGATTGCGGGCGTCACGTTCGAAACGAACATGGCAAGCACGTGCTGAATCCCCAGCGGGATCGCTTTGCCCAAGGGGGGCGTATAATTGGGATCGCGGAGCTGCTCCGGCGTCCCGAGTGTTTCATCGGCCATTCTGTTTATCCCTGTTCTGTCACTGGACTGACGCCAGCTGTTCACTCGGCAAAGAGATTTTCCCTTCGCGCGTGGGGATATGCTAATCCGAAACAATCCTCGCAATTATCAAAAAAAAGCGAATGCTGTCTCAGCGAATTAGGAGGGCCAAGGTCTGCACTTCTAGGCGGAATGACACCAATTCGGGCAGATGGCAAAATCCGAACACTCGTCCGTGATCCACGGCATCACACCGAACTGAATGGGCCCAGAACCAAACGGATCACATAGCCGCAAAAGAAAGGAAATGGCGGACAGTGAGGGATTCGAACCCTCGAGACGGTTCCCCGCCTACACACTTTCCAGGCGTGCGCCTTCGACCACTCGGCCAACTGTCCGTGACGCGGGGTTTATCCGCATGTGCAGGAGAATTGCAAGGGGCGAAAACGAGAAAAGCGGCACGTTGTAACTTTGTTCGAGAATGGCCATATTCGATGGCAACTCCACAGCTTGCGAAGATCATGACACCCAAAGGCCACTCACCCGAACCGAACCGTGAACCGCATGGCATGGACTATGGCAAGATCCAGACAATTGCGCTTGTCATCATTGCCTTTGCCGTTGTTCTTTTCCTGCTCGTTCAGGCACGTTTCATGCTTATCGCGCTTGCCACGGCGATTATCATTTTCGCGCTGACCTCAGATGTGATCAACTTTATCGCGCGTCAAAAGATCGGGCGGGTGCATGTGCCCAACTGGTTGGCCAGCCTTGGTGCGCTTCTCCTGATTTCCCTCGCGCTGATCGTCCTGTCCACGATCTTTCTGACTCAGGTCAACACGGTGCTCAGCACGACGATTTCCTATCTCGAACGTGCGCCCCAAGCTGTTGCTACTCTCTTCAAATGGATCAGTCCCGAAGCCGAACAGACGATCCTCAACTCGCTCAGCTCGATCAATATTTCAAGCTATGTGCGCACCTTCGCTGGTCAGGCCGGAAACCTTGCCAGCGGGATCAGCTCGTTCACCGTTCTGGTGATCCTCTTTGTCGGTTTTCTGTTCGCTGAACGGGTCTGGTTCGATACCAAGCTCAACAACCTCGTCGGCGACCCTGTTCAGGCCGACAAGATCCGCCGTATCATCACCTCGATCATCCGTCGCGTGAACTATTACCTCTTGGTGAAAACGGTGGTGAGTGTGGTCACGGGCGGCATGGTCTTTGCGGTCGCCAAGGCGTTCAAGCTTGATCTGGCCTCGGCGCTTGGGGTGCTGACCTTCGTGCTGAATTATATTCCGAACGTCGGCTCGATCATTGCGACGGTCATGGTGGCTCTTGTCGCTTTTGTCCAAACGGGCGATCCCACGTCGACGGGGGCGATCTTTGTGATTACGGGCGCGATCCAATTCGTCAACGGCAGCATTCTGGACCCGATGATGATGGGGCATGCACTGCGTGTGTCTTCCTTCGGGATCATCATCAGCCTTGCTTTCTGGGGCGCTGTATGGGGCATTCCGGGGATGTTCCTCTCGGTCCCGATCATGGTGATGCTCATGGTCGTTTGCAGCCATGTGCCTATGCTGCGCCCGATTGCCGTTCTCTTGTCTAGACAGGGTCTTCCCGATGATGAAAGCGATTTGATCGCGAACAACCTTTAATCAAACAGGATCAGGTTCACGCGGCGGTTCTGCTTGCCTTTGCTTTCGATCTTACCGATTTGCACGCGGCCGATCTCGCTCGTCCAAGCGACATGGGTGCCGCCACAGGGCTGAAGGTCGGCGGTATTCTCGCCCTGTCCGATACGCACAAGGCGGATGCGCCCCGCGCCTCTGGGCGGTTTCACCGACATCGTTTTCACAAGATCGGGCTTGGCATCAAGCTCGTCCTCGGTGATCCACTCTTCGCTCACCATGAAATCACAGGCGATGAGCTTGTTGAGCGTTTCTTCGAGCTCGTCCTTGTTTTCGGGCGGCTCGGGCATGAGGAAATCTAGCCGCCCCTTATCGGCCCCGATCTGCCCGCCCGTGACGGGAAGCGGAATGACGACGGACAAAAGGTGAAGCGCGGTATGCACGCGCATGTGGCGGTGACGCCGTTCCCATGCAATGAACTGGCGCAGCGTGGTCCCGACGGCGGGAAGCCGCGAGGGTTCGGCAGGCACAAGGATCACATCTTCTCCCTGCCCCTTGATCGCCGTTGCGATCTCGATCCGGCCATTGTCCCATTCGAGATGGCCTGAATCTCCGGGTTGACCCCCTCCCGTGGGATAGAAAATCGTGCGGTCAAGCACGATGCCGCCTTCGTCCGTGATCGAGGTGACCCGCGCGGACAGGTCCCGAAGATAGGCATCCTCACGAAAGACAAGCTCGGTCATGCGCTTTCGGCTCCTGTTTGGGGCGGCTGTGGCGGATACAGGGCTTCGGCGTTCTTGATCCAGATATCACGCTGGGCAAACGGAATCTCGATCCCTGCCTCGGCAAACCGCTTGGCAATCTGGTGGTTCATGTCGGACTTGGTGTGAAGTTTGAAACGCACGTCCCGAATGATTGCCCGAATTTCGAAGTCCACGCTGTCGGCGCCAAAGCCGATCAGCATTACCTGAGGTTCGGGATCGAAAACAACAAGCGGATGGGCATCCGCGATCTCTTTTAGGATGGCCGCCACCTTGTCGAGATCGGTGCCATAGGCCACGCCGACGGGCACCACAACGCGGCCCACGGAATTGCCGCGCGTCCAGTTGGTGACTTGGGTCGAGACAAGATCGGCATTGGGCACGATCACATCGGTGCGGTCAAAGGTTTCGATCCGCGTCGAGCGCACCGAAATGGATCGCACAAACCCCGCTTGGTTCCCCACTTCGATCAGATCACCCTCGGAAATCGGGCGTTCGATCAAAAGGATGATCCCCGAGACAAAATTGGACACGATATTCTGGAGACCGAAACCGATCCCCACGGAAAGCGCCCCCGCCACAATCGCAAGGGACGAAAGGTCGATCCCCGCCGAGGTGATGGCGATGAGGGCAGCAAGGAAAATCCCCAGATAACCGACCCCCGAAACAATCGCATTGCGCCCCCCGATATCGAGCTTGGTCTTGGGAAGGATCGTGTGGCGCAGCATGTTCTGGATCAGCCGCGTAGCTGAATAGCCGATCCCAAAGACCAGAACAAAGGTCAGCAAATCGGTGGGCGAGATCTTGGTATCTCCGATCGAGAACCCTTCGCGGAAACGGGTCCATATTTCGACGAGATCATCGACGCTCGCGCCCCAAATCAGCGCAAGGAAGGGCAGCGATAAAAGGATCAAAACGATTGCGATGATTACAGCGCTCAGACCTTCGTTTTCGGGCTCTTCCCCCTCTTCGCGCGCGCGATTGCGATAGGTCTCGTAAAGCTCGACCATCAAGCCGTTGGCGATGAGCAAAACGCCCATCACAGCAAGGCTCTTGGTCGTCGGCACAAGAAGCGCACGATAAGCCGCCGAATAGCCGATGGCAGCAAAGGCAGGCCCAAGAACAGCGACCATCATGGTCAACCGCCCGACAATCCCCAAAAAGGTGCGCAGCGTTCCCGAGTCGCTCGTTTTTTGCGTGCGGTGTTGATAGAGAAGGTTCCCGAAGCCGAAAAGCACCCAGCCAAGTGCGATCACGACAGGGAAGATCAGGACCGAACCGACCGTGCCCGTCGCATCGACGCTGCCGATCAGCACAAAGACCATGGAGCCAACCGCCATGACCCAGCCCAGCCCCCCAACGAGACGGCGCGCCCGATGACGTTCGTTGTCCGAGAAATGCACAGGCGCTTCAAAGCGTCCCTTGGTGAAAAACTGGATTGAAAGCCAGCGACCGACAAGGACATAGGCCCCTGCGAGCGGGATGTTCTGGATTACCTGAATCCCGCGAAATCCAAAGAGGTTCGACGCATCGAGACCACGCGCCAATAACCCCAACCCCATGAGCGGTAAAACAAGCGCAGCGCCCGTCACCACAGCATGAAGAACGGCCTCCCATGGGCCGGCTTCAACGGTGCGCCGTCTCCAGAAACTTTCGACCCAAATCCGCCCGCGCAGCAAGAGCACAATGCCGACCGCGACGAGAAACAGCGCCCCAGGAAGCCCCTGAGAAATATGGCCGCTCAGGGATCGTGCAGACATGATCGAAGTTGTCTCGACCACAAGCGCGCTGATCCCATCGGTCAGTGCAATCGTAGCTGCACCCCAGTTTTCGGGCACAAGCGGCGAAGACCCTCTCGCAGTTAGAGCCGCTGCCTGCCTACTCCGGATGATCGCGTCGATTTCGCCGATAAGACCATCGGCGCGCGCATAGGCTTCGGCCGCGAGAACGCGGGGCGCGCTCAACTCGTCCAGTTGCGCGCCGAGGATGTCACGACGCGCAGCGATGGCGCTCGCTTCGCCCTCTTCGGGCGCGGCGCCGAGCGCGGCAAGCTGGCGACGCACCGTGTCGATGCGATCCGCATTCAATCCCTCAACTTCGGAAAAGCGCTGACGCCATTCGACGAGTTCGCTGCGCAGTTTGGTGAGTGCAAAGTTGGTTCCTGCCGAGGTGCCTACCGATTGCTCGGCGCGCGCAGCAATGCCTTCCCAAAGATCATAATCCGCAACAAAAGCGGCAAGACCCGCGATCTCGTTCTCGGCCTCGACCATTTCGTCGAGCGCCTCGACAACGCTGTCGGCGGGGGCGTCGGTCGGGTCGGACTGAGCCGATGCGGCGCCCACCCCCGAAAGGGTTAGCGCCAGCAAAACAGCGAAAATACCCGACCGCGCTTGGATCATACGTCCTCGAACACGCCGGGGATGGAGGACGGACCCGTCGCGAGCCAACCTGGAACAGGGAGTCCCTTACCCTTGAGGAATTCGGGATTGAAGAGCTTGGACTGATAGCGCGTGCCATAGTCGCAAAGGATGGTGACGATCGTATGACCCGGCCCCATTTCCTTGGCCATGCGGATGGCGCCCGCCACGTTCACACCCGAAGAGCCGCCAAGGCAAAGCCCCTCGTTCTCAAGGAGATCGAACACGATCGGCAGAGCCTCTGCGTCAGGGATATTGAAGCTCATGTCGGGCGTGAAGCCCTCGAGGTTGGCGGTGATACGCCCCTGACCAATGCCCTCGGTGATCGAGTCGCCCGCGCTTTTCAACTCGCCCGTCGTGTAGAAACTATGGAGCGCCGCGCCATCGGGATCGGCCAGACCGATTTTCACGCCCTTCGGCTGAAGCGCCATACCGACGCCTGCAAGAGTGCCGCCCGAACCGACCGCACAAATGAAACCGTCGACCTTGCCGCCCGTCTGTTC
>JALRIK010000060.1:11023-16024 GCA_023255435.1 Marivivens sp.
TTCGCCCAGATCACACCCTCGGGGGTCGTTTTGGCAAGCTCTTGGGCCAAACGACCCGAATAGCGGACATAGTTGTTGGGATTGCGATAGGGTGCCGCCGGCACCTGAACAAGCTCGGCCCCAGCAAGGCGGAGCATGTCCTTTTTCTCTTGAGACTGGGTTTCGGGGATCACGATCACGGTCTTGAACCCCATCGAGGCGCCCACGAGCGCAAGCCCGATGCCCGTATTGCCTGCGGTCCCTTCCACGATAGTGCCACCTGGCTTGAGATCGCCGCGAGCAATCGCATCCTTGATGATATAAAGCGCGGCGCGGTCCTTGACCGACTGACCCGGGTTCATGAATTCTGCTTTGCCCAGAATGGTGCAGCCCGTCGCCTCGGAAGCGGCCTTGAGCTTGATGAGGGGCGTATTGCCGATTGCTGCGGCGAGATCAGATTTGAACTGCATTTTCGGGCCTTATCGTTGTGTTGTGTTCTTAGTAAGCGCCGCCGCCTTGGAACTCAAGCAGATGCGCGTAGTTCGGGGCGTTTTCGGTCAAGCCAAAGAAGCATGGCAATGGCGGGCCCGACGTTGATTTCGCCGGTTTCGATCAAACCCAAGGCATCATCGAAGGGCACGATATGGAGTTTGAGATCTTCTGCCTCTTCTTCCAGCCCACCCGCATAGCTGTGGACCTCGGGCAGTTCCGTAATCCCGAGAAAACAATAGAAATAATCGGTGGCATTCCCCGGAGAGGCGTATTGGCTGAACATCGGGATCAAAGTGTCAAAGGTCAGCCCTGCTTCTTCCATCCCCTCGCGGTGCGCGGCTTGCTCCGGCGTTTCGCCGCCATCCACCATCCCTGCAATGGGTTCAAGACACCAAGGGTTGGGATTTCCGTGGGCAAGCGGTCCCATCCGCACCTGTTCGACCAAGAGCACATTGTCGGATTTCGGATCATAGGCCAGAACAAGCGCAGCATCGGGACCGAGAAACACTTCGCGCGGCAATTCACCCGAGGATTTGCCTGCAAAGGTTTCGTATTCCACAACCTTTTGCGCGAAACGGAAGAACCCGCCGGCTCGCGACACCTCTCGCACAAAGCGGGCGCGGCGCGGTGGAGAGCGCAAGCTATGCGTGATAGGAAGCGAACGGGCACGAAGCGTTGCACTGGCTCTGCCGCGCATCATTCCCCACTGCCGCGCGATCTCCTCATGCGGCGTATCGGGTGGGAACATAGCGAACTCTTTCGCAGTCAAAAGCGTTATATCACGGTCTTTTGCAGACCACTCTTCAAGTGACCAAGCACCTTGCGACTGGATGCCAACGGGCGGATCATAGACCTCGGCGTCGATGATCCGATCCCCTGCGCGCACTTGGACCGAACGCCGCACATAGCCAAAGGGCGCCTCATAGGCGTCAAGTCGGGCGGCCACCGCATCGGTCACATCACAAAGCAGCAGCCCATGTGCAATCGCGCCATCGCGCCGCACAAGAACAGGCAGAATCCCGTCCTTCTCGCAGTTCACCTCATGATCGCAAAGCGTGGCTACACACGGATCGAACCCTGCCTCGCCACTCACGATTGCCAGAAGCTCGGGGTCCTTGAGCGTCCCGTAGAGGAAAAAATTCATCAGCCAAATCGCTTATTGAGAATTTGAAGCAGAATACCAGCAACGGCTCCACCGCCGAAGACGACAGCGGTCAGTTCGGGGCTTTGGATCAATTTGGCAAGCTCCAAAGCCGCCTCAAGCACTCCGACCAAGGCATCCATGATACCGTCGTATCGAAGGTCTCGGGTGAATTTGAACATCTGGATGGCACCATGCACCCCCATTGCGAGAAAAGAGATCACGACAGCCCCTGTGATGCCGTTGGCAAAGCCGACCGCGATTCTATCGCCCGGTGCACGCCCCACAAGATGCCACCCCAACGCACTCGCCACCGCGATATTGATTTCAAGAAAGAAAGACGGCGGAACGGGTCTTGGATAGTCCGCAAGAGCGAGCACCGAGGCATATCCGAAAATAGCGGCGAAAAAGACTGCACCGAGCAGTCGGCTCATCGTTGGCATGGGCGCCCCCTTGAACTAAGTGGGCGGCCCCGCTTGGGTCACATGGGCCGCGAAATCGTGATTTGAGTTACGTCACAATTTCCGACGTGAAAGGTTCCAGCGCAAGACGCAAGATAAAAGTTCCACATTCTTTTGAAACGATCATCGAAACCAAAGGCTTTCACCTCGTCCCAACGCGCGTTGAACGTCTCGTACCAGCGGCGCAGGGTCTGGCTGTAGCTTTCGCCGAATTCGATCGAGCCATCCACCTTGAGCCCCGATTTGCGCACCTCTTCGCGAAGGACTGACGGGCTGGGAAGCATACCGCCGGGGAAGATGTATTTCTGGATGAAGTCGACGCCGCTGTTATAGACTGCCCAACGCGAGTCTTTGATCGTGATGATCTGGAGGGTCGCCTTTTTCCCAGGTTTCAACCGTTCGCGCACGGTTTCGAAATAGGCAGGCCAATACTGGCGTCCGACTGCTTCGAACATCTCGATGCTGGCAATACCGTCATAGGTGCCACGCTCGTCGCGATAGTCCTGAAGCTTGAAAGTTACGCGATCCGAAAGACCAGCTTTTT
Organism: Marivivens sp.; assembly: GCA_023255435.1. GTDB lineage: Bacteria > Pseudomonadota > Alphaproteobacteria > Rhodobacterales > Rhodobacteraceae > Marivivens. The sequence continues at coordinate 13,641 of JALRIK010000060.1, forward strand.
CAATGCGTTCCACCGCATACTTATACTGTTCCTTGCTGATCGTGAGACATGTCACCTTGAGCCCCCGCTCTTTGGCGGCATATTCGGCAAACCCGCCCCAACCACAGCCGATTTCAAGGACATGATCGCCCTCTTTCACCCCCATGAGGTCGACAATCGACGCGTATTTTTGTGTTTGAGCGGCCTCGAGGCTTTCCTGACCCGTTTTGAACAGAGCCGAGGAATAAGTCATCGTCTCGTCCAGCCAGAGCGCATAGAAATCATTGCCGAGATCGTAATGCGCACTGATGTTCTTTTTTGCCTGACGTTTGGAATTGCGCTGCATCCAGAACCGCATCTGCTCGTAAAGTCGGAGCAATGCCTGTCCCGGGAAGCTGTCATACATTTCTTCCGAAGTGTCATGGATGAAATCCATGAAGGTCATCAGATCGGGCGTGCTCCACCAACCGTCGAGATAGGCCTCGCAAAACCCAAGATCACCCTCGCGGATCAGACGCGCAAAGAGATCGGGATTGTGAATGGTGACTTCCGCAACGTAACCCGGGGCTTTACCCTGAAACTGGAAGCGCCGCCCATCAGGGAGCGTCACATCAAGCCGACCTCTCTCCATCTTCGAGAGCATTGATGACACCTGCGTGAAATAACGCGGCAGGTTTGTTTCGGACTTGATATCGTTCTGGATCATGAAATCCCTCAGTAGGTAGTCCCGCAATACGCGGCATGTTGAAATGGTAGTCGAAGAGTGGCACAAGTCACGGCTTTTCTTTAACGCGCCTCGTAAGCAGCCAACGCGCGATCCCGTCCCTCGGCCAAAGTCACGATGCGTTCGGGATAGGAGGCCTTGGGATCAAGCCCCCAACTCAGCGGCACTGCATCAAAGTAACTCAGCGCGGTTTCACTAGGGCGAGCCGAGCCTTCTGCGATCCAGCGGCGACGATAGGTGTCCTTGGCATCGAATTTCTCGAGCTGGGTCGCAGGATTGAAAATGCGGAAATAAGGTGCCGCATCAGGCCCCGACCCCGCCGCCCATTGCCACCCCATTGCATTTGCCGCGGGATCCCAATCGGTCAAACACTCCTCGAACCAGCGTTGGCCGATTTTCCAGTGGGACATCAGATGCTTGCAAAGATATGACGCGACAATCATCCGCGCGCGATTGTGCATTTTGCCCGTGACATACATCTCGCGCATCGCGGCATCGACAAAGGGTTCGCCCGTCCGACCCTGTTTCCATGCGATTACATGGGGATGGTTTTCGTCCTCGTTCCATGGAAAACTGTCCCACTCGGGGCGCCAATTCCGCTCGACGATCTCGGGGGTGTGATAGGCGAGATGATAGGAAAATTCGCGCCAGACCAACTCTTTAACGAAATGCTCGGCCCCTTTTGCTCCCTCGTGATGCGCACGCCAGCCCGCGTGCCAAATCACGCGCGGTGAAATTTCTCCATAGGCGAGGTTCTCGGAAAGCTGCGATGTCGCCTCCTCAGCAGGAAAATCGCGCCGCTCCCTATAAGCTTCGACTTTTGCGTCGATAAAATTGACAAGTCTCGTGCGGGCTGCGTCTTCACCAACGCATTGCCAAGCCGCAACAATCGACGCGCCTCGCCGCATTGCTGCGGCAAGTGACCAGCTCTCCAAGGTATCGCTCTGAGGCCAGACTTCAGGCGCAGGGATCGACTTGGGTTTTGCAATGGCATCTGGAACCGCACGATCCTTTACGGTTTTCCACATCGGCGTATAGACGCGATAGAACCCTCCTGTGCACGTCTGCACCGTCCAAGGCTCAAAGAGCACCTGCCCCGCAAAACTCTTGGCGTCGATCCCGCGCTCTTTGAGCACTGTTTTGACGGTTTCATCACGCTTGCGGGTCGCGGGGTCATACATGCGCGACCAGTAAACCGAACTTGCCCCCGTCTCCTCGATAAGCTCGAAGAGCGTTTCGAGCGCGGGACCACTGCGCAGGATCAACCGAGAGCCGTTTTCCTCAAGTGCGCGCTGAAGGGCTTCTACCGATTGGCCAAGCCGCATCAGAGGCGCTGCACCATGCGAACGGGTCAACTCGTCATGCAGAAATATCGGGATCACTGGCCGCCCCGACTGACAGGCAGCGGTCAATGCCTCGTGATCGGAAAGCCGAAGATCTCGGCGGAACCACATGAGAATGGGGGATTTTTCGCTCATAACGGCCTTTGGCTTTCTTTATTTGTGGACGATGTGTTCCGTCGATGCCCGAGGTCAAGGGCCGCTTGGGAAACATTTGCGCGTTAATCTCCTTGCGCCCACCCCCGAGGGAGGCCAAAATCGCGGCAACCAAGGAGCTGCCATGAAAATCGCGACATTCAACATCAACGGAGTCAAAGCCCGTATCACCGCTTTGACGGACT
>JALRIK010000061.1 GCA_023255435.1 Marivivens sp.
AGCTTGGAGCCGTCGCGGTACAGCGCATTGGCCTTGATGCCGAGCGAATGGCTGAGTTCATAGGCCGCCAGCGTTTCCCCGATCGTGGCCGAATTCGGCATGTTGATCGTTTTGGAAATAGCGCCCGAGATGAAGGATTGCGCCGCCGCCATCATGTAAATGTGGGCGTTTACCGACAGATAGCGCGTACCCTTCTTGCCGCAGGGGTTGGCGCAATCAAAGACGTTCAGGTGTTCGTCCTTGAGGTGCGGCGCCCCCTCGAGCGTCATCGTGCCGCAAACATGGTCGTTGGCAGCGTCGATTTCGGCCTTGGAATAGCCGAGGTGACGCAGAAGATCGAAGCTCGGGTCGACAAGTTTCGCAGCGGGAATGCCGAGCGTGTTCTTGCAGAAATCCTCGCCTAGCGTCCATTGATTGAACACAAAGCGGATATCGAAGGCGGACTTGAGCGCTGCCTCGACCTTGTTGATTTCTGCCTGACCGAACCCGTTTCCGATGAGCGAGGTGTGGTTGATGCCGGGAGCCTGACCGAGCGAGCCATGACCGACGGCATAGGCGACGATCTCTTCGACCTGAGCGGGGCTATATCCAAGCTTGGTCAGAGCGGCAGGCACCGATTGGTTGATGATCTTGAAGTAGCCGCCGCCTGCAAGTTTCTTGAACTTGACGAGTGCGAAATCGGGTTCGATGCCGGTGGTGTCACAGTCCATCACAAGCCCGATGGTGCCCGTTGGCGCGATCACCGACACCTGAGCGTTGCGATAGCCGTGCTTTTCCCCAAGGGCGAGCGCTTCGTCCCAAGCGGTTTTCGCGAGAGCAACAAGACGCTGGTCAGGGCAATTGGCGTGATCGAGCGGCACAGGTTTGACCTCGAGCGCCTCGTAACCATCCGAGTTGCCATAGGCGGCGTTGCGGTGGTTGCGAATGACGCGGAGCATATGCTCCTTGTTGCGGGCATAGCCCGAGAAAGCACCAAGCTCGCCCGCAATCTCGGCCGAGGTGGCATAGGACACGCCAGTCATGATCGCGGTCAAAGCCCCGCCCAGTGCGCGGCCCTCGTCGCTGTCATAGCCGAAGCCCATGTTCATCAGCAGACCGCCGATGTTGGCATAGCCGAGACCGAGGGTGCGGAAGTCATAGGAGAGCTGCGCGATTTCCTTCGACGGGAACTGCGCCATCATCACCGAGATTTCCAACGTCACGGTCCAAAGGCGCGTGGCATGCATGTATTCTTCGACCTGAAACTGACCGTCCTTGTAGAAGGTCAACAGGTTCATCGAAGCAAGGTTACATGCCGTATCGTCGAGGAACATGTACTCCGAACACGGGTTCGATGCCTTGATCTCACCCGCCGCCGGGCAGGTGTGCCAATCGTTGATGGTGGTGTGGAACTGGATGCCCGGATCGGCACAGGCCCAAGCGGCGTGACCGACCTGATCCCACAGATCGCGCGCCTTGATGGTTTTGGCGACGGTGCCGTCCTTGCGGTTGATGAGGTTCCAGTCCGCGTCCTCGCGCACCGCCTTGAGGAAGGCGTCGGTGACGCGGATCGAGTTGTTCGAGTTCTGGCCCGACACGCTCGAATAGGCTTCACTGTCCCAATCGGTGTTGTAGGTCGGGAATTCGATGCTCGTATGGCCCTGCTTGGCATAGTCGAGCACACGCTTGATGTAGGTCTCGGGGATCGCGACCTTTTTGGCTTCGCGGATCGCGGTTTTCAGACCCTCGTTCACCTTGGGGTCATAGGCATCTGCCTCTGCGCCGTCCCAAGCCTTGATCGCGGCGAAAATACCGTTGAGCTTCTGCTCGTGCATCTTGGAGCCGGCCACGATCGAGGCGACCTTTTGCTCTTCGATGACCTTCCAGTTGATGAATTCTTCGATATCGGGGTGATCCGCATCGACGATAACCATCTTGGCCGCGCGGCGCGTGGTGCCACCCGATTTGATCGCACCGGCAGCGCGGTCACCGATCTTGAGAAAGCCCATAAGGCCCGACGATTTACCGCCACCCGAGAGCTTTTCGCCCTCTCCGCGCAGCGACGAGAAGTTGGTGCCCGTGCCCGAGCCGTATTTGAAGAGACGTGCTTCGCGAACCCAAAGGTCCATGATGCCGCCTTCGTTCACGAGGTCATCGGCAACGGACTGGATGAAGCAAGCATGTGGCTGGGGGTGTTCATACGAGGACTTGGACTTGGTCAGAACGCCCGTTTCATGGTCCACATAGTGGTGCCCTTGTGCGGGGCCGTCGATGCCGTAAGCCCAATGCAGACCTGTGTTGAACCACTGTGGCGAGTTCGGGGCGGCACGCTGAGTGGCGAGCATATAGCGCATTTCGTCGAAATAGGCGCGCGCGTCTTCCTCGGTGGTGAAATAGCCACCCTTCCAGCCCCAATAGGCCCATGCCCCAGCGAGACGGTCGAACACCTGTTTGGCAGAGGTTTCGCCGCCCATCTCGGCGCCATCGGCAGGCACCGACCGCCAGAGGAATTCAGGGACGCCCTTCTCCTTGACGCGCTTGAGAGCCGAGGGAACGCCAGCTTTACGGAAATATTTCTGCGCGATCACGTCGCTCGCAACCTGACTCCACTTAGACGGGATTTCACAATTGTCGAGTTTGAAGACGATCGTGCCGTCAGGATTGCGTATCTCGGAAGTCGCAGATTTGAACTCGATGCTCGCGTAAGCGTCTTGACCGGATTGAGTAAAAAGCCGTTCGATTTTCATTCGACCTATGCCCCTGTAGCGGACCGTCTGAAGCAGCCCTTGATGTTCAATTTTGCAGCGCAGTCCGCGCGGCCCCTACACAGCCGACCCCAAGTCAGAGACAAAAAGGCTGTCCGCTCAAGAGCGTTCGCCTCGCCTTTCGGCCTGCAAATCAAAGTTTTGTCCCTAACCGATGCTCACTACATCTAGTGGCAACCCCATCGGCATGCACAAAGTGGCAATCAATGGCTAGTAGGTCAACTTTCTTTTTTGACGAAATATAGCAGATTGCCGCTTGACCGACATTCCGTCGCAGCATCCACCGATTCATCCGCAGACTTATGCACAGCGCTATACTTTAGGGAAGAATAGCTCCATTCGAGAAACGCCTTTAGTCCAAGCCGTTTAGAACCCCAGATTGCAATCTATACAACCTATACCCGAAGCATACGGCTCGGGAGTGATGAAAGTTTAGGCAAAATCAACAGGTGGAATTTTTTTTGCGCTCCCCTGCTGCCTGTGTCCCTTTGAGAGCAAGCGGTGCACCCGCGCCCTCGTTTATCGTGCGACGGCTAAGCATCTAGAACGATAAGAGTTTTGATCTGCGGCCCTGCTTGGCTCCCACACCCCAAAGCTGCAAACCCGTTTGGGACACCTCATCGGGCCAAAAGAATCACACTCCCAAGTTTTGTGCATCCAGCCGCGCGAGAGGGACGACACCCAAGGCACCTTGTGGTATCAATCCAAGCGAAGACCACATCAAAGTGGCGAAGACTTGAGGCGCGAGATGGTTCTACCACATATCGGAATGCTCTGGATCGGCGGCGATCTCAGTTTCCTTGAAATCCTGTGCATCAAATCCTTTGTTGATGCGGGCCATCCTGTGCATCTCTTTACCTATGGAGATGTCGGCAATGCGCCCGAGGGGGTCGATCTTCAGGATGCGCGCGATATCCTCGAAGGGCCGCCGTTTCTCAAATACGAGCGTAACGACAGCCTTGCGCTTCATGCCGATCTATTCCGCCTTCGAATGCTTGATCTGTTGCCTGGGATCATCTGGGCCGATACGGATGCCTATTGTCTTCGTCCGTGGATTCCAGAGAACGGGCATTATTACGCATTTCAGGCCGAGAACAACATCGCCAGCGGCGTTCTCGCCTTTCCTGCCCAAAGCGAAACGCTCAAGGCACTGCTTGCGGCGACGAACACCGAATATCCGATCCCCGATTGGTTTAACGACAGGCAAAAGATGGAGCTGATCGCCCGCAAGGAAGCGGGGGATCCTCTCCATGTGTCCCAGATGCCTTGGGGCGTCTGGGGGCCGACGGCGGTGAGCTACTACCTCATTAAAACGGGGGAAATCGAGCACGCGCTGCCGCAAGAGGTGCTTTATCCCGTCAGTTTCGAAGAGCGCGGCAAGATGCTCTGGCCCGATCACCTCTCGCCCGAGGATTTCGGTCCCGAAACCACGTCGATCCATTTCTATGGAAGCCGGATGCGGCGGATGATCTCGCGGCGGCACGAAGGACTTGCGCCCCAAGGCTCATTGATCGCCAAGCTGCTCGAACGTCACGGTCTTGATAGCCGCGACGCGCCCCTCCCCAACGAAGAGCGGGCAGCCCCCGTGGTGGTCCAGACACCCAAGCGAGACAAGCCCGCTCGCAAGGACCCCTCTGACGAGCGCTTTATCGCCATCACCTGCATGAAAGATGAAGGCGTCTTTATCCCCGAATGGATCGCCTTTCACAAAGCCATCGGGTTCGATCATTTCCTTGTCTATACAAACGATTGCAGCGACGGGACCGATCTTATCCTTGAACGGCTAGCGCAATCGGGGCTTGTCACCCATCGCGACAACACCCGTCAGGACGGGCAGCGAGCCTCCTATCAGATCCGCGCGTTTCGCAAGGCCTTCAAGGAAGAGGTCTTTGCCCGTCACGACTGGGCCATGATCCTTGATGTGGACGAGTTCACCAATGTGCATGTGGGCGACAAAGGTATCCGCGATCTGGTCAGAGCCGCGCCAGAGGGCAGCGACATTATCTCGCTGACTTGGAGGCTCTTCGGCAATGGTGGGGTTGAAACGTTCCGAAACGCCTTTCTGACCGAGCAATTCCAGAAAGCCGCGCCCTATCATTGCCCCCGTCCCGCTCAGGCATGGGGTTTCAAATCGCTGTTCCGCACCGATCGCGTCGAGCGGCTCGGCACGCACCGCCCTCTCATTCCTCTGGGTTCGGATTGGTCCAATGTTCTTTGGGTCAACGGCTCGGGTCAGGAAATGCCAGCGCGCTATCACGAACAGACCAAGGGCGGTTGGCGGAGTGGTCCCGATTGCGTCGGCTATGATCTGGGGCAGCTCAACCACTATGCGGTCCGCTCGCGCGAGAGTTTCCTTTTGAAATCCCTCAAAGGCACGGTGCACGGCGGAATCGACCGCAATCGCGACTATTGGGACCGTATGAACCGCAATGAAGAAGAGGACACCTCGATCCAGAGCCTCCTCCCTCGGGTGCGCGAGATTTACGACGAATTGCTGTCCGACCCCGTGCTCAAGGACCTCCATGACAAGGCTGTCGCGTGGCATCAGGAGCGCATCGCAACAGCGCTCGCTATTCCCGAAATCCGCGAGATGTATGACACCTTGATCTGAGAGAGAGTGGTCGGGGCGATAGGATTCGAACCTACGACCTACGGTACCCAAAACCGTCGCGCTACCAGGCTGCGCTACGCCCCGACTTGTGCGTCTCTACGCGTTCGTTTCGGATTTGAAAACCCCTAACCGTCACAAGGGAAGGCAGCTTTTTCACCGATAGACGGATGCTGGAGCACGTCGCCGACCTTGAGGCCGAGACGCTTGGCCAACCCCCCGTTGATCTCGAGCACAAAGAGCACGCCTTTCCCGCCGTCGATGATCGTTTCATCCAGCGGTTTGGCGTTCGGATGGATGTGCGTGATCGTTCCCGTCTCGTCCATGAAAATCATATCGAGAGGGATCAGCGTGTTGCGCATCCAGAAGGTGGCATGTTGCGGGGCGTCATAAACGAAAAGCATGCCCGACATCGTCGGCATGGATTCGACAAACATAAGACCCTTGGCGCGTTCTTCACCTGAATCGGCAAGATCGACGGAAAAGCGCGCCTGACCGAAGTCCCCTTTGACAAGAACCTGGTCAGGCGCACATTGCGCGAAAGCGCCCGACCCTGCGCCGATCAGCGCAAGGGTAAGGCCTGCTATCAAAGAGAGTTTGCGCTTTCCCAGACCAACACCTCGGCGGCCATCTTGCCGCGTTTCCCGTCAAGCACTTTGATACCAATTGCCTCTCCAGGCAAGAGGTCTGCTAGACCTGAACGCCGCAACACTTCAATGTGAACGAACACATCCTCGGGCGAGCCGAAGACATTGGCAAAGCCGAAGCCTTTGCCTTTGTCGAACCATTTGACGCGCGCCGGTTGCAGTTTGGCGGCGGCAAGCTCTGCCGGATCGACTTCTGCAAGATCGGCAAGCGGAGTAACGCTCGGACCTTCGGGCGGGGTGATCTCGACCACTTCAGTGGCCTGAATTCCGCGCTCGGTCTTCTGGGCACGCAGTTGGATCAACGATCCGTCTGCAACAGTGCTCTGCCCGAAATTGCGCAGAACATTTGCATGAAGCAGAATGTCCGGCCCTCCGTCGTCAGAGACCACAAATCCGAAACCTTTGGCGGTATCGAACCATTTGACACGCCCTTGCAGCAGGCGGTCTTCACTTAACACTTCAGTCATTTTTTATTCTCCAGCCGCGCCCCCCATCCGGGCGCAACTTTCGTAAGCGACAACAGACCCCTTTTGGTCGGGAAAAACAACCCATTTCCAACACGATGCCATTCGCGAAGCGTGAAATTCAGGGGTATAAACGGGTCTCGACCCAAGGGTCATACAGACTATTGCGCGACCACCGGAAGCGGTCGTGCAACCTAAAGGCGCCATCTGCCCAAAGCTCTATCTCGAGGGGCGAAATTCGGTAACCTCCCCAGAACGGCGGGCGCGCGGGATTGATTCCTTCGCGAGCGGTGACTTTGGCCACTTCGGCCATCAGCGTGCCGCGGCTGTCCAGCGGTTGCGATTGCTCCGACGCCCAGGCTCCGAGCCTGCTCTTGAGCGAACGCGAGGCGTAGTATTCATCTGCCTTCGGTCCCTCTTCGCGGCTCACAAGCCCGCGCACGCGCACTTGGCGGCGCAGAGTTTTCCAATGCATGACAAATGCCGCTTTACCCGCGCCATCAAGCTCTTGGGCCTTTTTGCTACCGTAGTTGGTGTAAAAGACAAAAGCGTCGTCTTCGATGTCCTTGAGAAGAACCATCCGCGCATTGGGAAGCCCGCTCTCGTCCACCGTTGACAAAGCGATAGCGTTCGGATCGTTGAGTTCGGTCTTCTCGGCCTCGGCAAGCCAAGACCGTGCGATCTCGATCGGATCATCGCCGGCAAAAATGCCAGTTCTATCGCTCATTTGTCCATCCTCGTTAAATCACTAGGGAACGCCCATTAGATTCTCGCTGCCCACCAATCAATAGTGACGCTACGTTGTAGTAATTCTTGAAGCGTTGGTTTCAATAGCCTAAAGGTCCTCAAAAGCACTATTGGGGCATAGGGGAAGAAGATGTCATCTAATTTGATGCAGGGGAAACGCGGCCTGATCATGGGCCTTGCGAACGACAAATCCATCGCTTGGGGTATCGCCAAAGCGCTTGCCGACAACGGGGCGGAGCTCGCCTTTTCGTATCAGGGCGATGCGCTGCTCAAGCGCGTGCAGCCTCTTGCGGCCCAACTCGGGAGCGATACGGTTCTCCCTTGTGATGTGAGCGACATGGCCAGCATCGACGCGCTGTTTGCGGAAATCGAAAAAAAGTGGGGCAAGCTCGACTTCATCGTCCATGCGATCGGCTTCTCGGACAAGAACGAGCTTCGTGGCCGCTACGTCGACACCAGCCGTGAAAACTTTGCGATGACCATGGATATTTCGGTGTTCTCTTTCACCGCCGTTGTGAACCGCGCCGAAAAGCTAATGACCGATGGCGGATCGTGCCTTACTCTTACCTATTACGGTGCAGAGCGCGTTATGCCGCACTATAACGTCATGGGTGTGGCCAAGGCTGCTCTGGAAGCCTCGGTCCGTTACCTTGCGGAAGACCTCGGTAAGAAGAACATCCGCGTCAACTCGATCTCTGCCGGTCCGATCAAGACGCTTGCCGCTTCGGGCATCGGCGACTTCCGCTATATCCTCAAGTGGAACGAGTATAATTCGCCGCTGCGCAAGAACGTTTCGATCGAAGAGGTCGGCAACTCGGCGCTCTATCTGCTCTCCGACCTCGGAAGCGCTGTGACGGGCGAAACCCACCACGTGGACGCGGGCTATCACGTTGTCGGCATGAAGGCCGTCGACGCGCCCGATATGAACAAAGACTAAGACATGACGGCCGCCGTATTCCTTTCGATCGTTCTGATCCATCTTGCGGCGGCCATTTCGCCAGGCCCCAGTTTCGTTGTCGCGGTCCGCATGGCTGCATCCGAAGGGTTCAAAGTTGCGACTGCCCTCGCGCTTGGCTTCGGACTTGGCGCGGTGCTTTGGGCCGCAGCAGCGATGCTCGGCCTTGCAATTGTCTTCCAGCTCGTGCCTGCGCTCTTTATCGGGATGAAGCTCTTGGGCGCGGCCTTCCTGTTCTGGATCGCATACAACATGTGGAAACACGCCAAGGACCCGCTGGCGGAAGCGCAAATCGGCACCGAGCCGCGTTCGCTTCTTTCGGCGGTGCGCTTCGGGTTCCTGACCTTTGCGACCAATCCCAAGCCCGCAGTCTTTTTCGGAGCGGTTTTTGTGGGTCTCGTCCCGATGGACACGCCATTGCCGTGGCGTCTTGCCATACTTGCAGCGGTTTTCGCCAACGAAACGCTCTGGTATATCTTTGTTGCGCGCGTCTTCTCGACGTCGCGCGCCCGCAACACATATATGCGTCTCAAAGCCGTAGTCGATCGCACTTTCGGAGGGCTGATGGCTCTCCTCGGCCTCAAGATCGCGCTGACCTAAAGGATCGTTCAATGCCCGTCACAGACCGCCTCCCGCATGAAAAAGGCTTTCACGTTTCGTGGGACCAAATCCATCGCGACAGCCGCGCTCTGGCTTGGCGGCTTGATGGTCAAAGCCCGCTCGAAGGTGGGGCATGGAAAGCCGTTGTCGCGATCACACGCGGCGGCATGGCCCCCGCGATGATCGTCGCCCGCGAGCTTGATATCCGCACCGTGGATACGATCAGCGTCAAATCCTACAACCACCAGTCCCAGACCGAAGCTCAGGTGCTCAAGGCCCCTGATGCCGACATGATGGGCGACGGCACCGGTATTTTGATCATCGACGATTTGGTGGACTCGGGCAAGACGCTCGAACTGTGCCGCGAACTCTATCCCAACGCCCATTTCGCCACCGTTTATGCCAAGCCCAAGGGCCGCCCGCAGGTGGATACCTTTATCACCGAAGTGAGCCAGGACACGTGGATCTTCTTCCCGTGGGATATGGCGCTGCAATACGTCCAACCCTATCGCGGCAAGGACTGATCCCGCCGCAATGCCCTGTCAGACGCCAAGCCTCAAATCAGAGTGCAGCCGGTGTGCGGCGCTCTGTTGCGTGGCGCTCAGCTTTGACAAGGGACCCAAATTCGCCATCTCGAAAGAGGCAGGCACCCCCTGCCCGAACCTCGGCCCCGATCATCGCTGCACGATCCACGAAGACCTTGCCGAAAGGGGGTTTCAGGGCTGCATCGACTATGATTGTGCAGGCGCGGGCCAACGCGTGATCGAAGAGCGCTTCAATGGCGAGGACTGGCGCAGCGCCCCCGAGCTTTTGACCGCAATGATGCGCGACTTCGGCGCGCTGCGCCCGCTGCATGAACGCATGCTGATGCTGGACGCAGCGGGGAAATACGATTTGCCGCCCGAGCTTGAAACGCAGCGCCAAAGCCTGATCAAGCGTTCAGCGCGAAGCTGGTCCTCGTCGGTCGCGTTGAACAGGGACTTCAAAGCCTTCATCGAAGCGCTACGACCGATTGCGCAGCCTGATCAATAAAGCGAACTCTTGGGCCGCTGGCCCTTGCAGCCCCTGACTTGGCGCTCTACATTTTGGGCAACAACAGGAGAAAGACCACATGGCCATTACGGCACTTGAAATCGAAAACCTGATCCGCGAATCCTTTCCGTCGGCCAAGATCACGGTCGAGGGCGATGACGGCCAGCACTTTGCCGCCATGGTCATCGACGAAAGCTTCCGCGGCCAGAACCGCGTGCAACAACAGCGCGCCGTTTATGCCGCACTCAAGGGGAAAATGGATGGCTCGCAAGGCGAGCTTCACGCGCTCGCACTGACCACGAAGGCCCCCGAATGATGATCACAGCAACCGCTCTCCTGCTCGCGGGCGCGTTGATCGCGATCGTTGCCGCCCCTGCCCTTCAACGCCAACCGATCCGCATCCGTGTAGATCGGCACCGCAACACCCAATTCCGAAAGAAAGGCTGACGCCATGTCTGCTCTGGACCAGATCAAAGAAACCGTAACTTCGAACGATGTCGTGCTTTTCATGAAAGGCACCAAGACCATGCCGCAGTGCGGGTTTTCGAGCCGCGTCGCCGGAATTCTGAACTTCATGGGCGTTGAATATCTCGACGTGAACGTTCTGGCCGACGAGGAAATCCGCGCGGGCATCAAGGAATATTCCGACTGGCCGACCATTCCCCAGCTTTATGTCAAAGGCGAATTCGTCGGCGGATGCGACATCATCACCGAGATGACGCTCTCGTCCGAGCTCGACACGCTTTTCGCCGACAACGGCGTGGCCTTCGACAAGGACAGGGCCGACGAAATCCGCAAGCACAACAGCTAAGCGGACCACCGTTCCAAAGCAAAAGGGCGTCCCTTGGGGCGCCCTTAGTCGTTGAACTCGGTCCTGCTTTCGATCAGCCGACAGGCGCTATAGAGGGTGAATTCCTCGCCGCTGTCACTGTCGATGGCGTTGACCATCGCCGCGTCGCCCTTGATCCACCAGACATAGCCGGGCATGAACTCGGGCGGGGTGAAGCGCACGCCTGATCCCGACATGGAGTGCCTGAGAACCGAGGTGTGACCATCCACGGTCACGATGACGTCTTCGCTCTCGAGCGGATAGACCGCTGTCGCGGCCCCGCCGTTCTCGCATTCGTAGAGATCGACCTGATACCCTTGGGCCAGTGAAACCGAGGGGAATAGGAGAAGGGCGAAAGCCGCGCCCCTCACTTCGCTTTTGCCTCGACCTGATCGGCAAGGGCCTCGGCGCGCGCGGCGAGCTCGGCAAGCGTTTCTCCGACCGATGCAGGCACGACCGGCACTTCGACCTTTTCCTTGGGCGCATCGAGCCGGGCCTGCATCTCGGCAATCTTCGCCTCTGCCTCACGAAGCCGGTCTTCAAGCCCTGCGGTCTTGTCCGCCAACATCAGCCCCGACATCAAAAGCATCCGCGCTTCGGGCATGCGGCCGATCTGCGCACTGAGCGAACTTGCTTCGATATCCAGCATTGCCGCGGCAGAATGCAGGAACTGTTCTTCACCTTCCTGACAGGCGACCTCGAACACGCGGCCCCCGATTTTGATCTCGACCTGCGGCATCAGTTTGCTCCTCCTACGATCGGTCGCAATTCGCTGATGATCGCTTCGATCTCGGCGGCATCGGTTGCCCGCGTGACGCGAAGCGCTTCAAGTTCGGCCTGCATAGCGCGGTTGATCAGATGCGGCTCGCTGACATGGGTCTCGGCAACCTGACGGAGTTTGTCGTTGATCTCGCGTAGCTCGGCATTCACCTGACGGAGTTTTTGCAGCTCGCGGTCGAAACGAACAAGTTGCTTTTTGGTGGCATCGGCGGCTTGGGCGACATCGGTCACTTGCGCATCCTGTCGCTCCTTGAGCGCTTTGACCCGTTCTTCAAGTTGTGCATTGACTGCGCGCTCTTCGGCCAGCTTCGCTTCGAGTTCGGCGATCTTGGCCGCAGTGTCCCCCGCATCGATGGGCGCATCAATGGGCGCAGCCGCCGACGAAAGTTGCGCCACACCGAGCCCGATCCGGTCCAGCGCAGCCGTCAATCGTCGTTCCAGTTCAACAATGTCGCTCATGAGCCTGTCCTTCTGCCCGCAGCTCTCCCAAAAGAAGAGCGGCTCAGGTGTCATTCCACTTCCCCTGCATTCGAAGGTAAAAACCCGAATCGGAAGCCGTTTTTCAAAGCGTATGCCATCCCTGCCCCCCCCGCAAATCACTGGATTGGAGCGCGCAACAGGTCACTCGTGCTTGATCTTGCGTCCAACGCTGGTATGACACTGGGCAACACGAAACCCCACGCAGATAAAGGATCGTAGCTTTGGATATATCCGCTCTACGCCAGGCGCACCCCGAGCACTGGATGAAGGCCACCGCAATTCGGACCCTCACCCTCGATGCAGTCGCAGCCGCAAACTCCGGTCACTCGGGCATGCCGATGGGCATGGCCGACGTTGCGACTGTGCTTTTCGAAAAGCACCTGCGCTTCGACCCCAAGGCTCCGAACTGGCCCGACCGTGACCGCTTCATCCTTTCGGCAGGTCACGGCTCCATGCTGATCTACTCGCTCCTCTATCTCACCGGCTATGAGCAAGTGACCCTCGACGAGATCAAGAACTTCCGTCAGTGGGGCGCGAAAACCGCAGGCCACCCCGAGAATTTCCTTCTCGACGGCGTCGAAACCACCACCGGTCCGCTCGGTCAAGGGATCGCCAACTCGGTCGGTTTCGCCATCGCCGAAGAAGTCCAGCGCGCCCGCTACGGCAAGAAAATCGTCAACCACCGCACCTATGTGATGGCAGGTGACGGCTGTCTTATGGAAGGCGTCAGCCAAGAGGCCATCGGCCTTGCCGGCATGCAACAGCTCGGCCATCTCATCGTCTTCTGGGACAACAACAACATCACCATCGACGGCACTGTCGACATCGCGGACAAAACCGATCAGGTCGCCCGCTTCGCCGCCTCGGGCTGGCATGTCCAGTCGATCGACGGTCACGACCCCGTCGCCATCGATGCCGCGATCGAGGCCGCCAAGGCAGACCCGCGCCCCTCGATGATTGCCTGCAAGACCCACATCGCTCTCGGCCACAAGGCCCAAGACACCTCCAAGGGCCACGGCGCTCTGACCGACAAGGAGCAGCTAGCCGCCGCCAAGGCCAACTACGGCGTCAACTGGGGTCCCTTCGAAGTGCCCGCCGAGATCAAGGCCCAGTGGGAAGCCATGGGCGCGCGTGGTGCTCAGGCCCGTACCGAATGGGAAGTGGAGTTCTCCAAACTCTCCGAAGCGCGCCAGATGGAATTCAACCGCGCCTATGCAGGCGAAGCCCCCAAGAAGCTCGCCGGCACGATCCGTGCGATGAAAAAACAGATTTCGGAATCCGCGCCCAAAGTTGCAACCCGCAAATCCTCCGAAATGGTGCTCGAAGTGATCAACCCGATCATGCTTGAAACCATCGGCGGCTCGGCTGACCTGACGGGCTCGAACAACACCAAGACCGCCGATCTCGGCGTCTTCCACCCCGAGAACCGCAAGGGCCGTTATGTCTATTACGGCATCCGCGAACACGGTATGGCAGCGGCAATGAACGGCATGGCTCTGCACGGCGGCGTGCGCCCCTATGGCGGCACCTTCATGTGCTTCACCGACTATGCCCGTGGGTCCATGCGTCTGTCGGCGCTGATGGATCTTCCCGTGACCTATGTCATGACCCACGACTCCATCGGTCTTGGCGAGGACGGCCCGACCCACCAGCCGGTCGAACACCTCGCCATGCTCCGCGCGACCCCGAACACCAATGTGTTCCGTCCTGCGGACACCGTCGAAACCGCCGAAGCTTGGGAGGTCGCTCTCACCTCGACCGAAACCCCAACCGTTCTTGCGCTTTCGCGCCAGAACCTGCCGACCGTCCGTCTCGAGCACAAGGCCAAGAACCTCTCGGCCCAAGGCGCCTATATCCTGCGCGACGCAGAGGCCGGCAAACGTCAGGTCATCCTGATGGCCACGGGCTCCGAAGTGGAAATCGCGCTTGCCGCGCGTGACCTCCTCGAAGCCGAAGGCATCGGCACCCGCGTGGTCTCTATGCCCTGCATGGAACTCTTCGCGCAGCAGGACGAAGCATACCGCAAGCGTGTCCTGCCCGCAGGGCCCGTCCGCGTCGCCGTCGAAGCCGCAGTCCGTCAGGGCTGGGACCAGTGGCTCCTCGGGGAACGTGGCCGCGAGCAGAAGGCCGCCTTTGTCGGCATGGACGGCTTCGGCGCCTCCGCGCCCGCTGAAACGCTCTATGAAAAGTTCGGCATCACCGCCGCCAATGTGGCCGCGAAAGCCAAGGCGCTCCTCGGCTAAGCCCCTCGAAAGAGCAAAACAAAAGCCGCGCGAGCACCCCTCGCGCGGCTTTTTCTTTGCCCCACTTTTCCTTGCCTTTGTGCCCCAAATATCCCGGGGTGAATGCGCCAGAGGCGCAGAGGGGCAGCGCCCCTCCCTCGATCCTCCCCTTCAGCGCCCGCCCTTCCCCGTCACCAGCGCAAGCGCAGGCCCCACAACACGGGTCGCAACGGGAATAAGCAGCAGACCAAAAACCACGCCGAATACCCCGTCGAAAAACGCCGTGACGGCCCAAGCGACGAGCCCTTGCATGCTGCCGAGCGCCTCGGCCGCACCCTCTGCCGCATGGTGGATCGGCTCATAGGGCCAATGAAGACCGAACTCATGCAGACCGTGGATCACGATATTCCCGCCGACCCAGAGCATCGCAAGCGTTCCGACAAAGGACAAAAGCACCAGCAAATGCGGCATCGCCTTGACAAGACCGCGCCCGAACGCACGGGTGAGCGACAGCCGTCCGACCCGCGCAAGGTGCAGCCCCACGTCATCGGCCTTTACGATCAAGGCCACCGACCCATAGACCAGAACCGTGATAAAAACCGCCACCACGGCCAAAGTGGCCGCCTCCATCCAAATGCCGCTCGGCGGCAGCGACGACAGCGCGATCGTCATAATCTCGGCCGACAGAATGAAGTCCGTCTTGATCGCCCCTGCGACCTTCTCCTCTTCAAGATGGGCGGGGTCCTTGATGTCCATATCCTCTTCGACCGCATGATCGGCATGGGGAAAGACCTTGTGAAACACCTTTTCCGCCCCTTCGAAACACAGATAGGCCCCGCCGAGCATCAAAAGAGGGGTGATCGCAGCCGGAAGGAAATTCGACAAAATAAGCGCGAGTGGCAAGAGAATGACCAGCTTGTTGCGCAAAGAGCCCAAAGTGATCTTGCCGATAATCGGCAATTCCCGCTCGGCCTTGAACCCCGTCACATAGCTCGGCGTCACGGCCGCATCGTCGATCAGGACGCCCGCCGTCTTGCTGCCTGCCTTGGCTGCCGCAGCCGCCACATCGTCGACGCTGGCTGCCGCAACCTTTGCAATTCCGGCCACATCATCAAGTAGTGCGAGTAATCCGCTCATGAAAATCCCCTTCTGATTCTCTTGAACTAGATAACGTCCAAAGTTTGCTTGCAACTCGATTGAGTGTTGGCGCAACCGTTAGCGCCAACCTGTGACCCTCGCACGAAGTTATCGCTAACACTCTGACGTGAATGCATTTTTTCCTTCCCTCACAACGCCTGACCCGCTACGGGCAGATCAATCTGGACGCTCACAAGGGATCACGAGATGACTGTTACGGTAGGGATCAACGGGTTTGGACGTATCGGCCGCTGCACGCTGGCGCATATCACCGAAGCGGCACGCAACGACATTCAGGTCGTCAAGATCAACGCCACAGGCCCGATCGAGACGAATGCCCACCTTCTCAAATACGACAGCGTCCACGGCCGTTTCGGCAGCCCGATCAAGATCCAGGGCAACACGATGGACCTTGGCCGCGGCCCGATCGATGTGATGTCCACCTATAACCCCGAAGAGCTCGATTGGTCGGGCTGCGACGTGGTTCTCGAATGCACCGGCAAGTTCAATGACGGTCTGAAGTCGGACATCCACCTCAAGCGCGGCGCGAAAAAAGTGCTAATCTCGGCCCCCGCCAAGAATGTCCAGCGCACCGTGGTCTACGGCGTGAACCACCGTCAGCTTCTTGCCAACGACAAGATGGTTTCGAACGGCTCTT
>JALRIK010000062.1 GCA_023255435.1 Marivivens sp.
ACAGCTTATATCGAACCTGGAAGCCCGTGGGAGAATGGATATTGCGAAAGCTTTAACGGCAGGTTCCGTGATGAGCTTTTGAACGGCGAAGTCTTCTACACGCTACGAGAAGCCCAAATCATCATTGAAAAATGGAGACAGCACTACAACACAAAGAGACCGCACAGTGCATTGGGCTATCGCCCACCCGCTCCTGAAACCATCATACAAATGGATCAGAGGCCAAATATGCACTAACTATAAACTTGGACCGGTCAAATGAGGCTGCTCACGGCCTTCTTCGGACATGGTCGCACCGACCGAGAAGAACCCCGAACCCTGAATCGCAAGGTCGAGTGTGTTGCCCGAAGCCATGAAGTTACCCTGACCGAATTGCACCGAAACGCTCTGCACGTGCGTGCCGCCGCCGATGGCTTTGCGCGAGGCACCAAGCGGAGTGGTGTAGAATTCGTCCGCAAACTGGACGCGGCTTTTCCGAAAACCGTTGGTGCCGACGTTCGCGATGTTGTTCGAAGTGGTCGAAATGTCGTTCTGTGCGGCAATCAAACCGGAAAGTGCGGTGGTCATACTCATGGCAGGGGTCTCCGATCCTGAGAATTAGCGAAAGGCTGTGACTTCAAGCGTGTCGAGGGCACCATAGTCCTCAACTTGAAGCACGATGTTGGGGGAAGACGGGCCACCGATGGCCGACGTCACTTTGGCATAGACCGACGGGTCGAGCATCAGACTGCCCTCGTCGGTTTTGGCGGTGACAGTGATGCGGACTTTGTCACGGTTTTCCACGATACTGTCGGGGACATTATCCCAAGTGAAACCGAAGAGCCCTTGGCACTGGATTCCGTGGGATTGTGAATGCAGCGTCTCGCCCGTTTCGACGTTGCTGTAGTTAACGACCACATCGCTCGCACGCGAAGGAAGCTCGACCGCGCCGTGAATGTTGCCTTCGGCATCGGGGCGCGCGGTATTGCCGGGCACAAGAACCGAATGCCCAAGAAGATTGGCGGCCATCGCGATATGGCTGCTGTTGTTGTTGGCCGCCGCGCTCATTTGACCGAGGGTCGCGTTCACGCGGTCGATACCCTCCACCGTCGAGAACTGCGCCATCTGGCCGAGGAACTCTGCGTTCTCCATCGGCGAAAGCGGGTCCTGGTTCCTAAGCTGGGTCGTCAGCAGCGTCAGGAAATCCTGTTGCGCAAGCACGCCGCCCTCGTTTCCCTTTTTATTGTCGGAAACCGAGTTGGTGTAATAGCTCGACGTCGGGCTGATCTCTACCATTGCGTTTTACCTTACTTTCCCATGTTCACGGTGCGGGCCATAAGGTCGCGCAGCGTCGACACCGCTTCGAGCGTGTTCTGGTACTGGCGGCTCGCTTCCATCATTTCGACCATTTCCTCTTCGACGTTCACGGTTGAGGCAAAGACGAACCCATCCTCATTGGCCTTGGGATGGTCGGGGCGATAAAGCTGCTCGGGCTCGCGATCGAGCGCGACAATCTCTTCGACACGCGGCGTTGCAAGAAACTCGCGCGAGCCGAGCGCCTGATTGAATTCGGTCTCGAAGACGGGGCGCATTGTTTTATAGGCTTGATCCGCCGTACTCGCGACGGTGCCGACGTTGGCAAGGTTCGACGCAATGGTGTTCATCCGCACCAGCTGCGACGACATCGAGCCTGCGGCGAGATCAAAGACGTTATTGAGGTTGCCTGCCATGATTACTCTCCGCGAATGACGCTCATGAGGCCGGAAATGCGGCGGTTGAGAAATTCGAGCGAGGCTTGGTAGCGCACGGTGTTTTCTGCGAATTCCATCTGTTCGACGGACATTTCGACCGTGTTGCCGTCGAGAGACGGCATCGTGGACTGTCGATAGCCAAGCTCGACACCCGTGTTGCCGATTGTCGTTGCCATATGGCGGGCGTTGCTGACACGAAGCTCGCCCGCACCCACGGCTTTGGTCATCTCGGTCGCAAAGTCGAAATCACGCGCTTTGTAGCCGGGGGTCGCCGCGTTCGCGATGTTGGACGCAATCAAATTGTTCCGTTGCCCGCGCAAAAGGAGAGCCTGGGAATGGACGGCTAAACTATCTTTGATGCTTGTCGTCATGGTGAATGCCGGTTTCGTGTTTGGACAGAGGTCTTCGCGGACTGAACTGCAAGCACAGTGCCAACTTTTGAACCGAGGGAAAAAATGTCGATCGAACTACGCCTGCCCCGTCACAAGACATTGTCGGAACAGGTGGAAATGCTGCTCGATCAAGTCCTCGATCAAGACCGCGAAGAGGCACTCGACATCCTTCAAGCACTCTATTCCAAGTCAAAGCAAGGCAAGGAACGACGGGCGCTCAGAGCCTTTATCCTTGCCCTTCTCACTCTTGGGCCTGTGGAAGTTGTCGAACTGGAAGAATTGGAACTTCCCGAACCCGAGCCCGAGCCGGAACCTGCTCCCGAGCCAGAGCCCGAACCCGCACCACCGCCGAAGCCCAAGAAAAAGAAAGAGATGTCGATGATGACGCTCGATCTGAGTGATGCGGCGATGTTGCTCCAATTCGGCGGTGGCGCCGACACTTCTGATGAAGAACCCACCGAAGAGCCTGTCATCGAAGCGAGCATCGCGGATTTCGACACCGACGCCCTTGTCGACGATATGGCGCAATTGCTCGACGTCGAAGGCATAAGTGAACGGGAAGAGTTTGTCGCCTTGGCAGATCCGATCGAACTCGATCCTGCCGAAGCAGTCTTCATCGATGAAAAAACGCCCGCGACCGAGCCGACGAGCGACGACACTGCGCCTGCGCAAGGTATGGAGAATGAAGCTCAACCCGTCGATGTCGGCGAGATTGCACCCGCACCCAAACCCAAAAAACAAAAAAAGGCGGCTACCTCACTTGAAGATAGCAGCGCCTTGTTTGCGGCTCTTGGGCCGGGGTTCTCGGATGAATGATCAGACCAAATGACGGTCCCGAGCAATCATAGCCGCCTGAGTGCGGTTACGCGCATCAAGCTTGCGGCTGAGAGTTTTCACATGAAGCTTCACGGTGACTTCCTGAAGATCGAGGTCACGCGCGATTTCCTTGTTGGACTTGCCGTCGCAAATACCGCGCAGAACGTCCGTTTCGCGGCGGGTCAAAAGCCCGTCACCCGCAGTGGGAGCTTCTTGCAGGAAGCCGAAAGGAGCATAGGTTTCGCCCGCAGCCATGAACCGAATGGCAGTAACCATCGACTTGGACGAAAGCGTTTTGGGCACAAATCCCGCAGCACCAGCCTTGAGCGCGGCATCGGCTACATCGCGCGTCGCGGTCCCCGAGAGGATCGCAACCGGACGATTGCCATTGGCCTGTTTCATCACGGCGAGACCGTCAAGCCCCTTCATTCCGGGCATATTGTAGTCCAAAAGAACCACATCGAACGAGCCGGTCTCTTTGACCACATCAAGAGCATCATCAAGGGTCGCCGCGGTCTTCACCTCGACCACACCCTCGGCAATCAAAAATGCGCCGATCGTCTCTCTGACAAGATCATGATCGTCTGCAATCAAAACTCGCATAGTACTTCACCTTTAACAGTTTACCGAACAATTGCCGTCTTTTTGGCACCAAAATTGGCCGAAAGTATGGCGGTTCGGTTGAATTATCGCCTTCGGAACAGCCTAAAAAAGCAGAATGAACTAATAAAACTACACCTAAGTTCTGTGTATCGGGTAAACTGAGCCTCCCCAACGAAGCTAACGGTATAATAAACCCATCTTATGTCGACCCGATATATACTTTTGGATACATGAATAGTCGTTTGAATTCATGACCACTAACCAAAACGGTGCGATAAGTGCCGCTTAGACGCTCACAAAGAGAAATTAAACAATGCCCAGATTGAACGCCACACTTATTGCCACAACTCTTGCTTTTGTTGGCGCATTTTTGACAACGCCCGCTTTTTCAGCGGATCTCGGAACACCACAAGGTGAGATTGTGCTCACCGTGACGGGTTCTATCGAATCGACCAACCAGGGTGACGCCGCGGTCTTCGACCTCGAAATGCTAGAGGCGTTGCCCTCGGAGACCTACAAAACCACCACGATCTGGACCGATGATGTTCAGGTGCTGACGGGCGTGCCTCTTTTCGATTTCCTCGAAAGCATCGGTGCCGAGGGGAGCTACATCACCGCCACTGCAGTCAACGACTATGCGATCGATATTCCGATCAACGAAATGAAGAGTTCGCGTGCGCTTATGGCCTATCACAATTTCGGAGAACCGATGTCGCTTCGAGACAAGGGACCGCTCTGGATCGTCTTTCCCTTTGACGAGGGCCCCGAGTATCAAACTGAAATAAATTATTCGCGCAGCATCTGGCAATTGAGTAAGATCGAGGTCGTAAAATAGACCAACCTCGAGAAACGGGCGGATGCCTCGGATAGAACGCAACTTGAAAATCGATGGGCGCTGGGTCAAAGCCGGCGCTCTTGGTTTTCTGCTGATGATATCCGTTGCGACGATCTTGTATCTCGGTCTCAGCGTCAGCAACAAAATCCAGAGCCAAACGACCGCTGCGTCCGACAACGTCCAATGGACGCTTGCGCAGATGGAGGTGGAGTATCTGTCCTTCAAGGTGGCAACACAGGATTCGCTGGCCCAGGACAAGCCCGACCTTAAATTTGTCCGAACGCGTTTCGACATTCTCTATGGCCGTGTCTCCACCATCGCCAAGGGCAAGATCTACGCCGAGCTGCGCAATGCCGCGGATTTCAACGCGCCGCTCCTTGCGGCACAAAACCTGCTCGATCAGGCGGCAACGATCATCGATCAGGATGACGAGACTCTGACTGCGCGCCTTCCCGAACTCGATCGACTTGCCGAAGGGATACGCCCTCTTGTGCGGCAAGTGGCGCTTATCGGGATCACTCATTTTGCCAAAGTCTCGGATGCAACCCGTCTCGAGGTGCTTTTGACGCTCTCGCGTGTTGCAGGCATAACCATCGCGCTCGTGATGGCGCTGATCATTCTCGCCTTGGTCCTGTTCCAGCTTTACCGCGTTTCGCAGCTCAACTCGCTCCAAAACAAGCAGACCTCTGCACATCTTCAAGCGATGGTGAGTTCGACGCTCGACGCGGTCATCGTGATCGATGAAACGGGGCGGATCGTCGAATACAACGGCGCGGCCGAGACCATCTTTGGTTTCACGCGTGACGAGGCGATGGAACAACCGATCGTCGATCTTATTATTCCGCCGAAATACCGCAAAGCGCATATGGCGGGGATGAAGCGATACCAGAAAGAGCACACCCGCCGCGTGGTGGGACGTGGTCACGTCCAGCTTGAGGCGATGCGCAAGAACGGCGAAATCTTCCCTTGCGAATTCTCGATCGCAGAAGCGAAAGCTGGCAACCGTCAGCTTTTTGTTTCGTTCCTTCGGGACATCTCGCGTCAGGTCCAGAACGAAGAAGAACTCCTGCGTGCCCGCGACGAAGCACTGGCAGGCGAGAAGGCCAAAGCCGATCTTCTGGCCGTCATGAGCCACGAGATGCGCACGCCGCTCAACGGTATTCTGGGCACCATCGAACTGATGCGCGACAGCGAGATGACCGATCAACAGAAGTATCTTCTGCGGATCATGGAAACTTCGGGCAACTTGCTGTTGCACCATGTCAATGACGTGCTCGACGTTTCGCGGCTTGACGCCGGACCTGTCCAGATTGCCCAAGCGCCCTTTGCTCTTGCGCCGCTTTTGACCGAGCTTCTGGACTCGCAAAAGGGTCAGGCCCAGCGCAACAACGACACCATCGAAATGGAAATCATCGGGGCCGAGGACGCGACGGTTCTAGGCGATCAGATAAAGCTGCGGCAAATCCTGCTGAACCTCACCTCGAACGCGATCAAGTTCACGCACAACGGCGTCATCCGTCTCGAGGTCGAGCGCCACCCGAGCAGCAACGAATTCGAATTCCGCGTCATCGATACGGGTATCGGGATCACTGAAGAGGATCTTGCCCGAATTTTCGATGATTTCGTGACCCTGGATACGTCCTATTCGCGCGTTTCGGGCGGAACGGGGCTTGGGCTTGGGATCGCCAAACGACTTGTCGAAGCGATGGGCGGCGAGATCGGCGCAGAGTCCGAGCGCGGCGAAGGAAGCCTGTTCTGGTTCCGCATACCCCTCCCGATCCTGAGCGTTGTCGAGCCCAAGTCCGTCGGCACGGGCGAGGAGTTTGTCTCGCCTTCAGCTCGCAACCAAAGCCTCAATGTCCTTGTGGTCGAGGACAACCAGATCAACCGCCTTGTGGTTCAGGAAATGCTGGTCCGCGAAGGCCATCAGGTGACTTTGGCACATGACGGTCTCGAAGGCACCGAGTTTGCGGACCGCGAGCATTTCGATTTGATCCTGATGGACATCTCGATGCCGAAACTGGACGGGGTCGAGGCCGCCCAGCGGATCCGCGGATCAGGCGGAAAATCCTCGGGAACCCGCATTATCGCGCTTACCGCCCATGCGCTGCCCGCAGATATCGAGCGCTTCCAGAAAGCTGGCATGGATGATGCATTGATCAAACCGATCACGCGGCAGGCTTTGAATGATCTGATCCAGAGCAAGCCGAGCCTCAAACCCGTCGAACCCGTGGAGACCAAACGACCAATGCCATCCCAAATCAACGCAGCGATGCTGAATGAACTTGCGGGCGATCTTGGGGTCGAGCGCGTTGCGAAACTTGTCCGTCAGTATATCGAAGAGACCGAAACGATCCTCAACGAGATTTACGCGACAGTCGAGAGCGCGCCTGACGAGACGCTTATCGCAAACGTCCACAAAATGGCAGGATCGAGCGCCATGTTCGGGGCGGACAGCTTTGCCAATAAACTGCGCTGGCTCGAAACGCTGGGCAAGACGGGCAAAGCCGAACAGATGCGCTACGAACTCCCCGATCTACGTACGATCTGGAAGAATACGCGCGTCGCCCTCGAGGTTGAAATCGAAACGCACCAGCATAGCCACTAACTTCAGGCTTGCATTAGCGGCACAGCGGCGTTTGATTATGATCAAATTCCCTTCCGCTGGAGTCAGCCGCTATGAACTCGATTGCATTTCACAACGATCCATCCGCGATCATCAAAGCAGACAGAGCCCACGTCTGGCACCATCTTGTGCAGCACAAACCTTTCGAGGCGATAGATCCCCAGATCATCGTCGAGGGCAAAGGAATGCGCGTTTGGGACATCACAGGCAAAGAACACCTTGATGCCGTGTCGGGTGGGGTCTGGACCGTCAACGTCGGCTATGGCCGCACTGAAATCGCCGATGCCGTGCGCGACCAGCTTGTGAAAATGTGCTATTTCGCAGGGGCCAAAGGCACCATTCCCGGCGCCCAGTTCGCGGAACGCTTGATCGAGAAAATGCCCGGTCTGAGCCGCGTCTATTACGCCAACTCGGGGTCGGAGGCGAACGAGAAAGCGTTCAAAATGGTCCGTCAGATCAGCCACAAACACTATGGCGGCAAGAAATCCAAAATCCTCTATCGCGACCGCGACTATCACGGGACCACGATTGCTTGCCTCTCGGCGGGCGGACAGCAGGAACGCAATGCCCAATACGGCCCCTTTGCCCCCGGATTTGTTGAAATCCCACATTGTCTCGAATATCGCGCTCAGGACGGCAGTAGCGGCGAAGCCTATGCCGAAGCCTCGGCCCGCGCGATCGAAGAGGTAATCCTGCGAGAAGGCGCGGACACCATTGGTGCACTTTGCCTTGAGCCTATTACAGCAGGCGGCGGTATCATCACCCCGCCCAAGGGCTATTGGGAGCGCGTGCAGGAGCTTTGCCGCAAATACGATATCCTTCTCCATATCGACGAAGTGGTTTGCGGTCTGGGCCGCACGGGCACATGGTTCGGCTATCAGCAATACGGCATCCAGCCCGATATCGTCACCATGGCCAAGGGCGTGGCCTCGGGCTATGCCGCTATTTCGTGCTGCGTCACGACCGAAGCCGTGTTCGACAAATTCAAGGACGAGACGGACAAGCTGGGTTACTTCCGCGATATTTCGACCTTTGGCGGCTGCACCGCAGGTCCCGTCGCCGCACTCGAAAACATGAAGATCATCGAGAGCGAAGACCTCTGCGGCAACTCCGAACGCATGGGCGAGAGGCTTCAGGATAACCTCCGCGCCCTCATGGACAAATACAAGATCATCGGAGATGTGCGGGGCAAGGGTCTCTTTGCGGGGGCTGAGCTTGTCAAAGACCGAGAAACCCGCGAACCACTTGATGAAAAACTTGTGATGGGGGTCGTTGCAGACTGTTTGAAGCAGGGGGTCATAATCGGCGCGTCCAACCGCTCCATGCCCGGCTTCAACAACACACTCCTTTTCGCACCTGCCTTGATCGCGGGTCCCGATGACATCGACGAAATCACGGCAGCCGTCGATAGGGCACTTGCCAAGATCGTATAGAGAGAGGGCCCCGAAAGGGGCCCTTTGTTTATCCGAAGCTGCGCGCAACCATGACACCGACCCAAGCCGTGGCGCCTGTCAGCACCCCGCCCCAAATGGTATCGATGACCACCTGTTGCATGCTCCAACGGGCCAAAGTCGCATAATTGGTGAACTCGTAGGTTCCATAAGCCATCAGGCCAAGAACAAGGCCGCCCACAAGCGCCTGAACCGGATCACTCTCGCGCAGAGCAGGAAGAGCCACGAGATAGACAAGACCTGCGATATACCCGAGATAAAATACCGCGGCCGGCCCCATACGAAGCGGGTCGGCCATCCAATCCCCCAAATGCTTTTCGAACAGCGGCGCCATGAAAACGCGCAACATCACCGCATCCACGGCAAGGAAGAAAACCAGACTGGCAAAATAGGTCACTGCGACTTGCATGAAACTCTCCTTATATGCCTCAGGACTTAGAGCGGTAATTTCACAAGTCCAGAAAGCAAGGCGACCCAATTAACGGGGATTTAACATCCCTCGGGCCCAATAGCAGGAGCCCGCAAAAGGAGATCGCCATGTCTACCGCCCTTCAACTCGATCCGACGCCCCCAAGACGTGCCTCGCAACTCTGGAGGCCCGTCATCCTCGCAACAGGTTTTCAGGGCGAAGCGCTCGAAATGCTCGTTTTCTGGTTTTCCGATATCGCCGACCATCCGTCCGAGCCGATCCTGATCTTATCGGGTGCCCACGGCGGTCTCCCGCAAAGTGTCGATCAACTCGGACTTGTCGCGCAGATCCGCACATGTCCGAACTCGCATTTTGTGAAATGGGCAGATCATGCGGATATTTTCACCGTCGGTGCAGGGGGGTATGATCCAAGCTATCGCCCCCCCTGCCCGATGATCACCGTTGCCGTGCGCGATGGACGGGCGCAGCTTGGGATCGACGGGTTTTGCGCCCAAACGGGTGAAGAGTGGCGCGATGTGGTGCGCGCGATGCTGGACGACCCCGCGCTCTGTCTTGCCCTTAGCCCGCGCCGTGAAATTCCCGAAAACAAACCGATATAGGTTGCACCCCGCCCCCCGAGACGTTTAGCCATATACGGCAGAAAAGGGAGGCAGGCTTTGGACATTCTTCTGATCCATACGGGCGGCACAATCGGCATGGCCCCGACCGAAAACGGCCTTGCGCCAATGACGGGACTTGTGGAAACGG
Organism: Marivivens sp.; assembly: GCA_023255435.1. GTDB lineage: Bacteria > Pseudomonadota > Alphaproteobacteria > Rhodobacterales > Rhodobacteraceae > Marivivens. The sequence goes on from JALRIK010000062.1 coordinate 9,631, forward strand.
CTGTCGTCACGCGTCTTGACCCGAGTGATCGTCTCTCGGTTGAGGTGTTTGCGCCCCTTCTCGATAGTGCCGACGTCGGCCCGTCCCATTGGAACCTCATTCTCGATACCATCGACCGATATCCGGGCCACCGCGTCATCGTCACGCACGGCACGGATACGATGGCCTATACAGGCACCGCGCTTGCTCAAGCCCTCGCTGGAACAGACCGAACCGTCATTCTTACCGGGTCAATGGTGCCGCTTGGAATGGACGGCGATGCCGAGACTAATCTTGATCTTGCACTCACGGCCATCAAGGACATGCAGGGTGTCCATCTGGCCTTTGCCGGCGCGCTTTTGCCCGCAGCTTGCCTCGCCAAGACCGACACACACAAGCTAGATGCGTTCGCAACCGTCGCCTCATTGGAGCTGCGCGCACCGAAACGGCGCCGCTTCGACGACCGCGCCCTCGCCGTCCTGACCCTCACTCCCGGCCTCAAGGCCAAGTCACTGCGCGCCATGCTGAGTGATCTGGATGGTGCAGTTCTACGACTTTTCGGGTCGGGCACTGCGGCCTCCGACCCCGAACTCCTTGGCGTATTGCATGAGGCGATGGCAAAGGGCCTGCGTCTTCGCGCCGTAAGCCAATGCCTTACAGGTGGGCTTGCCCCCGGAACCTACGCAGCAGGTGCCGGGCTTTGGTCACTCGGCATCGAGAACGGCGGCGCTGAAACGCCCGAGGCCGCGCTTGTGCATCTCTGGCTGAACTGACACGCCACAGAGACAAGGATTTCAGTTTTCCGATGTCTTGCATACTAGTCAACCATTGTGCCACGAGGTATGACACAAGCGTGAGCTTCAAAGGATCGAGACATGGAACAGACATGGCGCTGGTTTGGACCCAAAGACAGGGTCAGCATTGACGACATGATGCAGGCAGGCGTCGAAGGCGTTGTCTCTGCACTACATCATATTCCGACCGGAGCCGTCTGGTCCCCCGAAGAGATCGCACTTCGTCAACGCCAGATCGAGACCCGCGCAGATGGTCGCCCGTCGACGCTCAGATGGACCGTGGTCGAGTCTCTGCCCGTTTCGGAAGATATCAAAAAGCAACGCGGCAATTGGAAAGAGCACATCGAGAACTGGAAAATTTCCATGCGCAATCTTCGCGCGGCAGGGATCGAGGTGATTTGCTATAATTTCATGCCCGTTCTGGATTGGACACGCACCAACCTGCAATGGGAACGGCCCAGCGGTGCGCGCTGTATGCGCTTCGACCTGATCGATTTTGCGGCTTTCGATATCCATATCCTGAAACGCAAAGGCGCGGCCAAGGACTTTTCCCCGATCGTGGTCGATGCCGCAGCGGAGCGTTTTGCCAAAATGACCGAGGCCGAGCGCGAGCAGATCGCGGGCAATGTCGTTTTCGGCCTCCCCGGTGCGGCCGAGAGTTTCTCGCTCGAAGACGTCCGCGTTCACCTTGCCGAATACGACGCGATTTCAGAGGACCAACTTCGCCGCCATCTGATTGATTTTCTGTCCGAAGTGGCTCCTTTGGCCCAAGAGCTCGGCGTGCGGATTTGCTGCCACCCCGATGACCCGCCCTTTCCTCTACTTGGTCTGCCGCGTGTGATGTCGACGGCCGAACATTATCGCAAAGTGCTGGATGCGGTCGATCTGCCTGCGAACGGTGTGACCTTTTGCACAGGATCGCTCGGGGCGCGCCCCGACAACAATCCGATCGAGATTTTCAAGGTGCTCGCAGATCGAGTGCACTTCCTCCATCTCAGGAACGTTTGCATCGAAGGCACCGAGATCAAGAATTCCTTTTTCGAGGACGAGCACCTGAGTGGCCACACCGATATGGTCGGCATGGTTCAAGCCATCGTCGGCGAAGAAAAGCGGCGCAAAGACAGCGGTCGTGCCGATTGGTCCATTCCGATGCGCCCCGACCATGGTCAGGATATCCTCGACGACATCGGACGACAGGCCCAACCCGGATATCCCGCTATCGGCCGTCTCAAGGGACTTGCCGAATTGCGCGGGCTTTATCGGGCGTTCGAGCGGATGGCCTGAGGGTTAGCCCTCGGCCTTCCAATCCGCAAAGGGGATGCCTTTGGCGGCGCAGTCCACGATGACCTTGGACGGTTTCCACACAAGCGGGTCCTCTTGGCAAAGTGCCTCAAGATCGGCAAGGATCTGCGCTGCGCCAAGCGTATCGGCATAGTGCATGAGACCGCCACGCCAGCGCGGGAAGCCATATCCGAAGACCGTCACGACATCTATATCCTGCGCCGACTGCGCGATCCCCTCTTCAAGAATGGCGGCAGCTTCGTTGATCATGGCAAGCAAGAGTCGGCGGCGAATTTCGTCGGGCTTATAGTCGGTGCGAATGCGCCCCTCGAAATGGCTCTCTTCAAGAGCAAGGTCCGCGACGATCGGGTCTTCGACCTTGCCTGCGCCACCAGGATAACGATACCAGCCCGCGCCCGTCTTTTTCCCGAGCTTGCCGAGTTCGACCATGCGGTCGGCAATGGGGATATAGCGGCGGTTCGGATCACGCGTTGCGTCCTGACGGCGGCGATTGGCATAGGCGATATCAAGCCCCGAGAGGTCCTGCGCCTCGTATGGGCCCATCGCATAGCCGAATTCGACCATCGCTTCGTCCACTTCCCACGGGGTCGAGCCGTCCATAAACACCGTATCGGCGGCCTCGCGATAGCGTTGGAGAATGCGGTTCCCGATAAAACCGTCGCAGACACCCGCCAGAACGGGAATTTTGCGCAAGCGCTTAGCGAGCGCATAGCCCGTCGCCAAAGCGGTGTCCGAAGTGTCCTTGCCGCGCACGATCTCCAGAAGTTTCATGACGTGCGCGGGGGCAAAGAAATGGAGCCCGACAAGCCGCGAAGGCGCGTCAAGACAGGCCGCAATCTCGTCAAGATCAAGATACGAGGTGTTCGATGCAAACACGGCATCACTCGGCATAACCGTCTGAAGCGCGGTAAAGACGGTTTTCTTGACCTCCATACTCTCGAAGGCCGCTTCGATCGCCAAATCGGCATCGGAGGCCGCGCTATAGTCATCGCTTGCGGAATAGCGGCCAAGGATCTCGATCTCTTGCGCGTCGGACACGAAACCGCGCGCTTTGCTCTGACCCAGAATTTTCTCGACATTCGCCTTGGCGCGCTCCACGGCCTCGGCATCGGTTTCAAGCGTGACAACCGTGAGCCCCGCACTCAAAAGAGCATAGGCAATCCCTGCGCCCATGGTGCCGCCGCCGACGACTGCGACTTTGGCAATCGGCTTGGGCGCTGCCGTAAGCCATTTAGGAGCCTTGGCCGCCCGCTCGGCAAAAAAGATATGACGAAGGGCTTTGGCCTGTGTGCCGGAGCGAAGCTCGATGAAAACGCGGCGCTCTTCCTTGATACCCTCTGCAAACTCCGAGTTCGCGGCAAGCGCGACAAGGCGGATCGCTTCAAGCGGGGCAATCTGGTTCGGCTGCTTTTTCTGGGCGGCTGCAATGGCCGCGTCCGTCGAAACCACCTGATCAACGGGACGCTCCCAAAGCGGCACGATCTGATCGAGAAGCTCAGGCACCACCATCGCTGCCTCGATCAAAGGCGTCTCGGACACCAGATCAACCAGCGCCATTTCCTTGGCCTCTTGGGCGGAAACAGCTTTGCCTGTCGGAATAAGCTCGAGCGCTTTTTGCATGCCGACGAGACGCGGAAGGCGCTGCGTCCCGCCTGCGCCCGGAACAACACCAAGAGTGACTTCGGGCAGGCCGAGTTTGGCATCGGGATGGGCAATGCGGTAACGACAGGCCAAAGCAATCTCGAGCCCGCCGCCAAGCGCCACACCGTTGATCGCCGCAATCCACGGCACAAACGAGGTTTCGATACGGGCAAGCACATCGGGCAGATGGGGTTCGACAGGCGGCGCGCCGAATTCCCGCGCATCCGCCCCCGCCGCAAAGGCAGAGCCCGCCCCCGTGACGATCACCCGCGTGAGCTTTTCGCTTTCGGCCCATGTCACGGCGCGATCCAGCCCTTGGCGCATTTCAAGTCCGATGGCATTCACCGGCGCATTGTCCAGCGTGACATACCCGACATTGCCCTCACGACGACAGTGCACCGACATAGCCTACCCTCCATGTGCGCTATATTTCCACAACATGTAATATAGTGCACAGCAAAAAAGCAAGTCTAGAAGAGGTCGCGCTCGCGGATGAGGGTAAACAAATCCTCGCAACTCTGCTCGACCGATTTGCCCGAAGTATCGAGCTGCGCCTCGGCGCGGGCATAGAGGGCCTCGCGGCTGGTGAGGATCGACTTGAGCTGCTCCATGGCTTCGGGATTGCCCGCCATCGGACGGGTATCGCCCTGCGCACGCACGCGGGACATGTGATCGTCAGGTGTCGCCTTAACCCAGATGGTGTGGAAATTCGCGAGGAGCGTTTTATAGGTATCGGGCTCTGCCACGATACCACCCGCCACCGCAAGAAACACACTGTCATGGGTCGCGATGATGCGCTCGAGAGCCTGAGCCTCGAGTTTCCGATAGCCTTCTTGGCCATAAAGCGCGAGCACTTCGTTGACGGGCATACCCGCTTGCGACTCTATCTCGCGGTTCAACTCGACAAAGGGAACACCAAAGGCAGCACCGGCATAGGCGCCCAACGTGGACTTTCCCGCTCCTCGTAAACCGATGAGACAAACACGATTGCCGCGTTGGCCTTCGTTGCCCGCAGGCGCAAGGATGTCCCGCACCTGCTGACGCACGTCCTTGCTTGCGACGCGATAGAGGTCGGCGATCTGGATGACTTCCGATGTCCAGGGGTCATCTTCGGACAAAAGCCATTCGATGCGGTGACCCAAAGCTGTCGAGACCCGCTGAAGAAGACCGATCGATATGTTCCCTTCACCCGCCTCGAGCTGTGCAAGATAGCGCGGCGAAACACCCGACATTTCCGAAAGAACACGGCGCGGAATGCCCTTGCGCTCCCGCACGAAACGAACGCGTTCGCCCACGCGTTTGATCAATGCGTCTGCCGATGCTTCGGGGTCGGTGTCTGCAACTTGTGCCACTTCGCCCTTGAAATTGGTGATTTCGCTCATTCTGCGCCATACGGTGAAATATAGTGCAACAACCTAGCGAAAAACTGCGTAACCTCAACCCGAAACGACAAGAAAAAAGGATTACTTCGCGGGGCGCAGCAAAGGCGTCACGATATCGCGAATGTCTTGTGGTGGGGGCGCTTTGCGGAACTCTTTCGCGACGATGAAGACATTCACGAAATCGCCCTCGAAGCAGAGCTTGCCGTCCTGATAGGCATCGACGTGAAAGCCGATCGAAGTCTCGCCGAGTTTGGTCGGCCAGACCTTGAGTTTCAGCCGATGGCGCGGGGTGACGGGCGAGCGGAAATTGAGCGACATATGGACAAAGGGCGTGCCAACATTGCGGTCAAGCTCCATCCGATACCAATCGTCCCCAAGGTGATGCTCCCACCAGGCATTGATCGCATCCAGTGCAAACCATGGAAGGCGCCCTGTATAGACGATCTTGGCAGGGTCGCAATCGCCCCAGGTGACGCGGATTTCATGTTCGAACATCAATAGGTCTCGACGTGGTATCTTCCATCTTCGCGCATCGCATCACGGATAGAGGTCCATTCAAGACCGATCCCGCGCGCAACATCAGAGAGCGCCTGTTCGACACCGGCTTCCATCTCTTTCTTGCCGCACATATAGATATAACCCTTGGGGTCTTGGAGCAGCTGCGCAACCTCGGTTGCGTTTTCGCGGATCTTATCCTGAACATAGGCCTTGGGCTGACCATCCTGACGGCTGAAGGCAAAATGCTTCTTGAGGAAGTTTTCAGGCACTTTTTTCAGTGGGCCGAAATAGGGAAGATGCTCGGGCGTGCGCGCCCCGAAATAGAGTGATAGCTTGCCGTCGATCCCCGAGTTCTCGCGCTGGCGGCGCATCGTGAAACCACGGAACGGCGCAGAGCCCGTGCCCGTGCAGATCATCATGAGATGCGCATTCGGATCGGAAGGCAGCAGGAATGTCGAGCCGAATGGTCCTGTCACCTGAACCTTGTCCCCGACTTTTAGATCGCAGACGTAGTTAGAGCAGAGCCCGTTCGGCTCGCGCTTTACCGTCAAAGACAGGTTATTGTAATTCGGACGCTCGCCATCACGGGGCGAGGACACCGAATAGAGACGTGGCAGATGCGCTTTGCCGTCATCCGCTGTGCCTGGCGGGATGATCCCGAT
>JALRIK010000063.1 GCA_023255435.1 Marivivens sp.
ATCTCGATCTCGATGTTATCATCAACCACGGGGTAAACCCAAACCGACGAGAACGAGGTGTGACGGCGCGCAGCAGAGTCGTAAGGCGAGATGCGCACAAGGCGATGCACGCCGCTTTCTGACTTGAGCCAGCCATAGGCATTGGGACCGCTGATCTTATAGGCGGCGGATTTGATCCCCGCTTCTTCGCCGGCGCTTTCGGACTGAAGCTCGACCTTGTAGCCTTTTTTCTCGGCCCAGCGGACATACATCCGCGCAAGGATCGACGCCCAGTCACAGCTTTCCGTTCCGCCCGCACCAGAGTTGATTTCGAGGAACGTATCGTTTCCGTCGGCTTCCCCATCAAGAAGCGCTTCAATCTCTTTCTGGGCAGCTTTGGCCTTGAGGTCTTTGAGAGCGGCTTCGGCGTCTTTGACGACATCCGCGTCGTCTTCCATCTCGCCAAGCTCGATAAGCTCGATGTTATCGGCCAGCTCTTGCTTGATCGCCTTGAACCCGTCGATCGCATCGACCAGCATCTGACGCTCGCGCATCAGCTTTTGCGCGGCTTCCGGATCATCCCAGAGGCTCGGGTCCTCGACACGGGCGTTGAATTCCTCGAGCCGGTATTCAGCCGTTTCCCAATCCAGACGCTGGGCCAAGAGCTTGAGCGATTTTTCGATGGCGGAAACAACGTTGAGAATTTCGGCGCGCATGGGACTTTCCGGTCTTGATCATCTGGTCCGGCGCCAAAGCGCGCCGGAGTATTTCTGGGGTCTTAGTCGGCAAGACCCCAAACAGCAAGGGGTGGGTCAGTAAAGACCGCCCGAAGAAAGGGTTCCGAACGAAGCTTTGGGGCCGACGGTCGCCGTCTCACCGGTCGATGTGGTCACTTGCTTGGCGGCGCTTGGCACTTCGTCAAAGAGAGGAAGGTCGGCGGACATCGCAAAACCACCGTCGAACATGATCCCGAAGACAGGCTCTTCGCCGGCACGGAAACATTCCGCAATCACGTTGTCGCCGCTTGCATCATCAGGAAGACGGCCACCCGTGTAGCGGTCGATCTTGATGAACTGGCAGTCCTCGGGAACCTTGAAAGCTCCGCCACCGAACTTGTCGACGGCCACTTCCATGAAGTCTTGGAACACAGGTCCACAGACCGACGCCCCAAAGGCACCACGACCGAGGCTGCGGGGGTTGTCGTAACCGATATAACAACCCGCGACGATGTTCGACGAGAAGCCGACGAACCAGACATCCTTGGCATCGTTGGTGGTGCCCGTCTTGCCTGCAATCGGCACAGGAAGGTTGATCGCACCGCTTGCCGTGCCGCGTTCAACGACACCACGCATCATCGAGGTCAACTGATAGGCGGTGACGGCATTCATGATCCGGTCACGGTTGGTCTGGATTTCGGGGGCTTCGCCCGCAGGCAGGCTGGCCAAGGAACAATCGACACAGGTGCGCTGGTCGTGGCGGTAAATGGTTTTTCCCGAACGGTCCTGAACGCGGTCAACCAAGGTTGGCTCGACCCGCTCGCCCCCATTGGCGAACATCGCATACGCGGCTACAACGCGATAAAGCGTCGTCTCTTGGGCCCCGAGCGAGTTCGAGAGGAAGGGGTTCATCTTTTCATAAATATTGAAGCGCTCGGCATAGGCGCCCACAACGTCCATGCCCACTTCCTGAGCCAGTCGGATCGTCATGAGGTTTCGCGATTGTTCGATCCCCGTGCGCAGCGGAGTCGGACCATAGAACTTTTCCGACGAGTTCTGCGGACGCCACAGACCTTGGGGCGTGTTCACTTCGATCGGCGCGTCTACGATGATCGTCGCGGGGGAATAACCGCTGTCGAGCGCTGCGGCATAGACAAATGGCTTGAACGACGAACCAGGTTGGCGCATCGCTTGGGTTGCGCGGTTGAAGTTGGATTCCTGATAGGAAAAGCCCCCCTGCATCGCCAGAACACGGCCCGTGTTCACGTCCATCGCCATAAAGCCGCCCTGCACCTCGGGCACCTGACGCAAGGACCAGCGCACAAAGGCCCCGTCCGAGGTGACACGGCGCACAAGCACCACATCGCCGCGCTCGAAATTGTCGAAGAAGTCACCCGACATCCATTTGATATCGTCGCGCGGCACCTCGAAGGGTTCGCTTTCGGTCTCCTCGACGCCTTCGATCCCGATCACAAGGCGCTGTTCTTCGACACCGAGCACAACCGCAGGATACCACTGACGATCGAGCGTGATGTCACGCGGGACCGAAAGAGCCGAAAGCGCAGCGCGCCATGCATCTTCGGACCCAAGGTTCTCTTCTGCGATCTTTTCGCTTGTTCCGCGCCATTTGCCCAAGGACCGATCAAAATCCTCAAGCTGGCGTTGCAGCGCATGGGCGGCCACGACCTGAAGCTCGGCATCGACGGTGGCACGGATCGCGTAACCTTCGGACGAGAACTGTTCCTGTGTGAGACCAAAGAGCTGCGTCACCTGACGTCGAACCTCTTCGGTGAAATAGTCGCGCGACTGACGCGAGCTTTGATAGCTCGGGAAATCACCGTTCTGCACCGTGCGCAGGGGATCGTTGCGCGCCTCTTCGTATTCGGCGTCGGTCAGATACCCGTTCTCGAACATCTCGCGAAGAATGAAATTCCGGCGCTCGAGCGCGGCTTCGCGGTTCTTGACAGGATGATAGCTATATGGCGCTTTGGGATGCACAGCGAGAAACGCCGCCTCTGCGGGTGAAAGCTGGCTCAGCGGCTTGTTGAAATAGGATTGCGCGGCCGCCGTGACACCGAAACTGCGCACGCCAAGATCGATCTCGTTGAGATAAAGTTCGAGAATACGCTCTTTATCCATCGCCTTTTCAATACGTGCGGCAAGTATAAGTTCCTTGATCTTACGCTCGGCAGAGCGCGATCCGTCGAGAAGGAAGTTCTTCATCACCTGCTGCGTGATGGTCGACGCCCCGCGAAGATCGGCCCCGCGCGATTTGACCGCATCAATAAAGGCCGCAGCCATGCCGCGCACGTCATAACCGGGGTGGGTATAGAAGTTCTTGTCTTCGGCGGAAATAAACGCCTGTTTGACGATATCGGGAATCTCTTCCGCTGGGGTAAAGACGCGCCGCTCGGTGGCGAATTCGTCGATGATCTGCCCTTCGCCAGAATAGATGCGGCTGATCGTCTTGGGACGATACTGCGACAGCACCTCGTAACTCGGCAAGTCCTTGCCATACATATAGAAAATAGCGCCAAGCGAAAGCGCGGCCAGACCGATGCCAAGCGTGATCATAGAAAAAATTGTTCCGAAGAACGATAAAATGAAACGCAGCACGCGCTTGCCCCCGATAGAATGTGCGCCGCTTATAAGTTGTAGGCCGCGTTTCGTCAAAACCGAGATTGGAAAAATCGGCGTGATCGTGCCTTATTGCCGAAGCAGAGTCTTGTTTGCCGCCCATTCCGCCTGCCAACGCTGGACTGCAACGACAAGCCCCGCAACAATCGGTGCGCGTCCGATCGCACTCGAAAGCCGCTCGCGATCACCTACGTCCGACAGAAAGCCGACTTCGACAAGAACCGAAGGGAAATCGGCGGCATTGAGAACCGCCAACTCGGCGCTGCGACGGGGCCGCGAATTGAGTGGTGCACCCACCTCGTCAAAGGCTTTGACGATTTCCAGCGCAAGACTCTCGCTTTGGGGCGTGGTTTCACGCCGCACCAGATCCATCAGGGCGGTGGCAATCCGGTCGTCCTGCCCCGCAAGATCGACCCCCGCCAGAAGATCGCCGCGCTCGTGCCGTTCGGCCATCCGCTGCGACGCCTCGTCCGCAGCCGATTGGCTGAGCGTGTAGACAGAGGCACCACTCGCGCCGCCCTCTTCCAAGGCATCGGCATGAAGCGAGATAAACACATCCGCCCCCGCCGCCCGCGCAATGGTCATCCGCTCTTCGAGGGGAACGAAAATGTCGCTCGAACGGGTCAGCACCGCCTGAAATCCATCAATCCGTTCAAGGGTTTGGGCAACCTCTTGCGCCAGCGCGAGCATCAGATCGGCCTCTTTGCTCGATCCCCTTTCGGCACCGGGATCAATGCCCCCATGCCCCGGATCGATGACAACCACCGTATCGCCAAAGTCCAGCTTGGGCGCGGGGGCAAGTGTCGGATCAGCGGCCATCAGCTCCCAATCGGGATCGACGGGCGCGCCGCTTTTGTCCGCAAAGGTCGCTTCGTCGACCCGTTCAAGTTCAAGGCTGAGTTTGGCGGTGCCGTCCACCTCGGACACGGTCATACCGGCAAGTTTGACCGCCAGAGGTTCGGCCAGATCAGCCACCATCCGCGACCATCCGGGGCGAAGGGTGCCAAAGCGCACATCGCGCACCTTTTGTCCTTGGAGAAGGGTTTCGGCCCCGACGCCGCGCCAATCCACCTCGCGGAAATCGATCACTAGTCGCATCGGCTCGGTGAGCGTAAAGACGCGGAACGGCACAGGTTGCGAGAGGAAAAGCTCGATCGCCACGCCCCGCGTCTTGTCCGAAATCCGGCTCGCTGCCGCATCGATGCGCGCCAGAGCGGTAAAGTCCTGCGCTGCAAGAGGCGAGGCCAAGAGTGCAGCAAGCGCGAGGATCAGGCCCTTCATGCGCTGCGCTCCGCCATAAAGCGCTCGAGCCGCGCAAGGCCCTCGGCGATGTCGCCCGTGCTGCGCGCATAGGAAAAGCGGAGCCAGCGCCCCCCTTCCACAGGATCGAAATCGAGACCGGGCGTGACCGCAACCCCCGCTTTTTCAAGAATTTCCGCCGCAAAGCCAAGGCTGTCGTCGGTGAACTCGCTCACATCGGCATAGACGTAAAAGGCCCCGTCAGGCGGCGCAATCTTCGTAAATCCCGCTTTGGGCAAGCCTTGGAGCATGAGATCACGGTTGGCGCGATAGACGTCGAGATTGGCCTTGAGCTCAGAATCACAGTCCATCGCATAGAGCGCCAAGAGCTGCGAAGCATGGCTCGAACAGATGAACTGGTTCTGGGCGATCCGCTCGACGCGGCGCACGTGATCCTCGGGCACGACCATCCAGCCCACGCACCAGCCCGTCATCGAGAAATATTTGGAGAAAGAGTTGATGACATAGACCTCGTCCGTCACCTCGAGCGCACTTACGGGGCGGGTGTCATAGTCGATCCCGTGGTAAATCTCGTCCGAGACAAAAGCGGCATTGTGCACTGCGCAAGCCTCGGCCAGCGCCGAGAGTTCGCCCGTTCCAAGCATGGTGCCTGTCGGATTGGCGGGCGAGGCGACGATAAGCCCCTGAAGATCAAAGTCCGCGACATCCTCGGGCACGGGCTGGAACCGCGCAGCGAGTGTCGTGGGCATCGCAACGGCTTCAAGATCGAAGGACTTCAGGATCTGCCGATACGAGGGATAGCACGGCGCCCCGAGACCCACGCGGTCGCCCGTATCAAAGAGCGACGTGAACCCGAGGATAAACCCACCCGAGGCCCCCGACGTGACGATCACCCGCGCAGGATCAAGATCGACGTTATACCACTCGCCGTAATGGCGGGCGATGCGCGCGCGCAACTCGGGCAGACCAAGCGCGACGGTATAGCCCAATGGCCGCTTGGCCATATCGGCGGCAAGACGGTTGAGCGCCTCTTTCGGTGCCCCCGTCCCCGGTTGCCCGACTTCCATATGGATGATGTGACGGCCCGCGCTTTCGGCTTTGCGCGCCGCTTCCATCACGTCCATCACAATAAAGGGATCAACCTCACCGCGTCTTGAGTTCCGCATCGCCTGTCCTTTAGGTTTTGCCTCGTGTTTGCCTTGTTAGGAACCGCTTCGTCAATGCACCTTTGTGTAAGGCGCCCTCTTGCTCTTGCCACCCGTATGTGGTGACTTCATCCGACCAATCACGGAGTTCTTATGTTAAAGCCCCTCGCCTTCGTAGCTGCCATTGCCCTTGCCTCGCCTCTCGCCGCTCTGGACCTGTCGTCCATGAGTGATGACGAACGCGCGGCGTTCCGCTCGGAAGTGCGCGCCTATCTGCTCGACAATCCCGAAGTCCTCATGGAAGCCATCGGCGTGCTCGAACAGCGTCAGGCCGAGATGGCGGCGGCTGGCGATCAGCAAATGCTCGTCGACAATGCCGAGGCTCTCTTTGACGACGGCTTCTCCTTTGTGGGCGGCAACCCCGATGGTGACATCACCATCGTGGAATTCATGGATTACCGCTGCGGCTATTGCAAAAAGGCTTTCCCCGAAGTCGAAGAGCTGATCAACGCCGACGGCAACATCCGCTTTATCGTCAAGGAATACCCGATCCTCGGGGATCAATCCGTTCTAGCGGCGCGCTTTGCCATTGCGGTCAAGAACCTTCACGGCACCGAGGTTTACAAGGATCTTCACGACACTCTGATGACGATGAAAACCGACATCACGCCCGAAGCCCTTGTCCGCCTGGCCGAGAGCTTTGCGCTGGATGCCGATGAAATCGTTGCGAAAATGGACAGCGATGATGTCACTCGCGAAATCCGCGAAACCGCACTCCTCGGCCAGCGGATGCAGGTCACGGGCACCCCGACGTTTATCATCGGGAGCGAGGTGCTGCGCGGCTATGTTCCGCTTTCGGCCATGGAAGAGATCGTCGCCAAAGCCCGTCAGGACGGCTGAAAAAGGGGGCCAAGCCCCCTTTGCAATTTGGTTTAATCAGATTGGGCCGCCTCGATTTCGGCGGCCTTTTTCTCGACCTGTTCGACGATGTGATCGACCATGCGAGCATTGTCGAGCTTGTGACTCTGCTTGCCCGCAAGATAGACCATCCCCGACCCCGCGCCACCGCCCGTAAAGCCGACATCGGTCATCAATGCTTCGCCAGGACCGTTGACCACGCAGCCGATAATCGAAAGGCTCATCGGGGTCTTGATATGAGCAAGCCGTTGTTCAAGCGCCTCGACCGTCTTGATCACGTCAAAGCCCTGACGCGCGCAGGAGGGGCAGGAAATGATGTTGACCCCGCGATGGCGCAGCCCCAGCGATTTGAGGATCTCGTAGCCGACCTTGACCTCTTCTACAGGATCAGCCGAAAGGCTCACGCGGATGGTGTCACCGATCCCCGACCATAGAAGATTGCCAAGCCCGATGGCCGATTTGATCGTGCCCGACATGAGCCCGCCCGCCTCGGTGATCCCGAGATGGATCGGCGCATCGGTTGCATCCGCAAGCGCCTGATAGGCAGCAGCGGCAAGGAACACGTCAGAGGCTTTGACCGAGATTTTGAACTCGTGAAAATCGTTGTCCTGAAGGATGCGGATATGCTCAAGCCCGCTTTCCACCATCGCTTCGGGGCACGGCTCGCCGTATTTTTCCAAGAGATGCTTTTCAAGCGACCCTGCGTTCACGCCGATGCGGATCGAACAGTTGTGATCGCGCGCCGCTTTGATCACCTCACGCACGCGGCTTTCGTCGCCGATATTGCCCGGATTGATCCGAAGACAGGCGGCGCCCGCCTCTGCCGCCTCGATCCCGCGCTTATAGTGGAAATGGATATCGGCCACGATCGGAACGGGGCTTTCGGCAACAATCTCTTTGAGCGCGCGGCTCGACGCCTCGTCGGGGACCGAGACCCGCACGATATCCGCCCCCGCCTCTGCAGCGGCAAGCACTTGGGCAATGGTCCCTTTTACGTCGGTGGTGAGGGTGTTGGTCATCGTCTGCACCGAAATCGGTGCATCCCCGCCGACAGGCACATTCCCGACCATGATCTGACGCGATTTGCGGCGCTCGATGTTGCGCCAGGGACGAACGGGATTATGCGACATTGCAAACCTCTTTGGCCAGTTTCACCCCTACCTAAGGCTCCTGTCCGAAAACGGCAACGGCCCGCGCATCACGAAATGCACGGGCCGCTAATAAAGGATGGATTTGCCGCTTATTGCGTATCGGCCTGTGCGACGTTCACGACCTTGGCAAGATCGTTGTCTGCCGTGATGTCGGCAACCGCATATGTCTGGGTCAGGCTGTCCACCGAAAGCGGAAGGTTCGACGTCACAGTCCCCGTTGCACCCGCAGGACCATAATGCGTGCCGTTGATCGCGAAATAAACGGCGCCAGATTCACCCACGCGCAGGGTCGGTGCTTCTTCGAGCATCGGCACGGCATAGGTGTCGCCCGCGTTCATAATGCCTTCGAAAAGAACAGAACCGTCGGCACCGCGCACACGAACCCATGCAGGACGCACAGCCACCATCTGAAGTCCAGGCACAGCGGTTTCAAGAACCTGCACTTCGGACTGGGAGGCGATGGAATCGGCAACAGATTGGGCGACGAGGTCGGCAACTTCATATGCGCTCTCGACATCGGCGGTGGGCGCAAGCGTTCCGACCGACGCGGGATTGAGCGTCGAAATCGGCGCATCGCGGGCTACCATCACAGGCACATCAAGCGCTTGCGGGCGGTAAAGACGGTCAAGCTCTTCGGTGCTCGGCGCTTGGAAGGTTGCGACCTGCTCGACCGAAGCATCCGCATCGGTTGCAGCCGCGGCACCAGCCAGCGGATCAATATCCGAAACCACAATCGGCGCATTCTCGACGGGTGCGAATTGGACGCGCTGCACTTCTTGAAGAACGGTCCAGCCGCCATAGCCCAGACCACAGATCAGAGCGACGAGCACCATAACCGATCCGACGGCACCTGGCTCGATCCGCGACAGGAAGGCTTCGCTAGCGGGAATAAAGGGCGTCTGCGACGACGAGAAAATATCGCGCGGAGCATTGGGGTCGATCGCGACCTTTGCAGGACGGCGCGACGAGGCGGCAGCGGACATCCCATGCGCCGTGCTGAACCCGCTCTCGCGGCAAAACTGTTCGAAAGCGCGGTCAGGGTCCATGTTGAGATAGCGCGCATAGGACCGCACATAACCCGCAATGAAACCCGGCGTATCAAAGGCATCGGGATCGGCGTTTTCGATTGCCGCGATATAGGACGCTTTGATCTTGAGCTCGCGTTGGACATCGAGAAGCGATTTGCCGAGGGTCGCACGTTCACCGCGCATGGCATCGCCAAGCTTCATATCAAAGGAGTCAAAGCCTTTGACTTCCGGTTCAACTAGCGTTTTTTCACGCCTGAAGCTTTTGCCAATCATTAGGCCGTCCCAATGCCCGAATTCAATAGCGCTTTAGCTCGATTCGTCCCGACTCAGCGCTTGATTGACGCCTAGCATACACCAAAAAGATGTGCACTCGCAGAAAATTGTTAACCCGCCATTTCGGCACGATTCAGCGCACAATGGGACCAGAGCGCGTCCATAGCCTGTACCAATTTGTCGATTTCGGGCGCACCATGCACAGGGGATGGTGTAAAGCGCAAACGCTCGGTACCACGCGGAACCGTAGGGAAGTTGATCGGCTGCACATAGATGCCGAATTCCGACAAGAGCATATCGGACAACTTTTTGGTGTGAACGGGATCACCCACGATCACGGGCACAATATGCGAGCCGTGATCGATGATCGGAAGACCAAGCCCCTTGAGCCGCAACTTGAGCACGCGGGCGCGCTCCTGATGCAGATCGCGGATCGCCTGATCGGTCTTGAGATGCGCAACCGACGCGGCCGCCCCTGCCGCGACAACGGGCGGAAGCGAGGTGGTAAAGATAAAGCCTGGTGCATAGGACCGGATCGCGTCACACATCCGCGCAGAGGCCGCGATATAGCCGCCGTGCACGCCAAAAGCCTTGCCCAGCGTGCCGTTGATGATGTCGATACGGTCGAGAAGTCCGTCACGTTCGGCCACACCGCCACCGCGCGGGCCATACATGCCGACCGCATGCACTTCGTCGAGATAGGTAAGCGCGCCGAATTCCTCGGCAAGATCGCAAAGCTCTTTGAGCGGGCCGAAGTCGCCGTCCATCGAATAGACCGATTCAAAGGCGATCAGCTTGGGCGCTTTGGGATCATCGGCCATGAGCTTGGCACGCAGATCATCGAGATCGTTGTGCTTCCAGACACGCTTTGCGCCGTTGCTGCGGCGAATGCCTTCGATCATCGAGGCATGGTTCAGCTCGTCCGAATAGATGATCAGACCAGGGAAAAGCCGATGCAGCGTCGAGAGGGTCGCGTCATTGGCGACATAAGCGCTGGTGAACAGAAGCGCCGCTTCTTTCTGGTGAAGATCGGCAAGCTCTGCTTCGAGACGGTTATGGTAAACTGTAGTGCCCGAGATGTTGCGCGTGCCGCCCGAGCCTGCGCCCGTGGCGTCCAATGCCTCGTGCATGGCTTTGAGCACGACGGGGTGCTGCCCCATCCCGAGATAGTCGTTGCCACACCAAACGGTGATCTCGGCTTCGGTTCCGTCGGGCTTGCGCCAGACCGCATGGGGAAACTGACCATTGCGGCGCTCGATATCGATGAACGTGCGATAACGACCCTCTTTGTGGAGGGTTCCAAGAGCGGCATCAAGAATGGCGTTATAGTCCAATGGTCTATCCTTCACGTCAGGCGGCGGCAGTTCTCTAACGGCGGGTTTGCGCGTATCTATAACTTTAGAGCAGTTCTAACAATACGCTACCTTTTGACGCCCCCTGACGTTTTTTGCACAGCCGAGCCTTCTGGACACGCCGATCGAGACGCGTAGTCTCTTATCGGAAACAAAAGGAAGTCCCATGACCCTCGAAAAGATTCTCGACCGGATCGATGCCGATCTCGACCACACTGTCGATCGCCTGTTCGACTTGCTGCGAATCCCGTCGATCTCGACCGATCCCGCCTACAAGACCGACTGCGACCGCGCTGCAGACTGGCTTGTCAACGATTTGAAAACGCTGGGCTTTGATGCCTCCAAGCGCCCCACGCCCGGTCATCCGATGGTGGTCGCACATGGCGGCGACGGCGGCCCGCATCTGCTGTTCTATGGGCATTATGACGTGCAGCCCGTGGACCCGCTGAACCTCTGGCACCGCGACCCCTTTGATCCCGCGCTCGAAGACACTGCTAACGGGAAAGTGATCCGTGCCCGCGGTGCATCCGACGACAAGGGCCAGCTGATGACCTTTATCGAAGCGCTGCGCGCCTGGAAGGCCGAGACGGGCACCCTGCCCTGTCGCATCACAATCTTCCTCGAAGGCGAAGAGGAAAGCGGCTCGCCCTCGCTCATTCCCTTCCTCCAAGAGAACAAGGACGAACTCAAGGCCGACATCGCCCTGATCTGTGACACGGGGATGTTCAATCGCGACACGCCCGCTATCACGACGATGCTGCGCGGTCTTTGCGGAGAGGAACTGACCATCACCGGCCCGAACAAGGACCTTCATTCGGGGATGTTCGGTGGCCCCGCTGCGAACCCGATCCGCGTCTTGACCCGCATCCTAGCGGGGCTTCACGACGACAACGGCCGCGTCACGCTCCCCGGTTTTTACGATGGTGTCGAGGAGCTTACGGACGCGCTCAAAAAGCAATGGGAGGGCCTTGGCTTTGACGCGGACGGCTTCCTAGGCGGCGTCGGCCTCAGCACCCCTGCGGGCGAAAAAGGCTATACCGCGCTCGAGCAGATCTGGTCGCGCCCGACCTGCGAATTCAACGGGATCACGGGCGGCTACACGGGCGAAGGCTTTAAGACCGTTCTTCCCTCGATCGCTTCGGCCAAGGTCAGCTTCCGTCTTGTCGGGACCCAAGACCCCCACGCGATCCGCAAGGCCTTTCGCGCCTATGTCGAGAGCATGCTCCCGCCGGATTGCTCGGTCTCGTTCAAAGAGCATGGTGCAGGTCCCGCTAGCGTGATGTCGCTCGACCATCCCGCCTTTGAACAGGCGCGCGGTGCACTCAGCGACGAATGGCCGAATGCGGCAGCCTTTGTGGGCGCAGGTGGCTCCATTCCTGTGGCGGGTTATTTCAAGACCTACCTCGACATGGACGCAATGCTCATCGGCTTTGCCAATGGTGACGACCAGATCCATTCGCCGAATGAGAAATACGACCTTCGCTCCTTCCACAAAGGGATCAGAAGCTGGGCGCGTATCCTCGCCGCTGTCAACGGCTAAGCACTTCGCGCGCGATCTTGGCCAAAAGCAAAAGCCAAGGCGCGCCGTGCAGCACCAGATCGAAAATATCGAGCGGGCGGGTCAATGATCCGCCCGCAAGCATTTTGAGCTTTTCCCAGATATGCGGCTCGGGAAAAAACGGCGCTAGCCCAAGCGTCAGAGCGGCGAGAATGGCGATATTCCACGGGATGGTATCGAGCAGTTGCATTTGGAATTCCTTAAACATTTCAAAAATAAAATATATAAAGACAACAAAAAACGCCAGAGGCAAAAGCCTTGGCGTCAAAGTTTCCCCGCGGGGAAGAAGTGGCGCGGTTGACGGGGCTCGAACCCGCGACCCCCGGCGTGACAGGCCGGTACTCTAACCAACTGAGCTACAACCGCGCACTTACGGCAAGTCGTTCTAAATGGGCAGTGGCGCGGTTGACGGGGCTCGAACCCGCGACCCCCGGCGTGACAGGCCGGTACTCTAACCAACTGAGCTACAACCGCGTATCTGCCATTCGGTGAACGACCGAACGTGAGGGGCCTTCTATGGCGAGTGGCGAAGGTCGTCAAGCACTTCGGAGGGCAAAAATGCTCGGTTTGTGAAATTCCTTTCGCGTTCGAGGATGGGGGCTCAATAAAACATGGAAAAACCCATGCTTAGCGATGAAGCCTCTTGCGGAAAATCATCTCAGCCCTCGGTCAAAGCGCGCCGTGACCGCTGAACGGCACGGCAAGATTCGACGGCTCGCGCTGCGGATTCGTCTCACGCCAAAACACCGCAGAAACGCGACAGAACAAGAGCCTGCACGTGAGAGGAAGGGGCTTTAAGAAGGGGGGATGGTGGGTCGTGAGAGGCTCGAACTCCCGACATCTTCGGTGTAAACGAAGCGCTCTACCAACTGAGCTAACGACCCGATGCGCGGCTGATACAAAGAGCCGCCGCCAGAGGCAAGAGGCTTTTGCAGAAAAATTTCACAAAGCCGCGTCAGAGCTTGAAATGTTTGCCCTTGGTGATGTGAAAGACCGCCCCCTGCCCGCCTTCGACCACACGTAAGTCCTTGAGACCGAGCCCCAAAACCCGCGTGCGCAAGAATCGCGACGTCATCCCGTGGGTGACGATGACAGTCGGCCGTTTGATCCGCGCGATGACCCCGCCCATGCGGTCCCAGAAGGCCTCGAACGAGTCGCCGTTGGGTGCGCGGGCGTAGAAATCGACAAAGTCCTCGTCGGGCTTGGGCGCGGGCCATTTCGCCTCGATCTCGGCCTTGCTGAGGCCGACCCAATCGCCGACCGATATTTCGCGCAGGTCCTCGTCGATCCGCGCCACAAGGCCCGTCGCCTCTTGCACATAGCGCGCGGTTTCAACGGCGCGGCCCTTTGGGCTCGTCCATAGGTCAAAGCCCTCTGGCCCGACCCCGCGCGTCCGAAGCACTTCGGCCATGCGCTGTGCCTGTGCATGCCCCTTTTCGGTCAAAGCCGAATCCAGCCCACCCTGCATCCTCTCTTCGAGGTTCCAGAGCGTCTCACCGTGGCGGAGGATATAGAGATCAGGGAGCTGTTCAGTCATGGCCAAATAAAAAGCGCACCCGCAAGAGGTGCGCAAGGTATTCTGGTGGGTCGTGAGAGACTCGAACTCCCGACATCTTCGGTGTAAACGAAGCGCTCTACCAACTGAGCTAACGACCCGCTGCGTGCCGTTTAACGCTACTCTGCAGCCTCTGCAATAGCTTCTTCGGCATTATCGGCGTCTTCGGGATCGCTTGCATTCGGCACGCGGATTTTCACCACATAGGCGGTTCCGTTCGCAAAGTCCTTTTCGCGGCTGACCTTGATTTTCCCGAGTGGCGGAAGGATGAGCTCTTCGCCATTGGCAATCGCTTCGGCCAGAACGGCAAGAGCCGCCTCGACCGCCGGTTTGACATCCCGCTTGCGCATCTCGGAACGCTCGACCACGCGGTCGATGAACTGGGGCTTGCGGGTAACGCCCGTGTTGCTGTCGGGCGTCGCAGAGGCGATCACCACATCGGGTTCACCCTCGACAAGGTGAAGCTCGGGCTTGGGCGCCTCTTCGGTCGCCGCTTTCGCGACGGTTTTGGTTTTGGATTTCGTGGCCATCTGTCTGCTCTTTTCGCTGGTAGCTGTCGGTCTTGCGCCGATTTTCGGTTGATTGACGGATAGCTTACATCACCCAAGGATTTAATTAACACGCCAATAGATAAGGGCGCGGAATTCACCGCGCCCCCAATATCTAGTCAACCAAAGCGTGCAAGGTCAGTGCGCAACCGCCCCTTTGCCAGCCTCTTTTGCCGCCAGAGCAGCGGCCGCGGCGGCTTCTTCGGCCTCTTCGTCCCACTCAATCGGAGAGGGCTTGCCGACGAGAGCATGCTCCAGAACTTCGGAGACATGCTTGACGGCGATGATCTCGAGTCCCTCTTTGACGTTGTCGGGGATCTCGGGAAGATCCTTGAGGTTCTCTTCGGGGATCAGCACGGTTTTGATCCCGCCGCGCAGTGCCGCAAGAAGCTTTTCCTTGAGCCCGCCGATGGCGGTCGCATTGCCGCGAAGAGTCACCTCGCCCGTCATGGCAATGTCCTTGCGCACGGGGATCTGGGTCAGCACCGAAACGATGGCGGTGACCATAGCGAGACCGGCCGATGGGCCGTCCTTGGGCGTTGCGCCATCAGGCACGTGCACGTGGATGTCCCAATTGTCGAACTTGGTCGGCTTGACGCCGAGTTGCGGCGAAATGGAACGCACATAGCTTGATGCCGCGTCGATGGACTCCTTCATCACATCGCCGAGCTTTCCCGTGGTTTTCATACGGCCCTTGCCCGGAAGACGCAGCGCTTCGATGCTCAGAAGCTCGCCGCCCACTGAAGTATAGGCAAGACCGGTGACGACACCGACCTGATCCTCTTTTTCGGCCAGCCCATGACGATAGCGCGGCACGCCGAGAAAATCATCGACGTTGGTTGCCGTCACTTCGACGTGTTCGACCTCTTTCTTGACGATCTTGGTCAGAGCCTTGCGGCAAATCTTGGCGATCTCGCGCTCAAGGTTCCGCACGCCCGCTTCGCGGGTATAGGTGCGGATGACCTCGGTCAGCGCGTCGTCGGACATCGCGAACTCTTTGGACTTGAGCCCGTGGTTCTTGATCTGCTTGGGCAGAAGATGCTGTTTGGCGATCTCGCGCTTTTCGTCCTCGGTGTAGCCCGAAAGCGGGATGATCTCCATGCGATCGAGAAGCGGCCCGGGCATGTTGTAGCTGTTCGACGTGGTCAGGAACATCACGTTCGACAGATCGTATTCCACTTCGAGATAGTGGTCGACAAAGGTCGAGTTCTGTTCCGGATCAAGCACTTCGAGCATGGCCGATGCCGGATCACCACGGAAGTCCTGTCCCATCTTGTCGATCTCGTCGAGCAGGATGAGCGGGTTCGTGGTCTTCGCCTTTTTCAAGGCCTGAATGATCTTGCCGGGCATGGAGCCGATATAGGTCCGACGGTGGCCGCGGATCTCGGATTCGTCGCGCACGCCGCCGAGCGAGATGCGGATGAACTCGCGTCCCGTGGCCTTGGCGACCGATTTGCCGAGCGAGGTCTTACCGACACCCGGAGGGCCGACGAGGCACATGATCGGACCCTTGAGCTTGGCCGAACGCTGCTGCACCGCGAGATATTCGACGATGCGTTCTTTGACCTTTTCAAGGCCGTAATGGTCGGCATCAAGGATCGCTTCGGCATTGCCGAGGTTCTTTTTGGTGCGCGATTTGACGCCCCACGGGATCGAGAGCATCCAGTCGAGATAATTGCGTACGACGGTCGCTTCGGCACTCATCGGGCTCATGGACTTGAGCTTCTTGAGTTCGGCGTCGGCCTTT
>JALRIK010000064.1 GCA_023255435.1 Marivivens sp.
GAAGGCGCGAAATACGACACCAAGACGTTCCGTTTCTCGCCGTCGATCGGTTTCCCATTGACCGAGCAGGCCCGCGTTTCGACCTTCTACTCGCTGGAATATAGCGCGATTCAGGACGTCGATGCGGCGGCAAGCACATTCATCAAGGACGATGCGGCCAAGGGTGGTATCTGGGCGAACTCGGTCGGCTATACCCTGAGTTGGGATAACCGCCGCAAGGGGGTCGAACCCGATGTCGTTCTCGTGGCGCGCGGCGGTCAGGAATTCGGCTTCGGCAAGTCAACCTATGTCAAGAATACGGTTCTTGCGGGGGCCGAGACCAATGTTCTGAGCGACCAGCTCACGCTGCGCAGCACCTTTGAAGGCGGCTATGCCAAGTATTTCAAAGGCAGCAGCCGTGTGATCGACCGCTTTACGCTCGGCTCGGATGTCATGCGCGGCTTCCAGCTTGGCGGTATCGGACCGCGTGACACTACGACTGATGACGCTTTGGGCGGCAATGCCTATGCCGTTGTGCGTCTCGAAGCCGAGTTCCCGCTGGGTCTTCCCGAGGAATACGGCATCACGGGCGGTGCCTTTGTGGATTACGGCTCGCTTTGGGATACGGGCTTTGACTGCACCGGCACGACCGTCGACTATTGCGGTTTCACCCCGCGCAGCGTCGCAGGTTTGTCGGTCTTCTGGACCACGCCGCTTGGCCCGCTGCGGTTCAACTTCACCAAACCTCTCAAAGTCCAGACGGGCGACAACACCCGTTCGTTCGATCTGACCATCTCGACAAGCTTCTGAGGCGTCTATGACCCTGAGACCGTTATTCGTGACCTTGGCGCTTCTCTTCGGAGGAGCGGGCCATGCGCAAACGACGGTTTCGGGGGATATTGCCGCGGCTCAGACCAGTGTGCTGACAGTCGATGTCGAAGCGCTGTTCAGCGGCTCGCTCTTCAGCGCAACCTTTGATGCGCAGTATCAGCAAAAGGCCGAGGCCCTGCTTGCCGAGAACCTCAAGATTGAAACTGCGCTCACCGAAGAGGAAAAATCGCTGACCGCGCGGCGTCCCACTATGACGCCCGAGGCTTTTCGCGCCGAGGCAGAAGCCTTTTCGACCAAAGTCGACGCCATTCGTGCGGCACAGGACACCAAAGAGGCAGAGCTTCGCGCCAGCGTGTCCGAAGCGGAGCAACGCTTTATCGAAGCAGTGAGCCCGATCCTCGGGCAGATGATGGCCGAACGCGGCGCTGTGGTCATCCTCGATAGACGGACCGTTTTCCTGACCCGTTCGGTTGCCGATATCACCCAAGAAGCCATCGAGCGTATCAATGCCGAGCTTGGCGATGGCGCCGCTTTGCTCGACCCTGCACAATAGTCACAACGCTTGCCCAGAGTGCACTGGCTTGCTAGGGATTTGGCAAGCAAACGCTTTGCAATGGCAAAGACCAAGAAAGGACCCCCGATGAGCGAGCCCGTCACAACCGCCGATATCATGCTGATCCAAAAGATCCTGCCACATCGCTATCCGTTCCTCTTGGTGGATCGCGTGGTCGATATCAACGGGACGACGTCGGCGACGGGGATCAAGAATGTCACAATGAACGAGCCGCATTTCCAGGGTCATTTCCCCGGAAATCCGATCATGCCAGGGGTGACGATTGTCGAAGCGATGGCCCAGACAGCCGCAGTTATGGTCGGCGCGACGATGGGCCTGACCGATAACAACCTGCTCGTCTATTTCATGGCGATTGACGGCTGCAAATTCCGCCGCAAAGTCGTCCCCGGTGACGTTCTCAAGATGAACGTGGAGACCACGCGCGGTAAGCCGGGTGCAAAGGTCTGGAAGTTCAAGGGTGTCGCAACCGTAGACGGCGAAATGGCAGCAGAAGCCGAGTTCACCGCTATGATGGACTTGCCTGCGGTATGAGCGCCAGCATACATCCGTCTGCGATCATACAAGAGGGCGCTGTGATCGGCGCGGGCTGCGAGATCGGCCCGTTTTGCATTATCGGCCCCGAGGTGGTTCTTGGGCAGAATGTCGTTCTCAAATCCCATGTGGTGATCACTGGCGATACGCATATCGGTGACGACTCGGTTGTGTTCTCCTTTTCGGTGATTGGAGAGATCCCGCAGGATCTCAAGTTCGGCGGCGAAAAGACGTCGCTCCGGATCGGCGCAAGAAATCGCATTCGCGAGCATGTGACCATCAACACGGGCACCGCAGGCGGCGGTGGTGTGACGAAAATTGGGGACGATTGTCTTTTGATGGCGGGCTGCCATATCGCCCATGACGCCCATCTCGGGAACCGCGTGATCATCGTTAACAGCACGGCGATTGCGGGCCATTGCATCATCGAAGACGATGTCATCGTCGGCGGTCTGTGCGGCGTGCATCAATTCGTCAGGATCGGACGGGGCGCAATCATCGGCGCTTTGACCATGGTGACCAATGACGTGATCCCCCATGCGCTTGTTCAGGCCCCCCGCGGCAAGCTCGACGGCCTTAACCTTGTCGGGCTCAAGCGGCGCGGCGTAGACCGCTCGGACATCACCGCGCTTCGAGCTGCGTTCCAAATGCTCAAGGATGGCGAAGGAACCTTCCTTGAACGGGCCGAGCGGCTCAAGCATGAAAGCGAAAGCACCTATGTTCAGGAGATGGTCGAGTTCATTCTCGGGCATTCCGACCGAAGCTTTCTCACACCGAGCTGACGCCTATGCTTGCTCTTATCGCAGGCCGGGGACGATTGCCGCGTATTCTCTTTGACCGCTCGGGCGGCAAAGATGTTGTGGTCGCCGCCATGGAAGGGTGCGAACCCGATGGGCTGGAGGTCGGGCTCTCGTATCGGATCGAGCGGCTTGGAAGCTTTCTCAAGGAACTGGGCAAACTCGGAGTTACGGAAGTGTGTTTCGCGGGCGGGATCGACCGTCCGCAGCTCAATCCAACGAAAATCGACGCCGCGACTTTGCCCTTGGTCCCGCGCATGCTCAAAGCCTTGGGGCAGGGCGATGATGCAGCCCTTCGGATTGTTCTGTCCACCTTCGAGGAAAAGGGGTTCCGCATCCGCGCGGCGCACGAGCTTGCACCTGATTTGATCCCGCCCCTCGGGGTTTTGGGCCGTCATAAAAGGCCCAAGCACAGCAGCGAGGACATCGACAAGGCCCGCGAGGTCGCCGCGCTTCTAGGTGCTGCCGATATCGGGCAAGCCTGCATAGTGCGGCGCCGACAGGTTCTCGCTCTCGAGGCGATGCCCGGAACGGCCCATATGCTGGCAAGTGTGGTGGGCCTTGGAACGGGCGGTATCCTCTTCAAAGCGCCAAAGCCTTCGCAGGACCGCCGCATCGACCTTCCTGCCATCGGTCCCGATACTTTGGAACAAGCGGCGCGCGCAGGGCTAGAAGGGGTCGTTCTCACAGAAGGCGGCGTCATGATCATCGACCGCGCTGCAACGATCGAGGCGGCGGATCGGCTCGGGATCTTTCTCGAAGTGGTGCCGTCATGAAGGCCTTTGTGATTGCGGGCGAGCCTTCGGGTGACAAGCTTGGCGGTTCCTTGATGGAAGGTCTCAGGCTCCGCGTCCCCGACATCAGTTTTGACGGCGTCGGCGGGACCGAGATGTCGAGCCTTGGTTTGACCAGTCTTTTCCCGATGGACGAACTGTCGATCATGGGTATTGCCGAGGTGCTGCCGAAGTATTTCCATCTCAAACGCCGCATCCACCAAACCGCCGAGGCCGTGCTTGCCGCTCGGCCGGACGTGCTGATTACCATCGACAGCCCCGACTTTTGTTTGCGGGTCGCCAAATTGGTGAAAATCATGCGTCCCGATTTGCGCTGCGTTCATTATGTCGCGCCGACGGTCTGGGCCTGGAGGCCAGGCCGCGCGGACAAAATGGCCAAGGTCATCGACCATGTTCTGGCGCTGTTTCCTTTCGAGCCGCCATTTATGCAGGCGGCCGGAATGGATTGTGATTTCGTAGGACACCCCGTGGCAACCGAAGAGATCGCAACCCAAGACGAGGCCGACGCCTTTCGCGCTCGGATCGGGGGGACGGGACCTTTGCTTCTAGCACTCCCCGGATCGCGTCGGGGCGAAGTCACCCGACTTGCCGAAAGGTTCGGCGAAACGGTGGGTCTTGTGGCCAAACAGCACCCTGATCTCAAGGTCGTGTTGCCCTGTGCCGCGCCTGTTGCGCCGCTGGTGCGCGAACTCACTGCGAACTGGCCCGTGTCGCCGATCCTGATCGATCCCAACACCGACCCCGACGCACGAGAGACCAAGAAGGCCGCCTTCCGTGCAGCTGATTTCGCTCTAGCCGCCAGTGGCACGGTGAGCCTTGAACTGGCGGCGGCAGGCACGCCGATGGTCATAGCCTATGACATGAATAAGGTGACGCGGTTCATGGTCAAACGTCTGTTGCGCGTGGATACAGTGACGCTCGTCAATCTTGTTGCCGAGAGCCGAACCGTCCCTGAATTCCTTGGTGAAAATTGCATTCCCGACAGGATTGCCGCCTCCCTTGAAAAGGTTCTTATTGCGCCCGAAGCGCAACGCGAAGCGATGAGGCTGACCATGGAGCGGCTGGGGGCAGGTGGTCCGCCACCCGGACAACGGGCAGCCGATGCGATTTTGGCGCGGCTCTGATTTGAAACGACCGCTCTGACTCCATCTGCATTTCAGGCATCACGCTCGTCAATCGCCTAAAATTTGCGCAACCCATGGCATCGTCCGTTTTCATGGGTGATGCCACTCTTGCCATGGGGCTTCGCTGGGGGCACTCCTTCGGTGAAAGGCCGATTCAGCTACAAGGTGGTAGCGGGCAATCGGCCAATGCGGCAACGGCGCTGCGATCCTCAAAAACACAGGCTGGAGCATCCAGCGAAGTTGGAGCGCACACATGTCCAAACAACGCCTTGTCATCATCGGAAATGGAATGGCCCCTGGCCGTATGCTCGAAAATCTCTTCGGGTTGACCGATGCCTATGACGTCACGATTTTCAACGCCGAACCGCGCGTGAATTATGACCGCATCATGCTTTCACCTGTTCTGTCAGGGGAAAAATCCTATGCCGACATCATCATCCATGACGAGGCTTGGTATGCCTCACACGGGATTACTCTCTACAAAGGGGAAAAGGTCGTCTCGATCGACCGCGGCGCCCGCACCGTGACGTCGGACAGGGGCACAACTGCCGCCTATGACAAACTGGTGATCGCGACGGGGTCCTCTCCCTTTATCATTCCTGTACCCGGCAAAGAGCTTGATGGCGTTCTGGCCTATCGCGATCTTGATGATACCGAAGCCATGGTGGCCGCCGCGGCAAAGGGCGGTCGCGCAGTGGTGATTGGCGGCGGCCTTCTTGGCCTCGAAGCAGCAGCGGGACTTCGGCTGCGGGGTATGGAGGTGACGGTCATCCACCTTATGCCGACCCTGATGGAGCGTCAGCTCGACAGCGCGGCGGGGTTTCTTCTGCGGCGCGAGCTTGAGAGCCGAGGTATCGAAGTTATTTGCGAGGCAAATACCAAGCAAATCCTCGGCACCGAGCGCGTCGAAGGGGTCGAACTTGCCGATGGGCGGATCATCGACGCTTCGCTTGTGGTGATGGCGGTGGGCATCCGTCCGAACGTGCAATTGGCAAAGGACGCAGGGCTAGAGGTTAATCGCGGGATCGTGACGGATGCAATGATGCGCACCTCTGATCCCGACATCTTTGCGCTTGGCGAATGCGCCGAAGTCGGTGGGATCGTCTATGGCCTCGTGGCGCCGCTCTACCGCATGGCCAAAGTGGTGGCCGAGGATCTTGCGGGGCAGGCAGGCACGGGCTTTACCCATGCCGAGACACCAACCAAGCTCAAGGTCACGGGGGTCAACCTTTATTCGGTTGGGGATTTCGCAGAAGGGCCTGACCGCGAGGATATCGTTCTGCGCGATGCTGTGCGTGGCACCTATAAGCGGATAATTCTAAAGGATAACAAAGTGATCGGCGCTGTTCTTTATGGCGATGTCACTGATGGTGCATGGTATAATGAACTCCTTAAATCGGGAGAAAGCATTGCCGATCGGCGCGACACCCTGATCTTTGGCCAAGCCTATCAGGGGGGCGGTGCGGCCGATCCATTTGCAGCGGTTGCGGCACTTGGGGATGATGCCGAGATTTGTGGCTGCAACGGGATCAGTAAGGGGATGATCGTCGCTGCTATCAAGGACAAGGGCCTTTCTTCACTTGCCGATGTGCGCGCCCATACCAAGGCTTCGGCCTCTTGTGGGACATGCACGGGACTGGTCGAGACACTTATGGGGATCACCCTTGGGGATAGCTTTGTCGTCCCCGAAGCCCAAGGCATGTGTCCCTGCACGACCCACAGCCACGCCCATGTGCGCCGCTTGATCAAAGCCAAAGAGCTCAAATCCATTCCCGAGGTCATGCAGGAACTAGAGTGGTCCACGCCCGAAGGATGCGCAAAATGCCGTCCCGCGCTGAACTATTACCTCGTTGCGGATTGGCCTGGGGAATACAAAGACGACCAGCAATCGCGTTTTATCAACGAGCGTGTCCATGCCAACATCCAAAAGGACGGAACTTATTCTGTGGTGCCGCGCATGTTCGGCGGTCTCACCACACCTGATGAGCTTCGCGCAATTGCGGATGTGGCTGACAAGTTCAACATCCCGACGGTCAAGGTGACGGGCGGTCAACGGATCGATTTGCTCGGTGTCAAGAAAGAGGACCTGATCCCCGTTTGGGCTGATTTGAACAAGGCGGGGATGATCTCGGGCGCAGCCTATGCCAAGGGACTTCGGACGGTGAAAACCTGTGTCGGAACCGAATGGTGCCGCTTCGGAACGCAGGATTCGACAGGCCTCGGGGTCAAACTCGAGAAGTTCCTCTGGGGGTCATGGTCCCCTGCAAAGCTCAAACTTGCCGTCACGGGTTGCCCGCGCAACTGCGCCGAGGCGACCTGCAAGGACATCGGCGTGATCTGTGTCGATAGCGGGTTCGAGATCGTCTATGGCGGGGCTGCGGGACTTCATATCCAAGGGACCACGCCGCTTGGCAAGGTGGCGACCGAAGAGGAATGCATCGAAGTCATCGGTGCCTTGACGCAGATGTATCGCGAACAGGGGTTCTATCTCGAGCGGATTTACAAATGGGCCGACCGTGTGGGCTATGACCACATCCAAAAGGTGATCATAACCGACCTTGAAGCGCGCAAAGCCTATTACGACCGCTTTGTCTATTCCCAGCAATTTGCACAAGTCGACCCATGGGCCGAATTCGTCGAGGGCAAATACGCCCATGAATTTGCGCCGCTCGCAAACATCCAACTGGAGGCCGCAGAATGAATGCCATCGCTAAGACATGGATCGCGATCGGGTCGATCAACGACATTCCCCGCCAAGGCGCGCGCTGCGTGAAGAACGGAAAAATGACGATTGCGGTCTTTCGCACCTCGGATGATCGGGTTTTTGCACTCGAGGACCGCTGCCCGCATAAAAACGGGCCTTTGAGCCAAGGCATCGTGCATGACGGTTGCGTGACCTGTCCACTCCATAACTGGGTGATCTCGCTGGAAACAGGGCAGGCCCAAGGTGCAGATAGCGGACAAACAAAAAGCTTTCCCGTCAAGATCGACGGAA
Source organism: Marivivens sp. (assembly GCA_023255435.1). Taxonomy (GTDB): domain Bacteria; phylum Pseudomonadota; class Alphaproteobacteria; order Rhodobacterales; family Rhodobacteraceae; genus Marivivens. The sequence continues at coordinate 7,626 of JALRIK010000064.1, forward strand.
CCACCGTGTTGATCGGGCTTTGATCAACAATCGGGCGGCAAGAGCCCGAGACCGCGCAAATAGACCCCGATCCCCGTCTCGAGAAGATCCTCGGGCGGGAAGGGGCTCTTGGTGCCCGGAGAGCCGCGCGCAAAGAGTTCCACGACCCCGTGGCTCATCGCCCATATATGGGCTGAAAACATCTGGGGCGGCGGCCGTTTCTCGGGCGGGATATGCTGGCTAAGGTCCGAGGCAGCCATTTCCATTACGCCGAGGGCGCGGCGGGCAACCGTGTTCAGCTCGGGCGTCCGCTGGATCGATATACCGCTTTCGAACATCGCCACGTAATGCCCTGGAAAGCGCCGTGCAAAAGCAAGATAGGCGCGCCCCGTTGCCTCGAAACTGGCAAGCGCCGAAGGTTGCCCCTTGGCATAGGCATGTTCCATGAGATCGGCGAAAATCTCGTAACCCTGACGCGCAGCTTCGGCGATGAGATCCTCGCGGCCTTCGAAATGGCGATAAACGGCAGCAGGCGTGACGCCCGCCTCACGCGCTGCCTCGGAAAGGGTAAAGCCCGTCGGACCTTTTTCCTCGATCAGCTTGAGACAGGCCCCGACCAATGCTTCGCGCAGGTTGCCGTGATGATAGCCGCGCTTAACCATGCCAGAGATCGGGGCCTCCTGCGATCTGGGGATCGACCTGACCAAGAGCGCCAGCGTCTTTCCTGTCATAGGGGATTTGCGAAAGAACGGAGCGGATGGCATTGAGCCGCGCGCGCCGCTTATCGTCCGAGCGAATGATCGTCCAAGGGGCATGTGCGGTATGAGTCAGCGCAAGCGTCTCCTGAATAGCGACGGTATAGGCGTCCCACTTCTTGAGACCTTCGACGTCGATCCAGCTGAGTTTCCATTGCTTGAGCGGATCGCTTTCGCGGTCGAGAAACCGTTGAAGCTGTGTTGCTCGTCCGACATTAAGCCAGATTTTGAAGAGACGGATGCCTTCGTCGACCAGCATCTTTTCGAACGGCACGACCTGATCGAACCATTTTACGCGCTGCTCGTCGGTGCAAAAGCCGAAGACTTTTTCTACAACGCCGCGGTTATACCAGCTTCGGTCGAAAAACACGATTTCGCCAGAGGTCGGGAGTTGGTCGATATAGCGCTGGAAATACCATTGGCCCGCTTCGGTTTCCGAAGGTTTGGAAAGCGCGACCGTGCGCGCGCCGCGGGGATTGAGGTTTTCGCGAAACCTTTCGATCGTGCCGCCTTTGCCCGCAGCGTCGCGCCCCTCGAAGACGACGACGATCCGTTCGCCGCTTTCCTTGACCCAATGCTGCAAACGAACAAGCTCGATCTGGAGCGCGGCCATTTCATCCTCGTAGAGGCTGCGTTTTAGACGTTCTTTATAGGGAAAATCGTCATCCTGAATTTCGTTCTTGCCAGCACTGACAATGGCGGCACGGATGTCTTCGGGCGCCTCGTTGTTGTGAAACGCAGAAATTGCGCCATCGAATGGTAAATCCATGTGCTGCTCCTAAAATATTATGAATCCAATATGGGATGGATCGGAGCCTAGCGCAATCCAGCGGCGCGTGCCGTGCGGTCGATTGCCTGAATAATACTCTTGGGATGGGTGTGATGGATCATATGGCTGCCGCCTTCAATCTCGGTCAGCCGGATATGCGGGAGACGCTCGGCCAGCGGACGGGAATGGATCTGGATCGGCACGGTATCATCGGCGGTACCGTGGATGATCTCGATCGGAAGCCCCGCAAGACGGTCATAGTCTTTGGACATCTCGACGATATGGGGACGCAGCGAGTTTACCTGACGGGCATTAGCGCGGAAGGTCTCGGTCCGCAGTGTGAGAGGAGCCCCCACGGCATCGGCATAGCCTTGGGGCGGGGTTTCTGGCTCAAAGAGTCCGTTGATTGCGGCTTTGACCACGCTTTGCGGCGTCAAGGCGCTGATCAAGGGCACGACAATCGCCCCGCCGAGCGCCGATCCGTTGATCTGATAGAGCGGACCGAGAGTCCCGGGCCAAGGCAGCGCAACCCCCGCAACATCGACAAGACCCGCTATATTTTCAGGATGATACGTCGCCCAAGCCAGAGCAACCGCACCGCCGTAAGAATGTCCAAGCACGATTGGTCGATCTGCGCCCAACATCTTGGCGGCTTTGACGAGAACCTCGGCCTGTTCTTGCGGGCTCTCTGCTTTGTTTGTGAAGGCGGCTTCATACGCAGGATCGGTGCGCCCACTGTAGCCAAGCCCCGGACGGTCGAACAGAATGACCCGATAGCGATCTTTCAACAAGGGAAGAAGCGTAAACGCCATATCCCGCGTGCTTCCTGACGCGCCGTGGATCAGTACAAGATCGGGGCCGTTTCCTTCGACCCGTGCATGGATGCGCACACCCTCGACATCGAGGATCTGGCCCGTTGGGGGGAATTCGCGCTCTGCGTCCTTTGCACGCTGACCTGCACCGCAAGAAGCGAGAAAGGCCAACGACAAAGTCGCAAGAGCGATATAAATCAGGGGTTTAAGCGTTTCCAATGTCATCAAGGCTATATGGTGTTGTCTGGTAAATTTCATTTATCCAGTTACCATATAGAAGGTGCGCGTGACTTCTCCAGCGGTTTAGTGGCGCTTTCGTCGGGTCATTGTCGGGATAATAGTTCTCGGGCACGTTGATCGGCTTTCCTGCCGCAACGTCACGATCGTATTCTTCCTTGAGCGTCCCGCTGTCGTATTCGAAGTGGTTGAAGATATAGATCGCGCGGTTCGCGGCATCCTCGACAAGGGCAGGGCCGGTCTCCTTGCTATCGAGCAGAATCTTGAGACCGTCGACGGCCTCGATCTCTTCGCGCCGCATTTCGGTCCAACGGCTGACGGGCATCACCAGATCATCGGAAAACCCGCGCAAGAGCGGCGATGCGGGCGCGCAGTTGCTGTGACGCACACAGCCAAAGGCCTTGTGGTCAAGAATATGCTTTTGAACCCCATGAAGATGGTAAATCATCGCCATACCGCCCCAGCAGACGCCGAATGTGGAGTGCACATGGGTTTTGCACCATTCGAAAACCTCGGTCAGCTCGGTCCAATAAGTCACTTCGTCAAAGGGAAGATGTTCGATCGGGGCCCCCGTGATGATCAACCCATCGAACTTTTCGCCCGAGGCTTTCACTTCGTTGAAGGGGCGATAGAACTCGGCCATGTGCTCGGCGGCGGTGTTCTTGGTCTCGTGCTCGCTCATGCGGATCAAGGAAAACTCGATCTGGAGCGGGGTCGCACCGACCAGACGCGCGAACTGGTTCTCGGTTTGGATCTTCTTGGGCATCAGGTTCAACAGCCCGATGCGAAGGGTGCGGATGTCCTGACGGGAGGCACGATCATCCGACATGACCATCACGCCTTCGCGCGAAAGCACGTCAAAGGCAGGAAGGTTTTCGGGAAGTTTGATCGGCATTGGTTCAGTCCACTAATGATGCGAGAGGGGTTAACTAGTGCGTTTAAGCCTTGGCCTCAAGGGTGCGGGCAATAAGGTCTTCGAAGTCCTGAGCGGTTTTGACGGCATAGACCTCTTCGGCCTTCACCGTGATCCCCCATTGCTCGGCCATTTTGGCATAGCGTGGCTGACGGTGATCAAGGGCCTGACGATAGGTCCAGCGAATGAAGTCATCGGGATTAACTTCGTTCGGTTCTATATTGTTTTTGCTGAGATATTCACTCCAAGCCCGATCAAGGAACTCGGGCTGATAGGACATCGGCTTCGGAGCCTTGTCAAAGCGCCGCACCAGCTCGTCGATATGGGCCTCGGACCCTTCGATCCAGACGATGAGACAGTCTTTGGCCAGAGCGGTCATCACTTCGTCGTCGGGATTGTCGGGGTCGACCCATTCGCAAATCGAGCCGCCCGTATCGCAGATGAAATGCGGATAGCCATAAAGCTCCTTCGCACGGCGTATGAAATGCCCCGTGTCGAGAAGCGCTTCGATCTCGGCCTTGCGGAACTGGGACTGACGGCGGCGGAATTCCTCGATCTCGATCCCCCCCAAAGCGGGGTTGCCGGGTTTGCCCAGATAGGTCGAGACAGGCGAGAGGTTCTCGAAGGTGATATTGGAGCCGATATAGATCGAGTCCGACAACAAAAGCTCGCGCAGGAACGGAACCTTCATCGCCTCGCGCTTGGCGTTGTCGGCGATATACTCGCCCATGTAGCGCGTCCCGATGCGGTAATCGACGGAATAGTGGAACCAATCGCCCTGATCGCGCAGGATGTTGGACAGATGCGTTTTGCCCAGTCCGGACATCCCGAACAAGAGGACGTGCTTTTCAGGTTCGGCGCGCCAGTCCGCCGCTGATTGGTATTTCATGTCAAAGCCGATACAAGAGCCAAGTGTTACCGAGGCTTTTTGCGCGTCCCGAGCCGCCCGTCAATGATCAAGAGACCCAAGGCCAGCAAAGCAAAGCCCAAAAAGGCGTTTGCCGCCAAAGTTTCCCCATAGACTACGGCCCCGAGCACAATGGCCACAGGCGCCACAAGAAGCGTCACAAGGCTCAGGTTGCCCGCACCTGCAAGGTTGAGAACCACATAGTAGAGCATATAGGCAAAGGCCGAGGAAATGACCGCGAGATAGGCCAAAGCCCCGAAGGTCGCGGCGTGATAGCCGAACGTCGGAACCCCTTCGAGCCAGATCGCCATCGGCACCATAAAGAGCGCGGCACTCGTCAACATCCCCGCAGCCGAAACTTCGGGGCGAATACCCTTGAGGTACACGCGGCCGATTGCAGCCGAGATCGCATAGGAGAGCGACGAGCCGATCAAGGCAAGCTGCGAGACAGAGCGCAGGTCGAGCTTGGTCAGGTTCTCGATCCCGATCGCCGTGACTACCCCTGCAAACCCCAAGGCGACGCCCACGGCCTTGTGCTTGGTCAGACGTTCGTCGCTAAAGATCAAGGCCACCAGAAGAACCGTAAAAATCGCGGTCGAAGCATTGAGAATGGCGGCAAGACCCGAGGCGATGTGCTGTTGCCCCCAAACGATCAGCGTGAAGGGTACTGCATTATTAAGGAGCCCCAGCACCAGAAACGTGCCGATGGAGCGCGGCGTCAGAGGCACGCGCAGTCCGCGCAGGATGACATAGGCCCAGAGAACCACCGATGCGCCCGCAACCCGAAAGGCAACGGTGGTAAAGACTCCCACTTCCTCGAGCGCGATACGATTGGCAAGGAATGAACCGCCCCACATAAAGGCGAGAAGAAACAAAAGAGCCCAAGCGAGGGGCGGAATGGTGCGTTGAACGATCATGGGCCGACTAAGAAATGATTATCGGGGGGACTACAATCCGTTCCTTGCGCATTGCAAAAAATAAACCCGCCCAAATGAATGGGCGGGCTTGGACTTTTGAGCTTTCTTAGAACGAAGACGAGAACTTGATTCCGAAACCGATCGCGCTGTTGCCCGTGAACGACGCGTTGTTGGCGGTGGTCGCATCCCCGAGCTTCACGTATTTCGCACCGAGCGTGATCTTGCTCGTGTCGGTGGCGGCATAGGTTGCACCGAGACCGAAACTGAAGAAGCCGTCCGTCGGCCCAAGATCAGAGACCTTGCCGCCTTCGGCCTTTTCATAGCCGACGGTTACAGCGCCCGACCATTTGTCGTTGATACGGCGACCGACACCCGCTTCATAGGTGATCGCGTTCTGGGCATAGCTCAACAGTGCCGCGCCTGCGTTCCCAGCCGCAAAGCCTGCGGGCTTGAGCGAGAAGTTCTTCCAATCGACCCAGCGGATCGAGCCGAAGACCAAGGTATCTGCCGCAACACCCGTCTGGAAGTCGAGATTGACCGACTTGGGCGTGTTAACCGTTGTCGTGGTGTTGAGCACGTTGTTTTCGGTCGTCGCAATGTCGTGCTTGATCGAGCTGTTGTAGGTCAGCGCCACGCGCATTGCTATTTCGGGCTTTTCATACATGGCACCCACGAGATAGCCCGTGCCGCTCGACGAGGCAAAATTGGCCAAGTATTTTCCGGGGATCGCAACGCTACCACTTAGCGTCTGCTGGCGGGCACCTGCAAAGACCGCCATGTTGTTGCCGATGTCGTAACGGGCGATGGCTGTGATGGCGCTCGTATCGACGGTGCCCGTCGTGCCGCGCAGCGGATAGGTCGTATTGGCAGGATAGGACAGGTTCGCGCCGTAAGGCTGGTCGAACACAAGACCCAGCGACAGCTTGTCGTTCACTTGGGTCTTAAGTCCGAACCCAACTTGGGAATAGGATGCGCTCACATTGCCGCTCTCCTGACCGCCCAAAGTGCCTGTGACGGTTGGGCTGACCGATCCAAAGGACAACTCGATTGCATTGCCACTTTCATACATGATGTCGATACCTTGACCCGAGCGGTCAAGTCCCGCGGCAAGGGCGCCGCTGCTCAAAAGCGCAAACGCTGCCGAGGTCGTTAGAAGTCTTTTCATTATATCCTCCCTGAGCCGTTTCCTCTGCGGCTTCTGGAGCAAGAGTAGTGACCCGTTCAAATTTGCGTCAATTGATGACGCAACGTCGCGCGACCTGATGTGACTTTACGTCAACCTTAGGTGCGGACCTTGGTTGAAGAGGAAATATTAAGCCAATTGGCGGCAAAAATGAGGGCCGCACCGACAAACACCCATATGTCCAGCGCCTCGCCATAGAGGAACATGGCGACCACGGCGATGATGGGCAAGCGTGTGAAATCGATCGGGATCACGATTGTGGCAGGTGCAATCGAAAGCGCCGTCGTCAAACAGAAATGCGCCAAAAGCCCTGCGCAGCCAATCAAAACGAGCCAAGGAAGACCGTTTAGCGTAGGGAGTGCGAAATCGAGATCATACCCCGCGCAAACCGCACCGAAAACTGCCTGAAGCGTTGTGAGGTAGAAAAGGATGCGCAAGATCGGCTCTGTACGGGTGAGCTTGCGGGTAAAGATAGCCGAAAAGGCAAAAGCAATAGCCGCAAGCGCTGCCGCAAGAACCCCGAGATTGAGCGTCTCGGGTGTCGGCCGCGCCACGATCAAAACGCCGACAAAACCAAGAGCGGCACAAAGCACGCCGATCTTGCGGAAGGGCTCGCCCAGAAACAGCGGCGATAGGATCATCACCCAAATGGGCGCAGTGAATTCGAGAGAGAACACCTGCGCCAAGGGAATGACGGTAATCGCATAGAACCAGAGGTTTTGCCCCGTGAAATGAGCCACATTGCGAATGGTATGAAGGCCCAGTCGGTCGGTCTTCATCTCTCCCATTTTGCCGCGCGCGACAGCAATGGAGACGATGATCAGGATACCTGTCAGGCTGCGGTAGAACATGATTTCGAAGGTGTCGAAGTCGAGTGCGGCGGCGCGGCCTGCAATCGCCATCAAGGTAAATGAGGTGATCGCTCCCGACATCCACAACACCGCGCGCAGCACATCCGACATTTTCCGCTCCCTCGTCTTTGGCGCAAGAGGGGGCTTAAATCGTGTCGCTGTCAAGCAAAACGCCCGCAAGATCGACTTGCGGGCGTTCTAGTAACTTTATTCGAGTTCGATGGTTCCCGGCGGTTTCGAGGTCACATCATAGAAGACGCGGTTCACGCCTTTGACCTCGTTGATGATGCGGGTCATCGTTTCGCCGAGGAATTCATGGGTGAACGGATATGTGTCCGCCGTCATCCCGTCGACCGAAGTCACAGCACGAAGCGAGACCGCATAGTCATAGGTCCGCCCGTCGCCCATAACGCCCACGGTACGCATGGGGAGGATCGCAGCAAAGGCCTGCCAGATTTCGTCATAAAGGCCATGCTTGCGGATCTGGTCGATGTATACAGCGTCTGCCTTCTTGAGGATCTCAAGCTTCTCGCGGGTGATCTCGCCAGGGCAGCGGATCGCAAGACCCGGACCAGGGAAGGGGTGGCGACCGATAAAGCTATCAGGAAGACCAAGCTCGCGGCCCAGCGCGCGCACTTCGTCCTTGAACAGCTCGCGCAGCGGCTCAACCAGTTTGAGACCCATCTTTTCGGGAAGGCCGCCAACGTTGTGGTGCGACTTGATCGTGACCGACGGTCCACCTGTAAAGGAAA
>JALRIK010000065.1:0-7338 GCA_023255435.1 Marivivens sp.
ATCATGATCTGGTCGAGACGGTCGCCCGCCTGTTCCAAGAGGTCCACCACATCGCGATACCAATAGGGCGTGTCGAGCGAGTTGATGCGCACCGAAAGCGTCTTGTTGCCCCAATCGACGGTGTTGATTGCCTCGATTGCGTTGGCGCGCGCCATGTCCTTGTCCGAGGGGGCAACAGAGTCTTCGAGGTCAATGTTGATCACGTCGGCAGCCGAGGCCGCCATCTTCGCAAAGAGCTTGGTATTCGAGGCAGGGCCAAAGAGTTGACAGCGGTTCGGACGCGCGGGAGCGGGGGGCTGAAGTCTGAAGGACATGGTTCGCCTTGTAATCTTGTTTCAATAGAATGGTTAATTTTTGTTATTATGTTGCTTTTGCAATCGCAACAATTTTCTCGCACATGCAGCAATTGGTCGTAGGCGGGGCATTGTGGGGGCGTCGGCGCTTGGCTAGGGTTCGCGCGAGGACGAGGAGAGATGTGATGCAGGTTCAGGCGGTCATCGAGCGGTTTCCATTGGCGCGGGTCTTTACGATTTCGCGCGGGAGCAAGACCCATGCAGAGGTCATAACCGTCACGATCACCGATGGCGACTTCGTCGGGCGGGGGGAATGTGTTCCCTATGCCCGCTATGGTGAAACCCTTGAGAGTGTCTTGGCCCAGATCAAGGGAGCGCGGTTTGCGGATCGGGTCACGCTGCAGGATGCCTTGCCGCATGGCGCGGCGCGCAATGCTCTGGACTGTGCGCTCTGGGATCTCGAGGCGAAACGGGCGGGGCTTCGGATTTGGGAGCTCGTCGGCGAAGCGGTGCTCGAAGGGATCGTCACGGCCTTTACCCTCTCGCTGGACAGCCCCGAAGGGATGGAGCAGCAGGCGGCCGAGAATGCGGCGCGGCCCGTGCTCAAAATCAAGCTCGGGACGCCTGACGATCTCCCTCGTTTGGAGGCGGTGCGGCGTGGTGCGCCCGATGCCGCGTTAATCATTGACGCGAACGAAGGCTGGTCGGAGCAAGATTATTTGACGCTCCTTCCGCATCTTGAACGGCTTGGTGTCGTGCTGGTCGAGCAACCATTCCCCGCGGGGAAGGATCAGGCGCTTCAAACCCTCCCGAGGCCCGTTCCGATCTGTGCGGACGAGAGTTGTCACGTGGAATCGGACCTTTTTGCCCTTAGAAACCGTTATGATTTCGTCAACATCAAGCTCGATAAGGCAGGAGGTCTTACGGAAAGCTTGCGCCTGCGTGACGCAGCCGTTGCGGCGGGTTTCGGGGTTATGGTCGGCTGTATGGTCGGCACGTCGCTTGCCATGGCGCCTGCGATGGTTCTTGCGCATGGGGCGGGCTTCGTCGATCTGGACGGACCGATTCTTTTGGCGCGGGATCGCGAGAGCGCCATTCCGTTTCAAGGCTCCGAGCTTGGGCGGTATTCCTCGGTTCTATGGGGCTAGATCCATGGGTTGAATTGCGCAACCTACGGGAATGAACCTGTCTCATCCGTGCTCTTTTGGGTCGGATTTTTGATACGAAAGAGAGAGATGTGGCTTCTATAGCCTATTGGATTTCGTTCCTTAAATCTATACCAACCTTGCGCTGTAACTGGTTAATTCGAGGGCCGATTAAGCATTGTGGGCACGTCATTAGAGAAACTTTTGCTCAGGGGCTCTGGGCAATCCGTTTTGGCAGGTCTCGATTTAGAGGGCAGTGCCTCCTTTGACTGGATTGCAGAACTTGCTGTGCTTTCGACCGACTTTGATTCAGCTTTTGTTGCCTTGCTTGACCAAGACAATGTGACGGTGATCGGCTCTTATGGGGTCGAGCTTGATAACTTCAAAAAGACAATGGCCAGTCGTCAGTTGAACCAGCCGATTGTTTGTTTTCCCGATGTGGATGTCACCTTTCCCAATTCCCCGATCGTAAATGGCACTTTTGCCTCCGCCAAGACATGGTTGAGTGCGGGTATTTATCTTTTTGGCGAGTTCGTCGGTTATATCGGAGTGTTCACCGAGCGTCGGATTAAAGCGGTATCGGAACAACAAGAACAGACGATGAATGATCTTGCCGAAATTGCGGGCGAGATGATCCGCACAAAAGCTTCGCTCAAGTTGATGCTGGGTGACGTGTTCAGTCTGGTGAATAGGTGAGCGATGGTTACGCGTAAGATTCACGAAGTCCTTGGCCAATTGGACGATGAAGCGGATCTAGCGAACCTCGCGATTTCGCCCAGTCCGATTTTCGACAAGCTGGCTAAGTTGGCGTGTCATTTGACGTCGCGCAGCGAGGCGCGTGTTCTCTTGAATTTGCGCGATAGGCAAGTTGCCATTGGTTCTCATGGTGACCCTGACTGGATCGCGCGGAACATCAGCTTTGCCCGTGACGGGCGCCAGTATCCAGCTTTTGTGGATATTCCCGATGGAGAGAGTTATTTCGGGGCTCAGGTAGATCCGTTTGTCATGGATGGCGAAGTCTTTGCTCCGAGTTGTCTTTGTCTCGTCGCGCTCGGGGCCGAGGGCGAGCGCTATGGATCGATTGTTGTATTTGACTTTAAAAAGAAAGGCGAGTTGCCCGTCGAGGTTCGGAGCCAGTTTTTGCTTTTGGGTCAACTCGTGTCCCATCTTATCGAAGTGACCTCGTCGCTCAACATTCTCAAAATGGATTTGGACCAGCTTTTGCATTAAAGCGGTGGCAGGTCGCCTTGAGGCTTGACGCAAGGCAGCAGTTGACCCATGACGCATCCGTCATTTTAAGAGGAAACTGCTATGACTCGCATTGTCTATGTAAACGGCGAATATCTCCCCGAAACCGAAGCCAAGGTTTCGATCTTTGATCGCGGTTTCCTTATGGCGGACGGCGTTTACGAAGTGACCAGCGTGCTGGATGGCAAGCTGGTGGATTTCGAAGGCCATGCCGTGCGTCTTGAACGTTCGTTGAGCGAGCTTGACATGGCGTCGCCCGTGACCAAGGACGAGCTCTTGGCGATCCACCGCGAATTGGTGGCGAAAAACGGGATCGAAGAGGGGATGGTTTACCTCCAGATCACGCGCGGCGCGCCCGGCGATCGTGATTTTGCGTTCCCTGATCCCGCTGTGACGCCGTCGACCATCGTTCTTTTTACCCAGAACAAGCCCGGTCTGGCCGATAGCCCCGCCGCGAAAACGGGGATCAAGGTGATTTCGGTTGAAGACATCCGTTGGGGCCGCCGCGATATCAAGACCGTGCAGCTTCTCTATCCGTCGATGGGCAAGATGATGGCCAAGAAGGCGGGCTGCGATGACGCATGGATGGTCGAGGATGGTTATGTGACCGAAGGCACCTCGAACAACGCCTATATCGTCAAGGGCAACAAGATCATCACGCGCCAGCTCAGCAACGATATTCTCCACGGGATCACCCGCGCTGCGGTTCTGCGTTTCGCCAAAGAAGCACAGATGCAGGTGGAAGAGCGGCTCTTTACGATCGACGAGGCGAAAGAAGCGGACGAGGCGTTTGTGACCTCGGCGACGACGTTCGTGATGCCTGTGGTCGAGATTGATGGCGCGGCGATTGGAACGGGTAAGCCCGGGTCCGTTGCGGCGCGTCTTCGCGAGATCTACCTTGAAGAAAGCCGCAAGGCCGCGATCTGATCCTTGGCGATTGCCAAGAAAAAGGCCTCCGGTTTTCGGGGGCCTTTTTGTTTGGTTACTTGGTGTCGCCGACGTTCTCGGCAAAGGCCTTTTTGAAGGCTTCCTGCTTGCCTGTGTCGGCCTCGGTCTGGAATTTGTCGCGCCACGCGTCATAGGGCATGCCGTAGTAAATCTCGCGGGCTTCGTCCTTGGACATCTCGATGCCGCGTGCGTTTGCGGCTTCTTGATACCAGCGGCTAAGGCAGTTGCGGCAGAACCCCGCAAGGTTCATCAGGTCGATGTTTTGAACGTCGGTGCGTTTCTCCATCAGGTGTTCGCGCAGGGCGCGAAAGGCGGCGGCTTCGAGTTCGATGCGGGTCTGATCGTCCATGGGTTTCCCTCTTGAGTCGGTCTCTTGCGGGGCAAGGTGCCTGTAAAATACGCGAAAGTCTTGGGCCAAGGTGTCGCTTTGGTGTTACTTGGGGCGCATATTCGGAGTAGGAAAGCCCAAGATCGGGCTTTTTCGCCCAGAACCCCAAATTTTTTGCGTTCCAAGTGCTCCTTAAGTCTTATGCAGTTGAGACCCGAGACGTTTTGCGCAATAAGGGGCCAAATTGGTCGTTACCGCTAACGGCCACGTCGAGATGACAGACTAGGAACGCCGTATGCATCGCCACCGTAACGTAAAGATTGTTGCCACCCTCGGGCCCGCTTCTTCGAGCTATGAGATGATCCGTGCTCTGCACGAAGCCGGTGCGGATGTGTTCCGCCTCAATATGAGCCACGGCATCCACCACGAAATAAAAGAGCGCTATGACATCATCCGTCAGGTCGAAAAGGATTGCGGCACGCCGATCGGAATTCTCGCCGACCTTCAGGGGCCCAAGCTCCGCGTCGGCACTTTTGCGAACGGCGAAGAGGAGTTGGTTGTCGGTCAGGACTTCCGTCTCGATCTCGATGAGGCCGAAGGCGATGCGACTCGCGTGCGTCTTCCGCACAAGGAAATCTTTGATGCGCTCGAGCCAGGTGCGTCTCTTCTCGTGAACGATGGCAAAATCCGTCTCAAGGTCAAAGATTGTGGCCGCGACTTTGCGAACTGCGAAGTGATCGTGGGCGGCACCATTTCCAACCGCAAGGGTGTGAACGTTCCCGATGTCGTGCTGCCGCTGGCCGCTCTGTCGGAAAAGGACCGTAAGGATCTCGAGTTCGTGTGCGAGTTGGGTGTCGACTGGCTTGCCCTTTCGTTTGTTCAGCGTCCCGCCGACGTTGAAGAAGCGCGCGAGTTGGCGAAGGGCCGTGCTGCGATCCTTTCGAAGATCGAAAAGCCTGCTGCCGTGAAGGCCTTTGACGAAATCCTTGCGGTTTCCGACGGTATCATGGTGGCGCGTGGCGATCTTGGCGTGGAACTTCCCGTTTCGAACGTTCCGCCGATCCAGAAGCGACTTATCCGCAAGAGCCGTGCGGCTGGTAAGCCCGTCATCGTTGCAACCCAGATGCTCGAGTCGATGATCGAAAGCCCGATGCCGACCCGCGCCGAAGTGTCGGACGTTGCGACCGCGATTTACGAAGGTGCGGATGCGATCATGCTTTCGGCGGAATCGGCCGCAGGTCAGTTCCCCGTCGAAGCCGTCACCACCATGAGCAGCGTTGCCGCTCAGGTCGAATCCGATCCGACCTATGTCGAGATCATCGAAAGCTCGCGCCGTATCGAGCACGCCACCGTTGCCGACGGTATCGTTGCTGCGGCCCGCGAGATTGCGGAAAAGACCAACGTCAAAGCGATCTGCTGCTATTCGCAGTCGGGCAAGACCGCGCTTCTCGTTGCACGTGAGCGTCCGCGCGTTCCGATCATCGCTCTGACCACTCTGGACCGCACCGCGCGTCGTCTTGCTCTGTCATGGGGTGTGAACACCGTGCTGACGGGCGAGGTCGATCGCTTTAAGACGGCGGTGATCGCGGCTGTGCGTGCGACCAAGTCCGAGCTTGGCGCGACCGAGGAAGATATGATCGTCGTGACCGCAGGCGTTCCGTTCAACACGCCGGGGTCGACGAACATTCTTCGCGTGGCACCTTGTGCAGAACGTTTGATTCTCAGCTCGGAAGCAGAGTAAGGTCGTCCCTGAGTTCAACCTTTGGGGGAAATGATGGACGCTGATCTTTATCTTGTCATCGGGATTGTTCTTGGTGCCCTGTCGCTTCCGTCTATTGTCGGTGCCATTTCCGAAGGCCGCGCTCCCCGCGCGGCCTCTATCGTTATCATGGTTGCGGGCTTCATGGTGGTTTATGCGCTCCAGCACCGCACCTATACGATCAACGATATTCCGAACGCCTTTGTTCGGGTGATCGGGCGCTATATCAATTAGCGCTTGCCAATAGAGCGAAGCTGTCCTACACGGCCGCTTCAACCCGTGCGTCCGGCTTGTGGCATGCCGAGTCGCGCGTAATTCACCAACTCGTAAGAGGAGATGAAAATGCCCAAGATGAAGACCAAATCGAGCGCCAAGAAGCGCTTCAAAGTGACCGCCTCCGGTCTGGTAAAAGCAGGTCAGGCCGGCAAACGCCACGGCATGATCAAGCGCACTACCAAGTTCATTCGTGACGCACGTGGGACCACGACACTCTCCGCGCCCGACGCGAAGATCGTCAAATCCTACATGCCCTACGACCGCTAAGGAGGCCTGAACAATGTCGCGCACTAAAGGTGGTACCGTTACCCATCGTCGTCACAAGAAAGTCCTTGACGCTGCAAAAGGTTATTATGACCGCCGCGGCCGGACCTTCAAAGTTGCCCGTCAGGCCGTAGACAAGGCCAACCAGTACGCAACTCGTGACCGCAAGAACCGCAAGCGCAACTTCCGCGCTCTGTGGATCCAGCGTATCAACGCAGCTGTCCGTGCATTCGACGAATCGCTGACCTATTCGAAGTTCATCAACGGTCTGGCCAAAGCCGGTATCGAAGTTGACCGTAAGGTTCTTGCCGATCTCGCCGTTCACGAGCCCGAAGCGTTTAACGCGATTGCTGAAAAAGCAAAGGCTGCTCTGGCTGCCTAATCGCCCCGCTGACCGATTTAAAGGCCGTCCCATGGGGCGGCCTTTTTCGTTTGGGCCACAGGTGCCCTCAAATACCGCCCAAATGGGTCGCAGTCCTTGTGCGATACGGGCCGGCGCGGTAATTGCCGTGCAAGAAAAGATCGAAGGGCACGATATGGAAGACCTTAAATCGAAATACCTCGGCCTGATTGCCGCCGCTTCGGATGAAGCTGCGATCGAGGACGTGCGTCTGGCCGCTTTGGGCAAGAAGGGCGAGATCAGCCTTCAGATGCGCGAGCTGGGCAAGATGTCCCCCGAAGAGCGCATGGTCGCAGGCCCCACGCTCAACGCGCTCAAGGACGAGATCAACAGCGCTCTGGCCGCGAAAAAGACCGCGCTGGCCGATGCCGCGCTCGACGAGCGTCTGCGTTCGGAATGGCTTGATGTGACGCTGCCCACCCGCCCGCGCCGTGTGGGGTCGATCCATCCGATCAGCCAAGTGACCGAGGAAGTGACCGCGATTTTCGCCGATATGGGTTTTGCCGTCTCCGAAGGTCCACAGATCGAAAGCGATTGGTATAACTTCGACGCACTCAACATTCCGGGTCACCACCCTGCGCGCGCGGAAATGGACACCTTCTATACCCATCGTGCCGAGGGGGATGACCGTCCGCCGCACGTGCTGCGCACCCATACTTCGCCCGTTCAGATCCGCG
>JALRIK010000065.1:7348-15425 GCA_023255435.1 Marivivens sp.
ATGACCAGACCCACACGCCGATGTTCAATCAGGTCGAAGGGCTTGCCATCGACACCGATATTTCCATGGCGAACCTCAAGTGGGTTTTGGAGGAATTCCTTTCGGCGTTCTTCGGCACCAAGGTCAAGACGCGTTTTCGTGCCTCGCACTTCCCCTTTACCGAACCGTCGGCAGAGGTGGACATTCAGTGTCAGTGGAACAACGGCTCTGTTACCGTGGGCGAGGGCAACGACTGGCTCGAAGTTCTTGGCTCGGGCATGGTGCACCCCAAGGTGCTTGCCGCCGCCAAGATCGATCCGAGCATTTATCAGGGCTTTGCATTCGGTATCGGTATCGACCGTATTGCCATGCTGAAATACGGCATCCCTGATCTGCGGGCCTTCTTTGACAGCGACCTTCGCTGGCTCCGTCATTACGGGTTCTCGGCGCTTGATGTGCCGACCCTTCATGGTGGGCTGAGCCGTTGAAGCGTGATGATGACTTAATTCGTGAATTACTCTTCAAATATGAAGAGAGTGAAGATTGGCTGCAATTGATGCCCGGCCAAACACTGGATAGCTCATCGTCGGCTAGGCGCGAGCGATACCACGTGCTGTTACTTTCAGATGAAGGTTTAATCACTGGCGTAGGGAATGGCACGTTTAGACTTACCTCCAAAGGTCACGACTATGTTTCTGCTATCCGCTCCGCGACCGTTTGGAATAAGACCAAAGAAGCTGCTGCGCAAATAGGTGGCGCTACTTTGGGCATGATGAAGGATTTGGCTGTTGCTTATCTGAAGCAAGAAGCAGCTAACAAACTAGGAATCTCGCTATGAAATTCACCCTTTCCTGGCTGAAGAAACACCTCGATACGACCGCTTCTGTTGACGAGATCGCAGAAGCGCTGACCGACCTCGGGCTTGAGGTGGAGGGGATTGAGAACCCTGCTGCCAAGCTGGCCGATTTCCAGATCGCTAAGATCGTGCACGCCGAGCAGCACCCTGATGCCGACAAGCTTCGCGTCTGCAAGGTCATGACCGCCGATGGCGAGACCCAGATCGTTTGCGGCGCACCGAATGCCCGCGAAGGCATCACTGTGGTTCTGGCGAAACCTGGCACCTATATCCCCGGTCTCGATATCACCATTTCCGTCGGAAAAATCCGTGGTGTGGAGAGCTTTGGCATGATGGCGTCCGAGCGCGAGCTCGAGCTTTCTGACGAGCATAACGGCATCATCGAGCTTCCTTCTGGCGAAGTCGGCGAGAGCTTTGCCGATTGGCTGTCGGCCAATGATCCCTCCAAGGTCGAGCCAGTGATCGAGATCGCGATTACGCCAAACCGTGGTGACGCATTGGGCGTGCGCGGTATTGCGCGTGACCTTGCCGCACGCGGATTGGGCAAGCTCAAGCCCTGCGCGGTCGAGGCTGTGCCTGCGAGCTTTGAAAGCGACATCAAGGTGACGATCGACGAGGATACGCTTGATGGTTGCCCGCTGTTCACGGGTCGCTTGATCAAGGGTGTCAAGAACGGGCCTTCGCCCGAGTGGCTCCAGCAGGCGCTCAAGGCGATTGGTCTGCGCCCGATTTCGTTCCTTGTGGATGTGACCAACTATTTCACCTTTGACCAGAACCGTCCGCTGCACGTCTTTGATGCGGATAAGGTTAAAGGCAACCTGCGCGTTCACCGCGCCAAGGGTGGAGAAGAGATCCTTGCGCTCGACGAGAAGACTTATGCTCTTCCTGCGGGTGCGATGGCGATTTCTGACGACAACGGCGTCGAGAGCATTGCGGGTATCATGGGCGGCGAACATTCGGGCGTGACCGAAGAGACGGTCAACGTCTTTGTCGAAAGCGCGTGGTGGGACCCTGTCCAGATCGCTTTGACGGGCCGTGCTCTCAAGATTAATTCGGATGCGCGTTACCGTTTCGAGCGCGGCGTCGATCCCAAGTTTACGCCGATGGGGCTTGAGCATGCTGTGCGTATGATCGTCGATCATGCGGGCGGCGAGGCCTCGGAGATGGTTGTCGCGGGCGGGATTCCCAACTTTGCGCGCGCCTATAAGCTTGATGCCAAGCGCGTTCAGAGCCTTGTTGGGATGGATATTCCCGAAAGCGAGCAGCGGCAGACGCTGACCGCGCTTGGCTTCCGCATGGAAGGCGACATGGCCCATGTGCCGAGCTGGCGGTCGGATGTTCAGGGCGAAGCTGACCTTGTCGAGGAAGTGGCGCGTATCGCGTCGCTCACCAAGCTTGAAGGCAAGCCGCTTCGCCGTGCTTCGGCTGGCGTGCCCAAGCCGATCCTGACCCCGCTTCAGGTGCGCACCTCGGTTGCGCGCCGTATGGCGGCGTCGCTCGGCTATAATGAATGTGTGACCTATTCCTTCATCGACCAGAAGGCGGCGACACTTTTCGGCGGTGGCACCGATGCGACCCGTCTCGAAAACCCGATTTCCAGCGATATGAGCCATATGCGCCCTGATCTGCTTCCGGGTCTCTTGCGTGCAGCGGCGCGCAATCAGGCGCGCGGGTTTGCGGATCTGGCGTTGTTCGAAGTTGGCACGGCTTTCCATGGCGGCGAACCGGGTGAACAGCACATTGCGCTTTCGGGGGTTCTGATCGGTCGGAACGGGCCCAAGGATGTGCATGGTGCAAGCCGCTCTGTTGATGTGTTCGACGCCAAGGCGGACATCGAAGCGATCTTGGCTTCGGTTGGTGCGCCTGCACGAGTCCAGATCATGCGCAACGGGGCCGAATGGTGGCACCCCGGTCGTCACGGCCAGATTTGCCTCGGACCGAAAAAGGTTTTGGGTATTTTCGGTGAACTGCATCCGAAGATTCTGCGCGAGATGGACATCAAGGGCGCGGCTGTTGCCTTTACCATCTATCTTGAGGAAATCCCGCTGCCCAAGAACACTTCGGCATCGCGCCCTGCTCTCGAGGCCTCGGAGCTTCAGGCGGTCGAGCGTGACTTTGCCTTTGTCGTGAATGCGGATGTCGAGGCTCTGACCCTCGTAAATGCGGCCTTGGGATCGGACAAGGCCTTGATCGAAGATGTGCGGGTGTTCGACGAGTTCATCGGCGGCAGCCTTGGCGAGGGCAAGAAATCGCTCGCCATCACGGTGCGTCTTCAGCCCAAAGAGGCGACGCTGACCGAAAAGGACCTTGAGGCCGTATCGGCCAAGATCGTCGAAAAGGTCACAAAGGCGACGGGCGGCACGCTTCGCGGATAAAGGAAAGGGCGGTCCAAAGGGCCGCCCTTTTTCGTTCAGCTTGGGATTTTGCTTCCCTTTTGCGCCGCGGGGCGGGCGAAGAAGCGATCCACATAGGCGGGCACGTTCTTGAGGTCGTCATAGCCCGTGACGGCGGTGGCGCCATAAAAGTCCAGCCCCTTGAGCCATGGCGCAAGCGCGATGTCAGCAATCGAGAAATCGCCTGCAATCCACTCTTTGCCGTCCAGCTCTTGTTCGAGAACGTTCAACAGGCGCTTGGCTTCGTTGATGTAGCGGTCGCGCGCGGTCGGGTCTTCCATCTTGGCGCCCGCGAATTTGTAGAAAAAGCCGAGCTGGCCGAACATTGGGCCGACGCCGCCCATCTGAAACATGAGCCACTGGATGACCTTGTAGCGTTCGGTTGCGGTATTGCCGATCAGCTTGCCCGCCTTGTCGGCAAGGTAAATCAGGATCGCGCCGCTCTCGAAAAGACCGATGGGCGCACCATCGGGGCCATTGGGGTCGATGATGGCGGGGATCTTGTTGTTGGGATTCAGCGAAAGAAACTCGGGGCTTTTGACATCGGCATCGGCAAGCGTGACGAGATGCGGCTCGTAGGGAAGGCCGAGCTCTTCGAGCGCGATGGACACCTTCATGCCGTTTGCGGTCGGGGTTGCATAAAGCTGGATCACGTCGGGATTTTTTGCGGGCCAGCGTTTGGTGATCGGGAAATTGGAAAGGTCTGCCATGTGTTGCTCCTTGGTATTTCTGCAACGTAATCATTTCGCGACTGAATATAACCCATTCGACTGTGCATTTTTTGCGCTATGGTTGTGTTGGCGCGAACAAAAACAGGCGCTTTAACGGAATGGGGAAATAAAATGTTGAAAGAATTCCAGGCTTTTATCGCCAAAGGCAATGTGATGGACATGGCCGTTGGTATCATCGTCGGTGCTGCGTTTACCGCGATTGTCAGCTCGCTTGTGGCTGATCTCTTGAACCCGATCATCGGGCTCTTTACGGGCGGCGTCGATTTCACGAACAACTACTTCGTGCTCAGCGGCGAGGTGCCTGCGGGCGCAAGCCTTGAAGCCGCACGTGAAGCGGGGGCGTCGATCTTTGCCTATGGGTCGTTCCTGATGGCTGTGATCAACTTCCTGATCATCGCGTTCGTGGTGTTCCTGCTTGTGCGTCAAGTGAACAAGATCAAGGATTCCATGACCGCCAAGGAAGAGGCTGCACCCGCTGCGCCCGCCGGTCCGAGCGAGCTCGATGTGCTTCTTGAAATCCGCGACGCTTTGAAGAAGTAATTGCTTTGAAAATCAAAAAAGGCGGCTCCTTTCGGGGCCGCCTTTTGCGTTCTTAGATGAGTGTCTTGGGATCGACTGTCGCTATCCCAAGAGCCTCGCCGACTGCGGCATAGGTGAGCTGACCTGCGTGGACGTTGAGGCCGTTGAGAAGGTGGCGATCCTCGGCGCAGGCCTTTTTCCAGCCCTTGTCGGCCAAGGCGAGCATGAAGGGCATCGTCGCGTTGCCAAGCGCAATGGTAGAAGTGCGGGCGACGGCACCGGGCATGTTTGCCACGCAATAGTGCATGATACCGTCCACCTCGTAGATCGGGTTTTCGTGGGTCGTGGCCTTGGAGGTTTCGAAGCAGCCGCCCTGATCGATGGCAACGTCCACGAGGGCCGCGCCGGGCTTGAGTTCCTTGAGCTGGTCGCGCTTGATGAGCTTGGGGGCCGCAGCACCTGGAACAAGAACCGCACCGATGATCAGGTCGGCTTCGCGGGCAAGCTCGATTGTGTTGCCCGCAGAGGCATAGCCGTTCTTGAAGGTTCCGCCGAAGACATCGTCGAGATAGCGCAGACGCGGAAGCGAGCGGTCAAGCACGGTCACATCTGCACCCATGCCCGCGGCGATGCGTGCTGCGTGGGTGCCAACGACGCCGCCGCCGATGACGAGCACTTTGCCTGGGCCGACACCCGGAACACCGCCAAGGAGCACCCCGCGCCCGCCGTTGGCCTTTTGCAGCGTCCATGCGCCGACCTGTGGCGCAAGTCGGCCAGCGACTTCGGACATCGGGGCAAGGAGGGGAAGCCCGCCACGGTCGTCGGTTACTGTTTCATAGGCGATGCAGGTGGCACCAGATGCAAGGAGGTCATGCGTCTGGTCGGGATCGGGCGCGAGGTGGAGGTATGTGAAGAGGAGCTGGCCTTCGCGGAGCATTTTGCGCTCGACGGTTTGGGGCTCTTTGACTTTGACGATCATATCGGCAGCGGCAAAGACATCGGCGGCGGTTGCCGCGATTTTGGCCCCTGCGGCGATGTAGTCGGCGTCAGTAAAGCCCGCGCCGATCCCCGCAGCGGTTTCGACCGTCACGGTGTGACCATGCGCAACGGCCTCGGCCACGGCGTTGGGCGTCATGCCGACGCGGAATTCCTGGGGTTTGATCTCTTTCGGGCAACCGATGTGCATGGTGCAGCTCCTTGGGTGTTCGTTGGGTCAAAGGTGCACGAGATTGCGAACAATTGTTTTGCAAAGATCAGTGGAGATAGGCACAATGTTCGAAGAAAATTCGGCATATTGATACAAAATTAGAAGGAATTTGCGTCAATGCAGCTTGATGAGACGGATATCCGAATCCTGCGCGCTCTTCAGAAAGAGGGGCGCATATCGAACGCCGAGCTGTCCGAGCGGGTGAACCTTTCGCAGTCGGCCTGTCATCGGCGCATCCAGCGGCTTGAAGAGGAAGGCTATATCTCGGGGTATGTTGCTCTTCTCAGTCCCGAGAAGATCGGGCGCAAGACGGTTGTTTATGTGGAAATCACGCTCAGCGGTCAAAAAGACGAGATCCTCAGCGCGTTCGAAGAGGCGGTAGCAAGGGTGCCCGACGTGATGGAGTGTCATCTGATGGCAGGAGCGGCGGACTATCTTCTCAAAGTGGTGGCCAAAGATGCCGAGGATTTCGCGCGTATCCATCGTCGTTATCTGGCGTCGCTTCCCGGAGTGCAGGGGATGCAGTCGTCGTTTTCTCTTAAATCGGTGCTCCAGACGACGGCTTTGCCGCTGGAATGATCCCCTAGAAATGACAAACCCCCGAAGCGGCCGCTCGGGGGTCGTCAATTAGCGTGCTATCAGGCTCAATTAGATGAGTCCCTCGCGCTGTAGCTTTTTGCGCGCCAGCTTGCGCTGACGGCGAATCGCTTCAGCCTGTTCGCGAGCTTTGCGGATGGAGGGTTTCTCGAAATGTTGCTTGAGCTTCATTTCGCGGAAAACGCCTTCACGCTGCAGCTTTTTCTTCAGAACACGAAGGGCCTGATCGACGTTGTTGTCACGTACGCTTACCTGCATGTGGTTTTCACCACCTTTCTAAGTTGGATTTGCAAGAATTTGCAGGAAGGGGCCGTATAGCAACCACTGCCATAATTGTCTAGTCTGGGGGAAACAAAGGAGAATGGCGATGACCCAAGCCGAATTTGACCCTGTTTTGAGGACCCTTCTCAACGCGATCGAGCCGCATGTCGTTTTTGACGGCTGGAGCCAAGTTGCCTTTGACGCGGCGGTTGCCGATGCGGGACTGACCACCGAGGCGGCCCGCGCCGTCTGTCCGCGCGGGGCGATTGATTTGGCCGTTGCCTATCACCGCGCAGGGGATGCGCGGATGGCGGAGAGGATGGCAGAGGCCGATCTTTCGCAAATGCGGTATTCGGAGAAGGTGGCTCATGCGATCTGGCTTCGGCTTGAGGATGCGGACCGCGAGATCGTGCGGCGCGGGACAACTCTTTTTGCGCTTCCCCATCATGCGGCCGAGGGGTCGGGGCTCATCTGGGGCACGGCGGATGCAATCTGGAACGCACTCGGGGATACGTCGGACGATGTGAACTGGTACTCCAAGCGCGTCACGCTTTCGGCAGTTTACGGCTCTGTCGTGCTCTATTGGCTCGGGGACGAGACCTATGGCGAGGCCACGAAGGAGTTCATCGACCGCCGCATTGCCGATGTGATGCAGTTTGAAAAGGTTAAGGCTTCGGTGCGCAAGAACCCTGCGTTCCGTCCTTTGGTCGCAGGGCTTGATCGGCTCTTGGGTGGTATCAAGGCGCCCAAAGCGGCGGTTCGGGATGATCTTCCCGGGCGCTGGGTAGAATAAGGGGCCGATATGACCGAGATGATGAAAGCCGTCGAAATCACCAAGGCGGGTGGTCCCGAAGTTCTTCGACTGACAGATCGGCCGCGTCCTGTGGCGGAGCATGACCGCGTGATCCTCAAGGTGGCCTATGCAGGGGTGAACCGCCCTGACGCGCTCCAGCGTGCGGGGGCCTATGATCCGCCCAAAGGCGCAAGCGATCTGCCCGGCCTCGAGTGTTCAGGCGAGGTGGTCGAGGTTGGCGCCGGTGTCTCGAACCTCAAGGTCGGCGACAAGGTTTGTGCGCTGCTACCCGGAGGGGGCTATGCGGAATATGTCTCGACCCCTGCGGCGCATTGTTTGCCTGTTCCTTCGGGATTGAGCATGAAGGAAGCGGCGTGTTTGCCCGAGACGTTCTTTACCGTTTATTCCAACGTGTTCATGCGCGGCGGGCTCAAGGCGGGCGAGCGGTTTCTCATTCATGGCGGATCTTCGGGGATCGGCACAACGGCGATCCAGCTTGCGCGGGCGTTCGGTGCGCGGGTTTTCGTCACCGCAGGTTCGGACGAGAAATGTACCGCCTGTGTGGAGCTGGGGGCCGAGCGCGGGATCAACTATCGCACAGAAGCCTTCGAAGATGTGATGGGCGCCGAGGGCGGTGCTGATGTGATCCTCGACATGGTCGGTGGCCCGTATATCCAGCGCAATCTCAAGGCCTTGGCCGAAGACGGGCGTTTGGTCCAGATCGCGTTTCTGGGTGGTCCT
>JALRIK010000066.1 GCA_023255435.1 Marivivens sp.
ACAAACAAAACCGCGTCGCCACCGTTCCGTCCGCCCCCAACCGCGCCTCAGCGCCGCCGGTGAAGGGGCTTCTACGGGGAGTCACAGAAGGCCGCAAGTCGATTCTGAGAAAAATTTTCACTTTCCGTCAAAAAACTTTCACAATTGAATAAAAACAATGGGTTAGAGGTGAATTTTTTCAAAACCCGCAGTTTTAGGGGCTTAAACAGCGCCCCAAATCCCCTCGCCTACCCAAGACTGCGTAGGCCGCAAATCGGGTGCGTATACTCTATTATATAGCTCGCTCTCGAGAACGTGCATTTGACTTGGGCGAATCCGCTCTAAACTCCTGTGGAGCACACAAAGGAGGTTCCCATGACCATCACCCGTCGCGCCACGCTCGGAGTCGTTCTGGCAGGTCTTGCCGTGCCAGGTTTTGCCGCGGGCTCCCGTGTTCCCGACCTCAGCCTCCCCAATATCGACGGGGGCGAGCATCGCACGCAGGATTGGGCAGGGCGGCCTGTGCTTCTTGTGAATACCGCCTCGCAATGCGGATACACGCCCCAATATGCCGCGCTTCAGGCGCTGCATGAAACCTATGGGCCGCGCGGGCTTATTGTGATGGCGACGCCGTCGGATGATTTCAGACAGGAATTGAACGATGCGGCAGCGGTGAAAGAGTTCTGTGATGTAAACTATGGTCTCACCCTCCCGATGACCGACATCATCAAAGTGACAGGGCCGCAGGCGCATCCGCTCTATCGCTGGCTCAAGACCGATTACAATTTCCAGCCGCGCTGGAATTTCAACAAAGTGCTCATCGGCACCGACGGCACTGTGATCGACACCTATCGTTCGGGCACCAAACCCGACGACCGCGCGATCCTGTCCCTGATCGAGGGGCAGCTGGCCTGAGCTATTCATTTTCTGCATTGCAGCATTGAGAAGACTCACACTACTCGGATCGACTGTTAGCGCCGATATTACTCCTATCAGACGGGCCCAATACGGGGCCAAAACGAAAGGAATGAACACATGGCACTTCAAATCGCACTTCCCGCAGCAGATTTCGGCGTTTCCAATATCGTCGCCTTCGTCTCCAAAGCTCTCGAGCGCCGCGCCGCGTATCGCGCTGCCTATGCCGAGCTTGCAATGCTCTCGGATCGTGAACTTGCCGACATCGGTATCGCACGCGCCGACATCGACACCATCGCACGTCAGTGTGCCGACGCTGTCTAAGCGGCGTCACATCATGGCGACTATCAAGGGGCCCATCGGCCCCTTTGTCTTTTGGTGACTTCAAGTTGCCCACGCAAAGGAGTATCCGCGCCGCATCTTGAACTGAACTGATTGGACCAAGTGATGCGTGTTTCTCTTATTGCTCTTACTCTTGTCATTGCTGCAGGCGGTGCCCTCGCACAGGAGACGCTCTATTTCTCCGCCATCCCCGATGACGACGAGACAAAGCTAGTCGAGCGTTTTGGCAAGGTGGCCGACTATCTCGAAGAGCAGCTTGGCGTTCCCGTCGAATATGTCCCCGTCAAAAGCTATGCCGCCTCGGTCACGGCCTTCCGCAACAACCAGATCCAGCTTGGCTGGTTCGGCGGTCTTTCGGGTGTTCAGGCGCGTCTTGCCGTAGATGGCGCACGCGCCATCGCCCAAGGCGCCGAGGATGAAACCTTTGTCACCTATTTCATCGCCAACAGCGAAACCGGCCTTGAACCGAGCGACGGCTTTCCCCTCGCGGCCAAAGGCATGAGCTTTACCTTCGGCGCCCAGACCTCGACCTCGGGCCGCCTCATGCCCGAATTCCACATCCGTCAGGAAACAGGCATGGCCCCCGAAGAGTTCTTCTCCGAGGTCGGCTTTTCGGGCGATCACGGCCAGACGCTTCGTCTTGTTTCGTCGGGCGCCTATCAGGTTGGCGCGCTGAACTTCACCGTTTACGACAGCGCGCTCGGGACTCCCGAGGCCGAGAACACCACGCTCTTGTGGAAAACCCCGCCCTATCCCGATTACAACTGGACCATTCGCGGCGATGTCGATGCAACCTTTGGCGACGGATTTGCCGACAAGGTTCAGGCCGCATTGCTCGGCATGACAGACCCCGATCTTCTGGCCTCTTTCCCGCGTTCCGCCTTTATCGAGGCCACGAACGAGCTTTATGCCCCGATCGAGGACACGGCGCGCGCACTCGACATTCTCGAGTGAGCAAAGTGGGCGGGATCGCGCATCTCGAAAAGCGAACACTGGGATGGGGGGAGACCCCCGTCCTGACCGATGTCACGCTGGATGTGGGCATCGGAGAGCGGATCGCGCTTCTGGGACGGTCAGGAACGGGGAAAAGCACGCTTCTGGCCGCGCTACGCGAAGAGGTGGAAAAAACCACCCACCGCGCGGCCCTCGTGCCGCAGGATCTCGGGCTGGTGCCGCAGCTTTCGACATTCCACAACGTCTATATGGGGCGGCTCGACGACTTCGGGACGCTCCGCAACCTCGGCACGCTGGTATATCCGCGGGCCAAGGATCGCGGCGAGGTCGGGGCCATCCTCGCCTCGGTCGGTCTTCCCGACATGCTCCGCAAACCCGCCGAAACGCTGTCGGGTGGCCAGCGCCAGCGCGTCGCCATCGCTCGCGCCCTCTATCGCGGCGGCGCGGTGGTCTTTGCCGATGAACCCGTCTCGGCGGTGGACATCACCCAAGGCCACCATCTGATCGGTATGCTGCACGAACGGTTCTCCACCTCGGTCATGGCGCTCCACAACGTCGACCTTGCCCGCGTCCATGCGACCCGAGTCATCGGCCTCAAAGGCGGAAGGATCACCTTCGACCTCGCTGCCGCCGATCTGACCGACGCTCTGGTCGCAGAGCTCTACGCATGACGGCCGCCCACGCGCGCAAATTCGGCTTCTGGGCCTTTGTCGCGCTCAGCCTCATCGCGCTCGGCCTCTCCGATCTTGAAAGCAACCGCCCCGACCCATGGAACACGCTGCTTGCACTCGGGCGCGGGTTCCTCACCCCTGACTTCGGCACCGGCGGGCTCTGGTATGGCGCGGCACTCACCGTGGCTTTTGCCCTTGTCGGAGTGCTTTTCGCCGCCGCCGTCGGCCTTGTCCTTGCGCCCTTTTATGCCAATCCCGTCGTGCGCGGGTTTTCCGTGACGCTTCGCTCGATTCACGAACTCTTTTGGGCGCTCCTTCTCATGCAGGTCACGGGCCTTGGCCCCCTCACGGGCCTCTTGGCGATCGGCATTCCCTATTCGGGCATCTTCGCCCGCGTCTTCGCCGACCTCTTGAGCGAAACGCCCCAATCGGCGGCAAGCGCCCTGCCTCGTTCGACACCGCGCACTTCGCTGATCCTTTATGCGCGGCTCCCCCTCGCTTGGGATCAGATCAAAGCCTATGCGCTCTATCGCATCGAATGCGGGCTGCGCTCTTCGGCAGTGCTCGGATTTATCGGGCTTCCGACGCTCGGCTATCTGCTCGAAACCTTTTTCCGTCAGGCCCATTATTCACAGGCCGCCGCCGTCCTCTATATCTTCTTTGCGCTGATCCTGCCCGTGCGGCTCTGGATGCGCTGGCACCTGACGCCGCTTTACCTCATTGCGGCGCTCTGGCTTCTGGCCGTGCAGAAATTCCCCCCGATGGGAGAGGGCGCGCTGATCCGCTTTCTGACCGAGGACATCATCCCCGCCCCGCTCCGCAACGGCGGCGAGCTTCTCCCGTGGCTGACCAAACTCCTCGAAACCCAAGCCCTCCCCGGAACGGTCACAACAGTGATCCTTGCCCAAGTCGCCTTGGCACTAGCCGCGCTCATCGCGATCTTCGGCTTTCCCGCGCTCGTGCCCCGCGTTTCGGGCCGCATCGGCTCGACCATCGCCCATGGCGTGTTTGTCGTCCTGCGCTCGATCCCCGATTACATGCTGGCTTTCGTCTTTCTTCAAATCCTCGGCCCCTCGCTGCTTCCTGCAGTCCTTGCCCTTGGTCTTCATAACGGTGCAATCATCGCCCATCTGCTCGGCCAGCAAAGCCGCGGCCTTGCGCTGCGTCCCGATGCGCCAAGGGGCCTTTCGCTTTGGGGCTACGAACTCCTCCCGCGTCAAAGCGGGACGATCTGGGCGCTCTGCCTCTATCGCTGGGAAATCATCATCCGCGATTCCGCAATCATGGGACTTTTGGGGCTCGGCACTCTGGGCTTCTTCATCGAAAAGAACGTGCAGGAACTCCGCCTCGACCGCGTCGTCGTGCTCTTGCTGGTTTCAGCCGCGCTCACATTGGTTGTGGATCACATCTCGACCCGCCTACGCGCCTCAATGCGCCTGCGCCTCGGCCCACAGTCCGAGACGACCTAGGCGCAAAGCCGCCGTGCCAAAGACCATGCCGCCTTGCACCCCCCGCCGCCCGGACTACAATAGACCAAGGCAAACGGATCAAATCACGTATGAACCCCATTCACGCCCATAAGGACAAACTGTCCCCCAACGGGCTTATCGCATGTCCGACCTGTGACGCGCTGCACAAGGAAACCGACGTGCCCATTGGCATGGCAGCGAAATGCGTCCGCTGCGGCCATACCCTCTTGCGCCCCCGCAAAAGCGCGATGACCCAGATCCTCATGCTCGCCGCCACCGCCTTTGTCCTGATGTGTGCGGGGATCTTCTTTCCCTTTCTCGAACTTCAAGCAGGCGGGCGGATCACGCGGTCTTCGGTCTTCGATGCCGTACTGGCCTTTTCCGACGGCGTAATGCTCCCTGTCGCGATCCTTTTGGGGGCACTGATCATCGTTGTGCCTTTGGTGCGGTTCATGGCGCTGATCTATGTGTTTGCGCCGATGTCGCTCGGGCATTACCCCGCCCGCTATGCGCCGCAGGCGTTTCGCCTTGCCGAGCGTCTGTCGCCTTGGTCCATGGCCGAGATTTTCATCGTCGGTGTGGGCGTCGCCCTGATCAAGGTGACGGGTCTTGCCACCGTTCTCATCGGCCCCGCCTTCTGGGCCTTTTGCGGGCTTGTCGTCGTCACCGTTCTCAAAGACACCTTTATGTGTAAGCTGACCGTATGGAAAACACTGGAAAACCGGCGTCTGTCCTGACCGCACGCGCGGCAGGTCTCGTTGGATGCACCCGCTGCGGTCGCGTCCACGACCAAGGCGTTGCCTTCTGCCTCCGTTGCGGCTCGGCCTTGCAAAGCCGCGACACCCTTGCCCTGCAAAAGGTCTGGGCATGGTGGTGGGCGGGTCTCATCGCCTATATTCCGGCGAACATCTATCCGATGCTGCGCATGACCCAATTCGGTCGCCCCCACGAAAGCTCGATCATGGGCGGCGTCATCGACCTTGCCCAGCACGGCGATCTTTGGGTGGCCTTTGTCGTGTTCTTTGCCTCGATCATCATTCCCATCGGTAAATTCATTGCCATCGCCTATCTCGCGTGGTCGGTGAAGAAGGGCATCCGCACCCGCGATGTGGGGCGGCTCCATATGTATGAAATCGTGGAATTCATCGGTCGTTGGTCGATGATCGACGTATTTGTCGTTGCGATCCTGACGGCCTTGCTCCAGATGGACTTTATTGTGACGGTTTCACCGGGGATTGCGGCCTTTTCCTTTACGGTCTCGGTCGTATGCACGATGATCTCCGCCCAGAGTTTTGACCCCAGAACCATCTGGGACACAGAGAAAGAGACGCCACGTGTCTGATCAACAGCCTTCCGAATTGGACCTTCAACCGATCAAGCGAAGCTTTTGGCGCAATCTCTCGCCGCTTTGGGCCGTGCCGCTCCTGTCGCTCGTCCTTGCGCTCGGTCTGGCATGGCAGAGCTTTTCCGACCGTGGCGTTCTGATCGAGATTCTGTTCGACGAAGCCTCGGGCGTCACCGCGGGCGAAACGCTCATCAAATACCGTGACGTCACCATCGGCGAGGTAGAGCGCGTCGACTTTACCGAAGATCTGACCAAAGTCATCGTCTACGCCCGCGTGAACAAAGCCGTGGTGCCATATCTCGACGAAGACGCCACCTTCTGGGTCGTCGAACCCGAAGTAAGCGCGCGCGGCATTTCGGGCCTCTCCACAGTTCTGTCGGGCGTCTATATCCAAGGCGCTTGGGACGACCAGATCGGAACGGCAAAGACTACCTTCGACGGTGCATCGACCCCGCCTTCGGTTCTCCCAAATTACAAAGGCACCCGCATCACGCTGCGCGCCGCCGACGGCCAGATGGTCAGCGCGGGCGCTCCGATCTTCTACCGCGGACTCGAGGTCGGTCGTCTGGGCACCCCGCGCCTGACGTCAACGGGCGATGCGATCCTGATCGACGCCTATATCGATGCCCCGCACGACAAGCTCCTCAATTCCGCCACCCGTTTCTGGGATACTTCGGGCTTCTCCGTCTCCTTCGGAAGCGGCGGCCTTGCCCTGAACGTGGAAAGCATCGCAACGATCCTCTCGGGTGGCATCGCCTTTGACTCGATCTTCGAGAACGGCGGTTCGATCAGCACGAGCGCAGTCTTCGACATCTACGACGAAGAGGCCGAGGCCCGCCGCTCGATCTTTGTCGGCCGCGTTCAGAACGGCGTCGCCGTTTCGGTCGCCTTCGGCGAGTCGGTCAGCGGCCTCACCCCCGGCGCGCCTGTCCAGTTCGCAGGCATCGAAGTCGGCGAAGTTTCGGAAATCCGCGCGCAGGTGAACGACGAAAACCCCGATCAGGCGATCACGCTCCTTGCCTCGCTGAACCTCGATCCGCTGCGTCTCGGCATGCCCAATGACGCCACCACCGAGGAAACTATCGACTTCCTTCGGGTCTCGGTCGAAAACGGTATGCGAGCGCGTCTGGCCACCTCGGGGATCTTTAGTTCCTCGCTCATCGTCGAGCTGGTCATGATAGACGACACCCCCGAAGCCTCGCTTATCCTGCGCGGCGAGGACGAGCCGATCCTGCCCTCTGTGCGCTCGAACATCCCCGACTTCACCGCCACCGCCGAAGGCATGATCGAACGGATCAATTCGCTTCCGATCGAAGAGCTGCTTGATCAGGCCATCAAGACCATGGCCAGCATCGAAGACCTTGCCGCCGATCCCGATCTGCGCACTGTGGCCCCCGCGACCCGCACCCTCCTTGAAGATACCAGTGCCTTGATCAACAGCCCCGATCTTCAGGCGATCCCGACCGATCTGCGGGCCACCATCACCGATCTGCGCACCATCACCGAAGAACTGCGCAGCGCCGATGTCTCGGGCACCCTCACCCGCGCTTTGACCGCCGCCGAAACCACGGCGAACAACCTGTCGACCGCCTCCGAGAACGTGCCCGCCCTGATCGAGGACCTGCGCACCCTCACCGCCAAGGCCAACAGCCTCGAGGCCGAGGCGCTGATCACCCAAGCGACCACGTTCCTTGCTTCCGCCGATGCGGTGATCAACACCGACGGCGCGCGCGCCCTGCCCCAATCGCTCACCGATGCATTGGACGAGGTCCGCCTTGCCGTGGCCGAGCTGCGCGGCGGCGGTGCCATCGACAATCTCAACGCCGCTTTGAACTCTGCTCAAGCGGCTGCGGAATCCATCGACGTGGCAGCCAGCGATTTCCGCGTCACCATGGCCGATCTGCCCCGCCTGAGCGAACAGCTCAAAGGCGTTCTCGCCACCGCCGAGCGCGTCATCGCCAGCTATGGCAACCGGTCGGACTTCAGCGACGAAACCATCAGAGCCCTGCGCGATGTGAGCGATGCGGCCCGCGCCGTCGAAGCCCTCTCGCGCCAACTCGAACGCGATCCCGCATCGCTGCTTCTAGGGAGATAAGACCATGAAACGCCGCCTTTTCCTTCTCTCTGGCCTTGCTCTTGCGGGCTGTGGCTCCAATCCCGCGCTCTATCTGGTCGAACCGCCCGCCCCCGCAAAAGCGGTGCGCATCGCGGTAAGCTCGATCGAGGTCAAGGACACCACCCTGCCCGCCTATGCCGAAGCCTCGGAAATCGCCTACGAATCCGAGGACGGTTCGATCCGCACCGTGACCGATACGCTTTGGGCCGATGATCCGACTCGCGCCTTTACCTCGTCGCTCGTCTCGCATCTCTCGCGCGCAACAACCGCCCGCGTCGCCGCTGAGCCTTGGCCGCTTGAAACATGGCCCCAAGCGGAACTCACCGTGCGCGTCGACAAAATGCTCGCCCGCGCCAACGGCAACTTCCAGCTTTCGGGCCAATTCGCGCTGTCCTCGCCCGACGGCGTGATTTCCGACCGCATGCGCAGCTTCGACATTCAGGTGCCTTTGAACGGCGAAGGCTCCGCCGCCATCGCCAACGCGACAGGCCGCGCGATTGCGGGACTGGGCGCCGAGATCATCGCCGCTCTGTGATCTTGCGCCGATAGGAGCATAATATTTCCTCAATGCGCCGCGTCGGGCAACAAATCGATGCGAATCTCCGTCCATTGCCGAATTCGGACTGGAACGCAGCGCCTCAGGGTGTAAACACCACGTGACATTTCTTTTGGGGGAATTGCCATGTTTGATCTTGTTTCCATGCGCGCTGGCCTTGCCGAACATTACGATCTCGCGCCCAATCCCGATCTTGCCGCTTCGATGGCCGATCTTTACGCACGGATGGACCGCGTGGTCTCTCCCGCCGATTGGGCCATCGCCGCGCCCTATGTCGCTGCGATCAACAAGCTCAAGAAAGAGCGGGATGCGGTGATCCTCGCGCACAACTACATGACCCCCGACATCTATCACGGTGTGGCCGATTTCGTTGGTGACAGCCTTCAGCTCGCGATCAAAGCGACCGAAGTCAAAGAAAAGGTGATCGTTCAGGGCGGCGTCCATTTCATGGCCGAAACCTCCAAAATCCTGAACCCCGAGAAAACGGTCCTGATCCCCGATGTCGCCGCAGGTTGCTCGCTCGCCGAAAGCATCACCGCCGCAGGGATCGAGGAAATGCGCGCGAAATACCCCGGTGCGCCCGTCGTCTCCTATGTGAACACCACCGCCGAGGTCAAAGCCGCCTCCGATATCTGCTGCACCTCGTCGAACGCACTCCAGATCGTCAACGCGATGGACTCGGACACGGTCATCATGACCCCCGACCAATACCTCGCCCAGAACGTTGCCAACGAAAGCCACAAGAACGTGGTCTATTGGCCGGGCTCCTGCATCGTGCACGAGGAATACAAGGCCGAGGATCTGCGCGCCTACCGCGAGATGGTCCCTGATGTGAAAATCATCGCTCACCCCGAATGCCCGCCCTCGGTCGTTGCCGAAGCGGATTACTCGGGCTCGACCTCGGGCATCATCAAATGGGTGCGCGACAACAAACCCGCCAAGGCCATGCTTGTGACCGAATGCTCTATGGCCTCGAACATCGCAGACAGCCTGCCCGAAGTGGACTTCGCCAAGCCCTGCAACATGTGCCCCTACATGAAGAAGATCACGCTCGAAAAAGTGCTCTGGTCACTTCACACCATGACCGAAGAAGTCTTTGTCGACCCCGAAGTCTCGGACAAAGCCCGTCTTGCGGTGCAACGCATGATCGACCTCAGCGTTAAGCTGGGCATCTAAGGAACCTTCCATGCAAGAGATCAGCACTGATCGCGTCGTTATCATTGGCGCGGGCCTCGGCGCTCTTTATGCGGCCCTTCGGCTTGCCCCGCGGCCTGTGCTGATGATCTCGCCCGAAACGCTCGGGATCGGCGCAAGTTCGGCTTGGGCCCAAGGCGGCGTAGCAGCGGCGATGGATTCGGGCGATAGCCCCGCAAGCCATGCCCGTGATACCGTCGTTGCCGGCGCAGGCACCGTCGATTGGAACGTGGCCGACCGCGTCACCCGCGAAGCGCGCGAGCATATCCTTGATCTGACCAACCTCGGCACCCCCTTCGACCGCACCCCCGAAGGCGGCTATGTGATGAACCGCGAAGCGGCGCATTCCTACGCCCGCGTTGTCCGCGTCAAAGGCGACCAAGCGGGCGCCGAGATCATGAAAGCCCTCATCGCCCAAGTGCGCGACGAACCCGCGATTCAGGTGCTCGAAGGTGCTCTGGCCACGGGCTTCATAATGGATGGCGCTCGTGTGAATGGCGTTCAAGTGGTGTCGTCTAAACCCCAAGGCTCTGCGCCAATCGTCATCAAAGGCCCTGCATATCTTGTCGCCGCTGGCGGTTCTGGCGGTCTTTTCGCACTGACGACAAACCCGCCGCGTATCCGTGGTCAAGTCATCGGCATGGCCGCCCGCGCGGGAGCCGTGATCGCCGATCCCGAGTTCGTGCAGTTCCACCCCACCGCCATCGACGTGGGCGAGGACCCCGCCCCTCTCGCGACCGAGGCTCTGCGCGGCGAAGGCGCGATCCTGATCAACAAGCACGGCGAACGCTTCATGCTCACCGAGCATCCCGACGCCGAACTGGCCCCCCGCGATATCGTCGCCCGCGCCGTCTATACCCAGACCCAAGCGGGCCTTCGCCCCATGCTCGACACTCGCGCCGTGCTTGGCGAACGCGTCAAAACCCAATTTCCCGCGGTGGCCGAGGCCTGTGCCCGCAACGGCTTTGACCCTGCCGTCGATCCGATTCCGGTTGCCGCCGCCGCGCACTATCATATGGGCGGCATCGACACCGACGACAAAGGCCGCTCGTCCCTCGATAACCTTTGGGTCTGCGGCGAAGCGTCGTCTACGGGTCTGCACGGCGCGAACCGCCTTGCGTCCAACGGCCTTCTCGAAGCGCTCGTATATGCCCGCATTTGCGCCGACGGGATCAGCGAAATCATCGCCGAATCCAAAGCGCCCGAAATCGACGTCACCTTCGAAGGCCAAGGCGACATACCCGACGACTCGCTCGTGATGCAGCTCCGTCGCACCATGACCGATAACGTCGGTGTCGTTCGCACCGCCGAAACGCTTGTCACCGCGCTGCGCACCATTGCCGCCCTCGAAGAACAAAGCACCTCGGAAACCTTTCGCAATATGACCGCAACTGCGACCCTCATCACGGCCGCCGCCCTCATGCGCGAAGAAAGCCGCGGTGCGCATTTCCGCACTGATTTCCCCGTCACCGATGGCGAAGTCGGCACCCGCACCCGTATAACTCTGACCGAGGCGCTCGCCCTCAGAAACAGCATCGCCAAGGAGTGACCATGAGCACCTTTGCCACCCTCCCCGACCTGATTCTCGAACCCTTGGTGCGTTCCGCCCTTCTCGAAGATCTCGGAACCTATGGCGATGTGACCACCCGTGCGGTGATTCCCGCGGGCACCACCTACGAGGCGCGCCTCAATGCCCGCGAAAACGGTGTCGTCTCGGGGATGCAGATCGCACGCATCGCCTTCCATCTCGTTGACCCGACCCTAGAGGTCACGACCCATATTTTCGACGGCCAACCCTGTGCCAAGGGCGATGTGCTCATGACAATCAAAGGCTCCGCCGCCTCGATTCTCTCGGGCGAGCGTGTGGCGCTGAACTTTGCGGGCCGCCTGACAGGAATCGCGACCCTCACCGCCAGTTTTGTCGCCGAAACCAAGGGTACCAACGCCCGTGTCACCTGCACCCGCAAAACAACTCCGGGTCTACGTATCGTCGAGAAACAGGCCGTGCTCCACGGCGGCGGCTTTAACCACCGCTTCTCGCTCTCCGATGCAATCCTGATCAAGGACAACCACATTGCCGCCGCTGGCGGAATCGCTGCCGTGCTGAACGCGACCAAAGCCGTCGCCTCGCATATGGTCCGCGTCGAAATCGAAGTGGACCGCCTCGATCAACTTGTCGAAGTCCTCGAAACAGGCGGCGCCGATGTTGTGTTGCTCGACAACATGGACACCCCGACCCTCATCGAAGCGGTGAAAATGGTCGATGGCCGGATCAAGACCGAAGCCTCGGGCAACATGAAGCTCGAACGCATCGCCGAGGTCGCCGCGACGGGCGTCGATTACATCTCGTCGGGCGCGCTCACCCATTCGGCCAAAACGCTCGACCTCGGCCTCGATTTCTAAATCCCGCTCAGGTCGCTAAGGATCGGACAATCGGGCCGATCATCTCCGGCACAACAACTGACCAGATGCGCAAGCGTATTGCGCATCTCCTTGAGCTCTTCGAGCTTGCGATCAATCTGCGCAAGCCGCTCCTTGGCGAGCTTTTTCACATCCGCACTCGCCCGCGTCCGATCCTCCCAAAGATGGAGCAGCGTGCGGCAATCTTCGATCGAAAATCCCATGTGCCGCGCCCGCCCCAAAAAGGCGAGCTTGTGCAAATCGCTCTCACGAAACCGCCGATAGCCGTTCTCGGACCGAAGCGGTTCGACCAAGCCAATATCCTCGTAATAGCGGATCGTTTTCGTCGGAAGCCCAGAGCGGGCCGACACTTCACCGATGTTCACCTTCTCATCTCCCTTCCTTTTCCGATACTAGAGACTTTGCTCGAAAAATTGGATCACATGATTTTTGGGCATTATTAGTCTCTATTTCGGCACCTGAACAAACCGAAGTCTCAGCGCATTAGAGAGCACGAACACACTCGAAAGCGCCATCGCGCCCGCCGCCAACATGGGCGACAGCATCCCGCTCGCCGCTACAGGGATCAGGAGCACGTTATAGCCGAACGCCCACACAAGGTTCTGCTTGATATTGCGCATCACCACCCGCGACAGATGGAGCGCCGTCACCACCCCCTGCGTGTCCCCGCTCATAAGGACGACGTCCGCACTTTCCATTGCCACATCGGTGCCGCTCCCGACCGCGATCCCCACATCCGCAGTGGCCAGCGCGGGCGCATCATTGATCCCGTCCCCGACAAAGGCCACGGGCCCCTGAAGCTTTTCAATCGCTTTGACCTTCCCCTTGGGAAGCACCTCGGCCACCACGTGATCAATCCCGAGCTGCCACGCAATCGCCTGCGCCGTCGATTGATTGTCGCCGGTAATCATCGCAACCTCGATTCCCTGCTTGTGTAGAGACTTGATCGTGGCCTCGGCCTCGGACTTCACAGGGTCCGCTACTGCGATCACCGCGACCACCTCTCCGTCAATTGCCGCATAGAGCGGTGTGCGGCCCAATTGTGCAAGCTCCCTCCCCCGCGCCTCAAAGCCACCAAGCGCGATCCCCTTTTTCACCATCAAACGATCCGCCCCGACATAGACCTGTCGCCCTTCGACCATCGCCTCGAGCCCGTATCCCGTCAGCGACTTGAACCTCTCGACCATGGGAAGCGCGCCCTCGTGCGCCGCCACAATCGCGCGTGAGATCGGATGGTCCGACCCGCGCTCGACCGACGCGACGACGGCAAGCACCTCCGCGCGATCAAAACCTTCTTTCACCTCGAAATCGGTGAGCTTCGGATGCCCCTCGGTGAGCGTGCCTGTTTTGTCAAAACCAACCGTCTTGAGCCTTGTTAGAGACTGAAGTGCATCCCCCTTGCGGAACAGAACCCCAAGCTCGGCCGCCCTGCCCGTCCCGACCATGATCGACGTCGGAGTCGCAAGGCCCATCGCACAAGGACAAGCCACGATAAGCACCGAAACCCCCGCAACAAGAGCATGGGTCAGCGACCCATTCACCAACAGCCAGCCAAGAACGGTGAGCACGGCAAGCCCCATGACTGCAGGCACAAACCAAAGCGTCACACGGTCCACCAACGCCTGAATCGGGAGCTTGGCGCCCTGCGCCTCCTCGACCATGCGGATGATCTGGGACAGAACCGTATTCGCCCCGACATTCACAGCACGGAACGTCAAAAGCCCGTCGCCATTCACCGTGCCGCCCACCACATGGGCGCCCGCGCTCTTGGACACGGGCACAGGCTCACCCGTAATCATGCTTTCGTCGACATAGCTCTCGCCTGAAACCACCTCGCCATCGACGGCGATCCGCTCACCGGGTCGTACAACAACAAGATCCCCGACCCCGATATCCTCGAGCGCGACTTCGATTTCGACACCATCACGGCTCAATCGCGCTGTTTTCGGTCGAAGCCCGATAAGCTTGCGAATGGCCGCGCCGGTCCGCCCCTTGGCCCGCGCCTCCATCATCCGCCCCAGAAGGATCAGAACCACAATGACGCCCGCCGCCTCGAAATAGACCGCCCTCGCCTCTTCAGGGAGCATCTGCGGCGCAAAGGTTGCAACGACCGAATAGCCATAGGCCGCCGTGGTCCCCACCGCGACAAGGCTGTTCATATCGGGCGCGCCGCGCAACAGAGCAGGAAACCCCTTGAGGTAAAACTGACGCCCCGGCCAAACAAGAGCGAGGGTCGTCATCACGAATTGGAACCCCCAAGACGCCTGCGTCCCGATTGTCATCGCAATAAGGTGATGGATATCGGAAAACACATGCCCCCCCATTTCAAGAAGGAAAACAGGAAGCACAAGAACCAGCGCGATGATCAAATTGCGCCTGAGTAGAGCCGCTTCCGCCTCTTTGCGGGCGCCCGTATCCTCGGCGCTCGACCCCGCATCGACAATCTTCGCAGGATAGCCCACTGCCGCTGTGGCAGCGCGCAACGCCTCGACCGTCACCGCCCCTTCGAGAAAGGTGACAGAGGCGGTTTCAGCAGCAAGGTTCACCGAAGCCGCGGTCACGCCCTCGACCGCTTCAAGCGCCTTGTCCACCCGCCCGACGCAAGAGGCGCAGGACATCCCCTCGACCGAGAGCACCACTGAAACCGTCCGCGCGGGATATCCCGCCGCATCGAGCACCGCCGCGACCTCCGAGGGGCTGACGCTTTCAGGCACCCGAAGGCTTGCTGTTTCGGTTGCAAGATTGACCGCGACCCCTTCCGCCCCGTCGATAGCGGCAAGCGCCTTGTCAACACGCCCGACACAAGAGGCACAGGTCATCCCCTGCACCGAAAGTTTGATCTGCTTGGTCATGGCAACCCCT
>JALRIK010000067.1 GCA_023255435.1 Marivivens sp.
AAACCAAAGAAGCCACGGTCTATGCCAAGGCTCTCCTTCTAGCGACGAATGCCTATCACGACTGGATGGGGGACGAAAGCAAACCGCCTCTGGCCCATGTGCATTACTCGCAATATGCCACAGCGCCCCTGAGCGCGGCGCAGCGCGAAACCGTGCTTGCGGGCGGCGAAGGATGCTGGGACACCGCAACCGTGATGAGTTCATTCCGGTTGGATGCCGCAGGGAGGCTGATCTTCGGCGGGATGTGCGACCGCGAAAGCGCCGTTGGCGGCGTGCATGACACATGGGCACAAAAGAGCCTTGCGCGGCTGTTCCCCGATCTGGGTCCAGTGTCGTTCGACCATGCGTGGAAAGGCCGGATCGCCATGAGCAAGGACTATATCCCGAAAATTCTTGAGCTTGGCCCCAAGGGGCTTTGCTGCATCGGTTACTCGGGACGCGGGATCGGTCCCGGAACTGTTTTTGGCTCGGAATGCGCAAGGGCGCTTCTCGGGAATGACCAATCGGGCCTGCCGCTTGCCCCGATCGCGGGTTATGAG
Organism: Marivivens sp.; assembly: GCA_023255435.1. Taxonomy (GTDB): domain Bacteria; phylum Pseudomonadota; class Alphaproteobacteria; order Rhodobacterales; family Rhodobacteraceae; genus Marivivens. The sequence continues at coordinate 540 of JALRIK010000067.1, forward strand.
GACCGTTTTGCGAGCGCCAAGAGCCTCTACTATGAAACAGGCGCAACACTCGCCCATGCGATCGCGCCTTCCCCCCTCTCAAGGTGAGCCATGCAGACCGATACCTTTACCCATCAGGCCGAAGAAGACGCACGCAATGAAAACATCCTGATCTGGGTGAACGGCGCCCTCAAGCCCAAAGCCGAAGCCACGGTTTCGGTCTATGACAGCGGCTTCATGCTCGGGGACGGGGTATGGGAAGGGATGCGGCTCTATCATGGGACATGGGCCTTTCTGGACGAGCATATGGACCGCCTGTTCGAAGCGGCCAAAGCCATCGATCTCGACATCGGCATGACCCGCGACGCGGTCATCGCCGCTCTGGAAGAGACGCGCGCTGCGAACGGGATGAACCATGATACGCACGCGCGCCTTATGATCACGCGCGGCACCAAGGTAAGACCCTTCCAGCACCCTGCCCTGTCGCGTTCGGGTCCGACGATGGTGATCATCATGGAGCATTCGCGCCCCGCTATCGGTCGCCCCATCACGCTTGCCACCGTGCCGCATTTGCGCGGCTTGCCGATGACCCAAGACCCCAAGCTCAACTCGCACTCCAAGCTGAACTGCATCCTCGCTTGTATCGCCGCCGAAAAGGCGGGCGCGGACGAGGCACTGATGCTTGATGTGCATGGGTTCGTGAACACCACGAACGCCTGTAACTTCTTTATCGTGCGCAAAGGCGAGGTTTGGACATCAACAGGGGATTATTGCATGAACGGGATCACGCGGCGCAAGGTGATAGAGCTGTGCCGCACCAACGGCATTCCAGTGTTCGAAAAGAACTTTTCGCTGGTTGATACCTATGGGGCGGACGAGGCATTTCTTACAGGGTCCTTCGGAGCACAAACGCCTGTGGCCTCGATCGACGGGCGCAAGATCGGGGATGGGACGCTCGGACCTGTCACCGCCCGCATCCGAGCGCTCTATCACGCGATGGTGGGCGCATGACCAAGCGGATTGCCATGTGGTCGGGGCCAAGGAACCTCTCGACCGCGATGATGTATGCCTTTGCCGCGCGCGGCGATACGAGGGTCTGGGACGAGCCGTTCTATGCCGCTTACCTCGATAAAACCGGGCTTGACCACCCGATGCGCGAAGAGGTGATCGCAAGCGGCGAGCGTAACGCGGACAGAGTGGCCGAGGCGCTTCTTGCCCCATGCGCCGAGCCGATCTTCTATCAAAAGCACATGTGCCAGCACATGATCGACGGTGTGCCCCGCGGATGGATGAAGGGGGTCACGAACGCCTTTCTCATCCGTCACCCTGCCCGCGTGGTGGCAAGTTTTGCGGCCAAACATGATGTGCTTTCGCTTACCGATATCGGTTTTGCCCAGCAGACCGAGCTTTTCGAAGAGATGGCCGATCATCTGGGCCATGCCCCCGTCGTGATCGATTCAGCGGACATCCGGCGCGCGCCCGAAGCGGCTCTGACCAAGCTTTGCGAAGCGCTCGGCATTCCGTTTACCAAAAATATGCTGTCATGGGAGGCGGGTCCCAAACCCTTTGACGGGGTCTGGGCCTCGCATTGGTATAACGCGGTCCACCGCTCGACCGATCTTCACGCGCCCGAAGGGGAGTATCCGCCTCTCTCCGCAGAGCAATCCCGAACGGTCGAGGCCGCGCTCCCGCATTACGAGCGGCTCGCGGCCTTTCGGATCATCACTTGAGGTGATCGACAAGCGCGAGGTGCTGGGCCAAACCGCCCACCTCGCCCAGCCAATCGGCCACAAGCGCAGGATCATGTGGCGCAGCGCTCACCCCATGAGGGAGTTTGCCATCAAGCGCGGCTTCGACCGCCAGCGATACAGGCACCGACACAAGCCGCGCCATGGCCGTGCCGCGTTCATCGCCCCAAGCATCCATGACATAGGTCTTGTGCCAAAGGATCTTGCCGTCCTTTTCCGCTTTGAGCGCAACGCACATGATCACGCGGTCAGGCTCACCCTCGTCATAGGCGTTGTCTTTCCAGAACTGCGCCGACATTTCGCGCATGCGGGCATCGCCCTCGGGTCCTTTGAGCGTTTCGATTTCGCGGAACACGGGTGCCCACGCCTCGGACCAGCCGTTCAGACGCAGCGTCCCCCGAACGAAGTCGCGCACTTTCCAAGAGGGATCAAAGCGATAGTCCTTGATAAAGGGAAGCGAGTCGCGGTTCGGATAGACCTCGAACGACTCGGGGGTCGGCAAGGGAGCCTCGTAGCTGCTGATCGCATCCCACGGACGGGCCACGTTCAATTCGGCAAAATCCTTGAGCGATTTCGAGGGTGAGCTGAGCGCCTTGAGCACGCCGTAAGGCGACCAGCTGAATTTATATCTAAAAGCGTTCGGGATCTTGGGAACGCCGCCACAATAGGAAATGAACGAAAGCGCATTTTCCACATCACAGGCGGCACTTGCGCGATACTCGGCCACAAGCTGATGCGCCATGAGGTGGTCGATCCCCGGATCAAGACCGACCTCGTTGACAAAGCAAAGCCCCTTGGCCGCCGCCGCGTCATGCAGGGCGCGCATTTCAGGGGCGATATAGCTCGAAGTGACGAAATGCGCATCCGCGGCAAGGCAAAGTTTGGCCAAGGGGACATGCATGTCGGCAGGCAACATCGAGATCACGACATCCCCCGCCGCAACCTCGGCCCCGAGCGCCGCCATATCAAAGGCCGCGATGTTGTCCGTCAGGTCGCCGACCTCGTCCCTGGCCTTTTCGACCGTGCGATTCCAAACCTTGACGGGATGGCCCCGCGACAAAAGACGGCGGAGGCCGGGCACTGCGGAAAGTCCCGTTCCGCACCAATGGATCGTCATGTTTCTCTCCCTTTGTCGGCCCGTCTTAGACGCGGGCGCTGTGTGTATCGAAAAAGGCTTTCGCCCGCGCCCAGACACCCTCGTCGATGTCGGTAAGCGCTAGGAGCGAAGGCAGAAGTTGCCCCGCATAGTCGATCGAGCTTTCGACCGGCAGCATTGAAGGCAGATTGTCGATGGCGGTTACGTCCAGCACAGGATCGCTTGCTACGCGAAGAGCGGGTGCGGCCCAACTCGTCGTGCGGTCATAGACCTTGATCGGCGAAAAGTCCGAAGTCGGATCACAGGCGATGTCGCCAATCACAGAAAGACGGCGCGCAGCGGTCTTGGCAGATGCAGGAACAAAGACAGGACAGCCTTCGTTCGCAAGAATGCAATTGAGGAAAATCTCGTGTTCGAGCACTTCGGGGAATGGACCGCCAGACGCGGTTTCGGCCATATCCCATTTGGTGACACCAAGACCGAGTTCCGTGCACAGATCGCTTGCGCCCGTTCCCACGCGGCCCAGAGCGCCAATCACGATCACATCGGGACGCCCTGAAACGGCGGCAAGTTCGGACTTGAGTTCATCGACCAGAGCATCGCGCCCCGCATAGACCCCGACAGGGCCGCAAAGCGCCCCGTGCGCCTGTGCAAGCCATGTCTTGACCGAGACCGCAGCCCCCGCAAATCCTGCCCAATACCCAAAGGCCGCGACGCGGCGGCCGTTCTCGGCAATAAGATACTCGAGATCATAGAGCGTGCCGCCACCTGCCTTGAACCGCTTCAAAAGCTCTTGGCCGGCTGGCTGACCTTTGTAGGCGTGGCCGAACATGATGTGGCGATGCCCGAGGGGCGTCCCGTCCTCGGGGAGTTCCTTGAGACCGAAGATGATCGCATCGCGCGGCGCTTCGGGCCAACTGTTTTCTTCGGCGATTTCGGCGCCTGCTTCGCGATATCCGTCGATCGGGATGGCACGGACGCTCGATTCTTCGACGGTGACACGCAGCCCCTTGTCGATCAATGCGCGCACGCCTTCGGGGGTCAGGCCCACCCGTTCTTCGTTTGCGCGCTGTTCGGCGCGAACCCATAGATGCGTCATGTCTCGTTCCCTCTTTGCCGCAGATCGTGCGGTCGGCCCGAATATTCGGCCAATGTGTCGAGAGAGACCTTTCACAACCCGCTTGCGGAATGCAAGCGCTCTAAGGCGGTGCGCCGATCTCAAAGTGGATGGGACTGAAATCGGCGCACCAGAGCAAGCCGGTGTCGACCGCTCATCTTTGCTCTCTCAACCGAAAGAGACGAAACTGGCATAAGTTTTCGTCAATAAAGTGAAATGAAACCAATGCGTTAACAATGGCTTTTCCTTCAGATGATTGTTGACGATTCCCTCATAGTCTTCCGCCAAAGAAGCGCACAACGGCACCCCGCGGGCTTGGGTCGCAAGAAACCATTTCAGAAAATTCTTTTCTAGAGAGAAAATTCTAGTTTCAACTCTCACATAGGTTAGACTTACACATCACTGTGTTCGCCCACAAAGGGACTGCTGCGCCTCGCGGTTTCCCGATATTTCGCGGGCGACATTCCGTTTGCCTTGGTGAATGCCTCGTAAAAGGCCGAGAGCGAGGGAAAGCCGCTATCAAGCCCGACCGCCGCGATCTTGTGCGAGGTTTCCGACAGGAGCATCCGCGCATGCGAGAGACGCGCCCGTTGCAGGTGCTGCTTGATACTCAGGCCCATCACGAGCTTGAACAGATGCCCTGCGCGCCCCGTGGAGAGGTTCGCCGCTTCTGCGATGTCCGACACGTTGATCGGGATCGTGAAGTTATCGGCGATGAATTTGAGCATAGCTTCAACATGGAGCATCGCCTGAGCGGTGATCTCCTGTTGGAGGGTCACAATCTTGGGCTGCCTGAGCACCTCCCACCCCTCGAGCGCCAAACGGCGGAGCCGATTCTCGATTTCATCGAGATGCATGCGCCGCCATTGCGCGGACTTCTGGCCTTTTTCCGCAATCAGGCGATCGAAAAAGGCAACATCGCTCGCGCCCAGCGATTTCGCCCCAAGAACCGCGCCCGAGAGAATCGGTTCGACCATTTCGGTCGGAAGCCCCCAGCGGATGAACTGGCCCAGCGAAAGATAAATGTTGGTGATTTTCCCAGTACCGTAAACGTTCGCGACCTTGTGCGGCGCCGCCCCCCAAAAGAGGGTGAGTCGCTCGGATTTCAGCGCGATTTCTTCGCCCGAGAAAGAGTAATCCATCGCGCAACCCTGTAGAAAATTGATCTCGACCGAGGTGTGATGGTGGTAAGGCGTGTCGAAAAGCGAGGGGGTGTGACGCTCGATCAGGTAGTCGTTCGCCTGAGGAACCCGCGTTTTATCAACTTGTTCCGAAAACGGGACAACGTCTGAAATATCAAGTTTTTCACGCTTTACCATAAACTTACCTCCCGAACCTCAACTAACTTCTCAAGATGAATTTCCACTGATAGTGCGATTTCCGGAAAACATCAGTCCATTTCAGGAAGTCAGGGAAATCGCGCTGCGTCAAGTTGAGCACGTCATTAGGGAGGAAAAATCTGTGACACATACTTTCAAACTTTCCGGATGGTTGCTCACCGGTGTGTGCGCTGCCGCACTGGGCGCTTCGGTCGCGAATGCCGATCCGATGCCCGCCGAAACCTCGCTTTCCGGTCTCGAATACGAATTGATCGGGCGCGACGACATTTACGACTATCGCAAGCTAGACAGCTATGCGCAGGCGCCGTTCCTTGACGAGCTGGTCGCGGCTGGCAAACTGCCCCCCGTCGAAGAGCGTCTTCCCGCAGAGCCGCTGGTCTTCAAGACTGCTGCGATGTCAGACGGCATCGGCGTTTATGGCGGCGTCTTCCGTCACGTGATCGGCGGCCGCCCCGAGGGCTTCAACTGGCTTGCTGGTCAACATCAGGGCTGGGGTGGTATCAACCTCGCCATTCAGGAATGTCTCGTCCGTCAGGGTCCGCGTTGGCAGATCAAGGGCGAAGACCAGTCGGGCCCGCTTCCGAACCTTGCCAAGAGCTGGGAATGGAACGCCGATATGACCGAACTGACCATGCACCTCGTCGAGGGCATCAAGTGGTCCGACGGTGATGCCTTCGACACCGAAGACATCGCCTTCTGGTATGACGACAACGTGCAAGACGAAAACATCGCTTCCCGTATCTCTGCCAACTCGTTCGGCGGCGGTGCCAAGCTCGAGGTGATCGACGCCTATACCTTCAAGTTCGTCTTCCCGACGGCCCAGTCGAACACCATTCTCGAAGGTCTTGCCTATATCCAAGGCTGCCCCGGCCCGAGCCATGTTCTCAAGGCCAGCCACCCCAAGTATGATCCGTCCAAGTCCTACGACGACTATTTGAACGCCCTGCCGTCCGACAAAGTGCCTGTTCCGGTGCTCGGCGCTTGGGTGCCCGTCGAGCATCGTCCCGACGAAATCGTGATCATGCGTCGCAACCCCTACTACTGGAAGGTTGACGAAGCGGGGAACCAGCTTCCCTACATCAACGAGATGCACTTCAAGCTCACCACTTGGGACGACCGCACCACCCAGGCCGTGGCCGGCACAGGCGACTGGTCGAACATGGAGGACCCCGGCAACTTTGTCGAAGCGCTCAAGCAGAGCCAAGACCCTGCTGCTCCTGTTTCCGCGAAATTCGGCCCGCGCACCCTTGCTTGGCGCGTCGAGCTGAACTTTGCCCAGAACATGGCAGAGTCCGATTATGACAAGGAACTCCGCGGTCTCTTCCGCGAGCTGGACTTCCGCAAAGCCCTCAGTCATGCAATCGACCGTGACGCGGTTGGTCAGGCTCTGGCCCGTGGACCGTTCGCCTATGCCTATATGGGCGGCTATCCCACCGGTTCGCCCTACTATGATGCGGATGCGACCAACTTCACCCCCTATAACGCAGATGGTGCAAAGGCGCTTCTTGCTGGTCTCGGTCTGACCGACACCGACGGAAACGGCATCCTGAACCTTCCCGGAACGGGCGAAGATCTTGTTATCGATGTGACCTACAAGTCGCAGCGTAACGAAGACCGTAAGCAAGTTGATGCGATCACCTCGCAGCTTGCCGAGGTTGGTATCCGCGTGCTGCCCAAGTCGATCGACGAAACCAGCTTCGATCCGATGCGCAACTCGGGTGACTTCTCCGCGATCCTTCAGCGCGCCAACTTTGTGCTTCCGACCCGTGAAGCCTGTGGCAACCTGCCGGTTTCGGACATCTGCCCTGCGTTCCACCTCACCAGTGCCGAAGGTCGTGACCTTCTGCCGTTCGAAGGTGAACTGGCAAACCTCGTGACCGAGTTCAACTCGACCGACGATGCTGCCGCTCAGGCCGCAACCGCAAGCAAGATGCAGGCGATCCTGACCGATAACCTCTATAACATCGGTCTGGTTCAGGTTCCTGCCGCGCTTCTGGTCAACAAGCGGATCAAGAACGCCCACCCGGGCACCCCTGTGTTCATGTATGAATGGGCAGAGGATGCTGTCATCCGCGAGCGCCTCTGGGTGCCTGCTGACCAGCAAATCGATGAGCTCCTCCCCGGAACTGTAGCTGAATACTAAGCTATAGCTTCGCTCGACACCCGCTCCGATGGCCAATCACATCGGGGCGGGACTTTACCAGACCGGGCCGAAGTGCCCTCGGGGACCACCAATGGACTTTGTGATTTTCTTCTTCAAACGGATCATCGTCGCGATACCGCTTCTGCTTGGCATCTCGATCGTGTCCTTTGCCATTATCCAAGCCGTTCCGGGTGATTATGTGGACACCTGGATCGCAAACACCTCGGCACAGACGGGCAAATCCTATGACGAGCTTCTGCCGCAGGCGACTGCGATGCGTGAACGTCTCGGGCTCGATCAGCCTGTGGCCATCCAGTATCTCGACTGGCTCAAGAACATCGTCACCGCAGGTGACTTCGGGATGTCGTTCGAACAGAACCGCCCCGTCACCGAAGTGATCGGCACCCGCCTTCCCCGCACCTTGATCCTTGCTGTGATGACGCTAGTGATCGGTCAGGTGATGGGCGTGCTCCTCGGCATCTATGCCGCCACCAACCAATACAAGCTGGGTGATAACCTTGCCACGCTGATTGCCTTTCTCGGCATTGTGATCCCCAAATTCGTGATCAGCCTCGTGATCCTCTATTTCCTCGCCATTGTCTGGCACTCGCCCTACATCGGCGCCGTAAACTCGCCGCAATACATCCTTCAGGACGGATGGACGCTCGATAAGTTCTGGGATTTCCTCAAGCACGTCTGGCCTGTGCTTCTGGTGTCGGTCTGGGCCGGTCAGGCCTATACAACCCGCATGATGCGCGGCAACCTGCTCGATGTGATGAACATGCAATATATCGAGACGGCCCGTGCCAAGGGGCTCTCGCGCGGCAAAGTTCTCTTCAAGCACGCTGTTCCCAATGCGCTGCACCCTGTGATCATGAACCTCGGCACCCGCTTTGATTACATGATCAAGGGCGAGATTGAGATCGCCATCGTGCTCGGCATTCCGACGGTAGGCCCGCTCATCCTCGGCGCCGTGGGAGACCGCGATATGTATGTCGTCTCGGCGATTTTCATGATGGTCGCAATCCTTCTCGTCCTTGGGAATATCTTTGCCGACCTTATGCTTGCCCTTCTCGATCCGCGCGTGCGTCGCGCCACTCTGACTCGGACCTGATGCAATGACCGATATCAACCTCAATGCAGAAGCCGTCAGCGCAGGGGCGAACCTGTCGTATTGGCAACTCGTGCGCCGTCGCTTCATGCGCAACAAATACGGAATGGTCGGCCTGATCGGCTGTCTCTTCATCATCATCACGGCCGTCTTTTCGGGGTTCATCGCCCCCTACGGCCCCGAAACCAAAGACCGCACGGCGATTTATTCGCCGCCGCAAACCATCCGCTTCTTTGCGCCCGAAGGTGGCCTGACCCGCCCCTATGTCATGGGCTTTACCGAAGAGATGGATATGAACACCTTCGAGATCACCTTCGTCCCCGACGAGACCCAGGTGCATCCGCTGGCCCTCTTCGTCAAAGGCGATCCTTGGACCTTCCTCGGGATGACCTTCGAGACGCGGCTTATCGGGACCACGGACGGAAGTTTCGTGCATTTCCTCGGGACGGACTCGCTTGGTCGCGACGTGCTCTCGCGGATGATCCTCGGGACGCGCATCACCCTCCTCATGGGGTTTCTGGTGATGGTTGCCGCCTGTTTCATCGGTACGATCGTTGGCGTGGCTTCGGGGTATTTCGGTGGGCGCTTCGATATGATCGTCCAGCGGATCGTAGAATTCGTCAAATCCTTCCCTGACCTTCCGCTCTATCTTGCGCTTGTGGCCATCCTGCCGCGCCGTGCCGAGCCGATGAGTATCTTTATCATGTTCGCGGCCATCCTCGTGCTGCTCCGCTGGGCGGACCTGAGCCGCGAGCTGCGCGGGAAGGTGATCTCGATCCGCTCGATGGAATACGTGCGCTCTGCGGTCGCTGTTGGCGCATCAGACAATCGTATCATCGCACGTCATATTGTGCCGAACACCTCGTCACACATCATCGTCTGGGCGACCTATCAACTCCCCGAAGTGATCCTTCTGGAAAGCTTCCTGTCGTTCCTCGGCGTCGGGGTTCAGGCCCCGATGGTAAGCTGGGGCTCCATGCTCAATCAGGTGCGCGACTTCCAGTCGTTTGCCGCCGCTCCTTGGCTCATGGCGCCTGTCGGTATGATCGTAATTTCCGTGTTGGCCTTTAATGCCTTTGGCGATGGTCTGCGCGACGCAATGGACCCCTATTCCAATGACTGATCCCTTGCTCAAAATTGAAAACGTCGTCGTCGACTTCAAGACGGTCACAGGCACGGTCAACGCGGTGCGCGGTGTGTCCTATGAGGTCGCGCGCGGCAAGACGCTTGCAGTCGTCGGCGAGTCCGGTTCGGGAAAATCCGTCACCGCGCGTGCGATCATGTCGATGCTGGCCGAGAACGCCCGTGTTAGTCAGGACAGCAAAATCTGGTTCGACGGAGAGGACATCTCGAGTTTTTCCGAGCTCCAGATGCAGAAAATCCGCGGAAACCGGATTTCGATGATCTTTCAGGAACCGCTGACCTCGCTTAACCCGATCTATACGGTGGGTGATCAGGTGGCCGAGATCATCCAGATCCACCGCCCAATGCCCAAGAAAGACGCGCAGGCCGAGGTGCTCCGTCTCTTCAAAGAGGTGCAGCTTCCCGACCCCGAAGCGCGGCTTGGCCAATATCCGCACGAGATGTCGGGCGGTCAGCGTCAGCGCGTGATGATCGCGATGGCGCTTGCCAACAAGCCCGACCTTCTGATCGCGGACGAGCCGACGACGGCGCTCGATGTGACGGTGCAGGCGGAAATCCTGACGCTGCTCAAGGACCTCCAGAAAAGCCACAACATGGCGGTGATCCTGATCACCCACGATCTGACCGTGGTGGAAAAGACCTCGGACGATGTGGTGGTGATGCGCTATGGCGAAGTGGTGGAGCGCGGCGCGACCCGAGACGTGTTTTCGAACCCGCAGCACCCCTATACCAAGCACCTTCTGGCAAGCGAGCCAAAGGGACGCCCCGGCCCTCTTGACCCCAATGCGCCCGTGCTCATGGAAGCCAAGGATATGCGGGTGGCCTTTACGCTGGCCTATGGCGGGATCTTCAGCCGCAAAAAGACCGACCTTGTGGCCGTCAACAATCTCGACGTCACGCTTCGCAAGGGCGAGACGCTCGGGATTGTAGGCGAGTCCGGTTCGGGCAAAACCACGCTCGGCATGTCGATGATCCGTCTACAGGACGCAAACGGCGGAAAAATCCTCTTTGACGGCAAGGACATCAGCACCCTGAGCCGCAAAGAGCTCCGCCCGATGCGCACGCGAATGCAGGTCGTCTTTCAGGACCCCTTCTCCTCGCTCAATCCGCGTATGATCATTCGGCAGATCATCGAGGAAGGTCTCATCGTCAACGGGATCGGTGAGAATGCCGCCGAGCGCGAAGAGATGGTGGCCAAAGCGCTAGAAGATGTGCAGATGCCGCGCGACGCAATGCAGCGCTTCCCGCACGAGTTTTCGGGTGGCCAGCGCCAGCGTCTCGCAATCGCCCGCGCGATCGTTCTCAAGCCCGAGTTCATTCTCCTCGACGAGCCGACCTCCGCGCTCGATCTGTCCATTCAGGCACAGATCATCGACCTCCTTCGTGACCTTCGCGAAAAACACGATCTCACTTACATGTTCATCAGCCACGACCTCAAAGTCGTCAAAGCGCTCTGTCACAACGTCATCGTGATGCAGCACGGCAATGTCGTGGAAGCGGGTCCAACCGCTCAGGTCCTCGAAACCCCTCAAACCGAATATACGCAACGTCTTGTCAACGCGGCGTTCAACGTGACTGCCGCCTGACGGGGCGGTGCATTTAGAAGGAAACACTCATGCGTGCACATCCAAAAATCGCTTTCATCGGCGCCGGATCCACGGTTTTTATGAAGAACATTATCGGCGACGTGCTGCAGCGTCCCGCTCTGGCCAATTCGCATGTCGCACTGATGGACATCAACGAACAGCGCCTCAAGGAAAGCGAGATCGTTTTTGAAAAGCTGGTCTCTTCGATCGGCGCGGGCGCGACACACTCGCTCCACACCAACCAGCGCGAGGCATTGACGGATGCCGACTTTGTCGTCGTCGCCTTCCAGATCGGAGGCTACGAACCCTGCACCGTCACCGACTTTGAAGTGCCGAAAAAGTTCGGCCTGCGCCAGACCATCGCCGACACGCTCGGGATCGGCGGCATCATGCGCGGGCTTCGCACCGTGCCGCACCTTTGGTTCATCTGTGAAGATATGACCGATGTGTGTCCCGATGCGCTTATGCTGCAATATGTGAACCCGATGGCAATCAACACTTGGGCGATTGCGGCGAAATACCCGCATATCAAACAGGTCGGCCTTTGCCATTCCGTCCAGCACACCGCGCACGAGCTTGCCAGCGATTTGCAGATCCCTGACAGCAAGATCCGCTATCTCTCGGCTGGCATCAACCACGTCGCTTATTTCCTCAAGTTCGAGGAAATCATGGAGGACGGCAGCTATCGCGATCTCTATCCTGCGCTGCACAAAGGCTATGCCGAAGGCATCTATCCGCGCCCCGAAAGCAGCTGGAACCCGCGCTGCCCCAACAAGGTGCGCTACGAGATGATGAAGCGCGTCGGCTACTTTGCAACGGAAAGCTCCGAGCACTTTGCCGAATATGTACCGTGGTTCATCAAGCGCGGCCGCGACGACATCATCGAGCGTTTCGGCATTCCGCTGGACGAATACCCCAAGCGCTGTGTCGAACAGATCGCGCGCTGGAAAGACCAGCTCGAGGAATACAAGACCTCGGACAGCATCGAAGTGCCGAACTCGGTCGAATATGCCTCCGAGATCATCAACTCGGTCTGGACCGGAACGCCGAGCGTGATCTATGGCAACGTCGCGAACAAGGGCTATATCCCCGCCCTGCCCGAGGGCTGCGCCGTCGAAGTGGCATGCCTTGTGGACCGCAATGGCATCCAGCCGACCCGCGTAGAGAACCTTCCGCCGCAGCTTGCCGCGATCATGCGCTCGAACATCAACGTGCAGGAACTCACCGTCAAGGCACTCCTCACCGAGAACCGCGAGCACATCTATCACGCCGCCATGATGGACCCCCATACGGGTGCAGAGCTTGACCTCGACCAAATCTGGGAGATGGTAGACGAATTGATCGAAGCGCACGGCGCATGGCTTCCCGAATGGATTTCGGGGGGCGCAAAGAAAAAGGTAGCCTAAGATGACCGCAGCAGACGGCCAGCCCCCCTTGCACATTGCCATTGTCGGTGGAGGCACGGCGGGTTGGCTGTCTGCGCATCTTTTACAGGCCGAAGCGAAACGCCTTGGGCGCACGCTTCGGCTGACCTTGATCGAAAGCTCCAAGATCCCGACCATCGGGGTCGGAGAAGGCACCACCTCGATTTTCGGCGGTGTGCTTCAGGCGCTCGGGTTCGACGAGCGGGATTTCCTTGCCAACACCGATGCCACGATCAAATTCGGCATCAGGCACCGCGACTGGCGGCGTTTGGGTCATTCCTATGACGGGCCGATTGACGACGCCTATGCGCTCGCGGACCGCGTGCCGAACGGCGGCGCTTGGATCGACACCTTTTGCGTGGCGGCAGGTCGCTCGGTGACCGAACCCCATGTCTTTGCGGCACTGATGGCGGGCGGCAAAGCCCCCGTAGCGCGCGCGGGGGACCGTGACGTTCCGATCAGCCGCTTTCACCACGCCTATCACTTCGATCAGGCCAAAGTGGGCGCCTACCTGCGGAACAAAGCTGAAGGGATCGCAACCCTCGAGGCCTTGGTCGAGAACGCCGAGCGCGACGCGCAAACGGGCGACATTACGGCGTTACGGCTTGATAATGGTCAGACTTTCTCTGCGGATTTCTTTATCGACTGCACAGGATTTCGCCGCTCGCTCATCTCTGGCGCTATGGGCGCGTCATGGGTTGGCTATGGTGACGTGCTGCCCGTCAATCGGGCTATGCCCTTTTGGCTCGATCTCAAAGAGGGCGAGGAACTTCCCGCCTATACACTCGCTTGGGCACAAAAGTCGGGCTGGATGTGGCAGATCCCGACCCAAGGGCGGATCGGCTGCGGCTATGTCTATTCCGACCGCCATGTCACCCCCGATCAGGCGCAAGCCGAGATCGAGTCCGCGCTCGGCCATCCCATCGAGCCGCGCAACGACATCAAGATCAACGCGGGCCGCCTCTCCGAAGTGTGGAAGGGCAATGTTCTTGCCCTTGGTCTTGCCTCAAGCTTTCTTGAACCGCTCGAGGCGACGTCGATCCACGGGACGATCATTTCACTTCTTTTGTTCATCAAGCGCCATCTTGCGACGCTCGGCACACCCGATCCCAAGGGGCAAGAGCGCTATAACGCCGCCATCGCGGGACAGGTCGACGATTTCCGCGATTTCATCAATTTGCACTATGTGAGTGAGCGGGAAGATAGCCCATTCTGGCGCGATGTAGCGACGACCTATATCCAGCCGCAGACCCGCGAGAGGGTCGCCCAATGGCAAAAGCAGATGCCAAAGGCCAGCGATTTCCGCAATGATCTCGATGGGTTACCCCATGTGGAGGAATTGCTCCATTATCCCGTTCTCGACGGGCTTGGCCTTCTGTCCCAAGAGGTTGCCCGCAAAGCGATGGCCGCCAACCCCAAGCTGAGGGACTTTGCGCGGCAAACGGTGGATCACCTGACGCGGCAAGCAAAGGACGCTGCAAGACAGGCAAGATATAGAGCAAAGTATGGATACAACAGATCTTTTGCTCTTAATGCAAATAAAGAAAAAATAAAAAAGATATATGAAAACTGTCCAGACGGTTACGAAGTAGATCACA